>JBAZNU010000004.1 GCA_041649015.1 Ignavibacteria bacterium
CTTTGTTCGTTCATAATCGTCTTCACTTCCCTTCCTGATATGTCATACAGTTTTATGTTTACCCTGCTGTCAAGAGGCAGGTCGAAGTCTATCTTTGTCGTCGGATTGAACGGATTCGGGTAGTTCTGGCTTATATCATACTTTGTCGGTATTCCGACTTCCATTTCTGCCTTGAGGTCGTAGTATTCATAGTTTCCGTTGTTGTCGATTTGTTTCAGTCTGTAATTGTATTTGCCAGTGCTGAGTTTCTTATCCTCAAACCTGTAATCTGCGGGTGTGGTTGTTGTCCCCTTTCCGTCAATGTACCCCACTTTTGACCATGTTCCGTCTAATACCTTTCTTTCTATTTCAAACCCTCTGTTGTTTGTTTCTCTTTCTGTCTTCCAGCTTAAGGATACATCACGCTTGTTTTCTATGTTCCCTGTAAATGATGCAAGCTGTACCGGAAGCGGGGTATCGGTTATTACCTCAAGTGTTCCCGTTGCTTGACTTGAATTCCATGGAGTTGCCGGGTCAAATGATGTTACTACAGTGCCTCCTACACCCGTAAGCCATGTCAGCCCGAAGTTTCCGCTGGTATTAGAAATTGTATATACCACAAAGTGTCCGAGTTTATGCTTGCTCGGTGTTCCATCAATCTTTGCAATTCTTGAATTGAATTGTGTCTGGGTTGTAAACGTTGGCGGCTGCAAATTAATTATGAGCTGATTCGCCGCAAGAAATGTCGGTGCAATGTTTTCGTTATATGATGTGGTTGCTGTTCCGTTTGAATTCCACAATTCATTCGACCCGTCTACGTACTCTATAGTTGACCCGGAAAAGTTTGCTACATTAAAGGTAAACTTGAAATCAGAATTTGCAAGATATAATGGGCCCGTTCCCCCATCCTGCTGTAAGTACAGGTCAAAATACACACAGTTCCCGTATGTCGGATCTGAAAGAACTGCCTGTTGGTTTGTAATTGTTGCCTTAAACTGTACCTGAGAATACAAATTTGTACTTAGTAATACTGCTATTACAAGTGCAAGCTGAACAAATATTGGTTTTTTCATATTATTATTATATTTATTAATTTATTTTATGTTTGCTATTGTAACTTAGTAATTATTCTTCTTTTTCTTTATACTTGTTCCGTCAAGTTTTACGTCATATCCTTTGATGACCTCTTTTCCGTTTTTTGTATTTTGTTTCTCATTTCCTTTCCCTTTACCGAAATTATCAAGGAGTAAAGGTATCTGCGCTGTTTTATTCCTGTTATTCCAGCAAATCGACCTGTCAAGGGCATCCACTACTCCATCGCCGTTCAAATCTGATGAATAGTATCCTGTTTGATTTCTGTCATTCCATGCCGATGACCTGTCAAGGGCATCCACTATTCCATCTTTATTTATATCCCCGCTGTACAGACACCACAGCCCGTTCTTCTGAACAAGGTTATCTCCATATGCCTGCGTACCTGAACTCGTGAAGTCATAGGTCATTGAAGAATATTTTGTAAATATTATTCCGCCTGATTTGCTCCATGTTTCGATTGAATTACGGTGCCTCACAACCAGATAGTACGAACCGGTTGGTGCATTTTTAAATTCTAAGAATGCAGTAAAGTTCAATGAATCAATAATTGAAACAGATGAATCGATAACTGCAAAAGGAACATATGTTTCCCGAAGAAAAACTTTTACTGAATCTTTGCAGTTTAATCGATTATTCGGCGGGTCATAAAAGCCCTCCGGAATAACTGTAATCTTAATATTAGTGCTTGTAAGTGGCTGAACATCCTGAGAACCGATGGCAAATTCGCTGAATGAATTAAACGGAACAGTGCTTACTAAATAGCCATCCTGAATTATTCCTCCGATATCTATCCAGTTATCGCCTGAAAAACTTCTTTTAAGCCATCTCAATTTTGAAGGATCTGTAATGCCCCCAAGAAATGAAAGAGGAATCCTGAAATATCCATCAGTAAAAATTATTCCGGAATCTGAAACACTCCAGAAATAGCTGCTTATTGAATTTATACCATCGGGTAATCCGCCTTCAATAGGTGATACTGTAAAATAAATTATTCCAACAAATCTTGAAAGCGATACATTTGCTATGAAAAATATGTTTGTGGCACCAAAATTAGTTGTATCTGTTCCATTTGGAGGAACACCGTAGCCTGTTATATCCGGAGAATTTATTGTTGTGAAATTAAACGGACTTGTAAAATCATTCCATCCTATTTCATTCTTTGCTTTCACTCTCCAGTAATACTTGTTTAAATTTGAAAGTCCCGTTACACTTTTCAATGTATCGGTTAAAACGCTGTCTCTTAAAATCAAATTATTAAACAGAGAATCAGATGCAAGTTCAAACCAGTAATTTGCTATTGCTTCAGTGTTATCCGAATTTTTATCTCTTTTATCAGATTTTTCTTTCTTAACTTTTGATAAAGTCTGATCACCGAATTTATTCCATTTAAAGATTAGACTTACAGAATGATTTACGGAGTTATTCGCAGGGAACAACAAATTAACCTGAGATGGAGCGCCCATTGTCTTAAATATATATCGCATACTAAATTCACTCCAGCCTGTTGTATTTTGAGTCCTGACTTTCCAGTAATAAATTGTTAAAGGTGATAGGGATAACATCTTAAGCGAATCGGTCAGTAATGAATCATTTACTATTTTATTCGTAAATAATGAATCTGTTGAAACAACAATATGATATTTTTTGGCGGTTAAAGGTTTTGACCATATTAATATAATATTTAGCTTATTACCTATTGAATCGTTTGATGGGCTTAAAAGCACAGGTGCTTCGGGTAATGGAACAGTAAACTTGCTCCTCCACACTGAATTACCTCCTGTTCCCGCAAAAATGAAATTATTTGCAAGAATTAAAGATGTAACAGAATCTACTGGATTTAAACCTAGATTTTTTTCTTCCCAATTCAAACCGTTATTTGAAGAGAAAAAAATACCTCCTTTAGTACCAGCAAATATATTATTACCACTTGCAGTTAGAGAACGTACTGAAAGATTTGTAAGGCCGCTGTTTACTGCACTCCAATTAGTTCCTCTGTTTGTTGATAGAAAAACACCCCCGTCTGTTCCTGCAAAAACATTTGACCCGCTTAGTTCAAGAGCATAAATATTCCTATTTGATAATCCAAATGAAGCTGATGTCCAGTTGTCGCAGTTATTTCCCGAATAATAAATACCACTTCCACGGGTTCCTGCATATACTTCAGATCCTTTCGCTGCAAGAACATAAACCGGAATATTATTCCAATCACTATTCATATAAGAAAATGTCGAACCGTTATCTGCAGATCTGTAAACTCCACCGCCACTACCCCAATATTTATTTCTGCCTAAATATAGATAAGTGTTGTTTGATACCAGTGTTAATGGATAGTAAATAGAAGCCGGATTCAAAACACTCCAAATTCCTCCATCATTTGCTGAACGATACAATACATTCCCCGAAGACCCGTATGAACATGCAAATGTGTATAATCCATGTATTGCAATATTTCTTACATCGGGAGCATTCAAATTAGTATTACTCCAATTAATTCCGTAATTTGAAGTTCTGAATATACTTCCATTTTTTATTGCTGAAAACAAATAATTGCTGTTGCCAGAAGCAAGAGCAATTATCGATAAGTTTTCGCCTATTCCTGAGGACATTTTCGTCCATTTAATATCTTCCTCATCTAATGTTGTAAAGTTCCAGATTGAACTAAACTCACCCCAACCCGATTCATTTTTAGCTTTAACCCTCCAGAAATATCTTGTTATTATGCTTAAACCTGAAATCGTTTTTGTTGTATCCGTTAATGATGAATCTCTTGCTATCACTGTTAAAAATGTAGAATCCGTTCCATATTCAAACCAGTATTTGGAAATAACATCAGGAGAATCGTTTTTGTTTTTTGTTTTTTCTTTCGCTCCTAATTTCTGATCTTTGAATCCCAAGTCCTTAGCAAAAGTTTGTTCAACAGATTTATACCATTGAAATATAATATGACGTGGCTGTTCCAAAGCATTATTCGCGGGTGAAGAAAGCGTAACCTGTGTCGGGGAACCAATTGTCTTAAATTTCCATGTATCCGACCACAAACTATAACTGCTTCCGGATTTTGAATTCATACGCCAGTAATACGAGGTAAAGGGTGTCAATTCTGAAATGAATATTACTGAATCAGTTCCAGCCAAAGCCGAGTCATTAATAACCGGATTACTAAATAATGAATCAGTTGCAATCTGAATTCTGTAATTGGTAGCCCCTACAGATTTTTTCCACGCAAAGTTTAAATTGCCCGTTGAATTGTTTGCAGGGCTTATCAGTACGGGAGGTGTTAGATTCATTAATATACTGACATTATTTCCTCCATTATTTGCAACCGCCAAATCCAATACACCGTTATTATCGAAATCACCAGTTGCCATTGTCTGAGGTCTATAGCCTGATGAAAAAGACCTATCATTTGTAAATGTACCAGTTCCGTTATTCTTCACTATAAATACTGAATTCACCCAGTAATTCTGTACTGCAAGATCTAAATCATTGTCCCCGTCCAGGTCAGCCATAATAATCCCTGTCGGACCATTACCCATACTTACTGTCGAAGATAATGTAAATTCACCTGCTCCGTTATTCTTTAATATCGAGACTGAAGGAGGATTAGAAGTGAAATTAGATACTGCAAAGTCCACATCCGCGTCTCCGTCAATATCGCCAATAGATACAGCATAAGGACCACCATCAACACCAATGGTATGCTGTAAAGCAAAAGCACCTGTCCCTCCATTCATTAATATTGATACTGTATTTGAATTATGATTACAAACGGCAATATCTAAATCTCCGTCATTATCAAAATCCCCAACATTCAGTCCGTAAGGAATACTTCCAACAGAAATTGTGGAAGAAACTGAAAAAGAACAATTTCCGTCATTCATTAATATTGAAACAGAATTCGAAACAGAATTAGTTACTGCAAGGTCTAAATCGCCATCGCCATCAAAATCACCTGTGGTTATTCCCCAAGGATATGTTTCTACACTGACTAAAGATGATACTGAAAAAATACTTGTCCCGTCATTCTTTAATATTGATACAGTATTTGAACCGTTATTAGCAACGGCAAGGTCTAAATCGCCGTCATTATCAAGGTCAGCCGTGGCAATTCCAAAAGGAGAAGTTTCTACTCCGACTGAGAATGAAACTGAATAAGAGCCGTATCCGTTATTTTTTAATATGGATACAGTATTTGTATTTCTGGAAGTAACACTAATATCCAAATCACCGTCAGAATCAAAATCTCCCGCTGTAATTCCAAAAGGATTACCGGATAGTGCAATATTAGAAGTCCAGTTAAAAATTAAATTTGACGGTTTCGCCATTGTTGTAAAGCTCCAGATAAATGGTATAATAGGAACACCCGAACCAGTTTTTATTCCTGTATCAAGAGTTGTACTTACTAATTCTCCATATTTGAAAGGATTATCAGGAATTATTTGCATTGAATTATTTCCTGAATTATAAGATATAGTTCCCCCTTTTCTTCCTGTCATGGAACCGAAAAATATTACACTGTTGCTGTCCATTGATGAACCATTCATAACCGGATGGTAATAAGTTCTTATATCAGAAGTTATCGGAATATTAATTTTATTCTGGCTTGGCGAGACACTGTCAATATTCCATGAGGTTGTAAAGTTCCAGTTTGAACTGAAGCCACCCCAACCGAATTCATTCTTCGCTTTAACATGCCAATAATACCTGGTATTCTTACTAAGACCGGTTATTGTTTTCGTTGTATCAGTTAATGATGAATCTCTTTCTATTACCGTTGCAAATGTAGAATCCGTACCGTATTCAAAAAAGTAATTTGAAATCGTAAGTGCTGAAAAACCTGATTTGAAAAGTTTATTATCTGAATTGATTTCATATAATGTTGATTTCTTTAATAAAGTTTGTTCAATTGATTTATACCATTGAAAAGTGATATTCAAAGGCTGGTCAACGGCATTATTAGCAGGTGAAAAAAGTGTTAAATGAGGCAATGCAACTGTCGTGAATTTCCGGATTTCGCTGAATCCACCCCATCCTGATTCATTTCTTGCTTTCACTCTCCAGTAGTATTTTGTATAATCATTTAGCTCTGAAACAGTTTTGGTCGTATCGAACAACAATGAATCTATGACGACACTGGATAAAAAAGTAGAATCAATACTGTATTCAAACCAATATCCGTATACTGCATCAGGCGAGATAAGGAGTTCTTCTTTTAATTTTATGCTTTCAATTTTCAGTTTACCGAAGCCGGTTTGTTCGACCGATTTAGACCATTGAAATGTGATATTAAGAGGCATATTTATTACATTATTCTCCGGAGAGTACAGTATCACAGGTGCAGGAGTACCAAGGGTCTTGAATTTCCAGGTATCAGACCAATAACTAGTTCCGTTGTTTGCCTTTGATTTCATACGCCAATAATACCATGTGAAGGGAGTTAATCCAGAGATGTATTTCACCGAATCCGTTCCAAGTAAAGTAGAATCATTAATAATAAGGTTACCGAACAATGAATCAGATGCAATCTGTATTCTGTAATTGGTAGCCCCTGCAGATTTTTTCCACGCAAAGTTTAAATTGCCTATTGAATTGTTTTCAGGGCTTAATAATTGCGGTGGTTTCAAATCCATTAAAATGCTTATATTATTAGATTCATTATTAGCTGCAGCTATGTCCAATACACCGTCTCCGTCAAAATCTCCTGAAACAATGCCCCAGGGTCTGGTTCCCACACTACCCGAATAAGATAAAGTAAATCCTCCGCTTCCGTTATTTTTTAATATTGATATTTTGTTCAGATCCCAATTAGTAACTGACAAATCTAAATGTCCGTCTCCATTAAAATCTCCGGATGTAATTCCGGCTGATCTTACTTCGACCGTAATATCAGACGATTTTGTGAATGTTCCGGTTCCGTTATTTTTTAGTATTAATAATGAAGAAGAGCTATTACCGGCAAAAGCAATGTCTAAATATCCGTCCATATTGAAATCACCTGTTGCTAAACTCCACCCATATCCGTTAATTGAAACAGTATCCGACAAAGTGAATTTTCCCGCCCCATTATTTTTTATTATTGAAACTGTATATGGATTTTCAGTATTTACGCAAAGGTCTAAATCGCCGTCATTATCAAAATCTCCCGTTATAATCACCTGAGCAAATCCGTTTAGAGAATCGGTATTTGATAAAGTAAATATTCCTGTTCCATTATTTTTTAATATTGAGACTAAATTTGATTGATCATTAGTAAATGCAAGGTCTAAATCGCCATCTCCATCAAAATCACCGGGGGTTATTCCAATACTGTATCCGGCATCAGGAATGGAAGATATTTGTGTGAATACTCCCAATCCGTTATTTTGAAATATTTTTATGCCTTCTCCATTCATTGCAATATCTGTATATCCGTCATTGTTGAAATCCCCGGTTGTAAAACCATAACACGATCCTGCATTAATATATGAGAATATTTCAAAAATTCCGTGTTCATTATTCTTTAATATAAATACACTAGCACCACCACCATTTACAGCAAGGTCTAAATCACCGTCACCGTCAAAATCTGCTGTTGCAATTGTCCGTGCATAATCGATTCCCTCTACTGTACTTGTTTGATTATATACATTATTCGAAGGTTTTGTCAATGTTGTAAAACTCCATACAAACGGTGCTAAAGAACTTCCGGAGCTTAATTTTATTCCTGAATCAAGTGTTGTGCTTATTAATTCACCGTATTTAAAGGGCGCAGATGGAACAATCTGCATTGATTTGGTACCTGAATTGTAAGTAATTGCTCCGCGTTTTCTTCCTGTCATTGATCCGAAAAATGTAATGTTATTGCTGTCCAGTGTCGCTGCATTCATATTCTGATGGAAATATGAATTTATATTTGAGTTCAACGAAACATTCAGCTTATTCTGATTCGGTACAACGCTGTCAATAGGATTGGGTTCTCCTGTTGGGTTTTGTTTGTAATATATTCCACTGCCAACCCGCTTATCAGTCCATATAACATGCACGGAGTTACTTATCATTGATATTGACGGATATTTAGAATCACCAGGAAAATTAGTGAGACGGGTATTTGGATCCCAGCTTATGCCTTGCGTGATGGAACGTTTGTGGTATATCTCTGATAATCCGATATCGTACTCCTCCCATACAACATGTACATTTGAACCTGCGGCTACAATAGATGGTTGGCTTGACATTCTTCCTGTAGCCGTTAGACGGGTATCAACACCCCAGTTTAAGCCTCCATCTGCCGAGAGTTTATAATAAATATCTCCTCTGTAATTAAAACGAGTATCAGACCAAACAACATGCACGTAAGATCCGGATACACTAATAGAAGGATAGGTTGCCCCTCCTGATACCCCTGCGTTAGACAGCCGAGTATCTTCTCCCCAGGTAACACCATCATCTGTTGAGCGTTTGTAGAATATTTCATTATTAAAAATACTTTTAAACCAGACAACATGTACAACGGAACCAGAGACAGCGATTGCGGGAACTTGTGAATTATTAGTGTTATTTGTTAAACGGATATCTGCTCCCCAAGTTGTTCCGCCGTCTGCGGAACGTTTATAGTAGATTTCACTGTTGACGTCGCGATAGTCTTCCCATACTACATGCACAACTGAACCGGATACTGATATTGAAGGAGAATACGAAGATATAGAACTGTTATTAGTTAGTTGTATATCTGCCCCCCAACTGACCCCTCCGTTTGTTGACATTTTATAGAATATTTCCTGATAATCACTATTACGTTTGTCAAGCCATACAACATGTACGGAAGACCCGGATACGGCAATAGAAGGATTATACGATTGATTTACTGCATTAGTCAACCTGGTATCCGCTCCCCAATTTAAACCTTTATTTATTGATTGTTTATAATAAATCTCTTCCTGCCCTTCGCGGTAATCAGCCCATACTATATGAATGATATCACCGCTGGAAGCAATACAACGTGAACTATTTGTATAGGAAGTATTACAAATAGCTGAATTATCAGTCAGACGCACCTCAGGCATCCACTGTGCACTTACTATTTGAGCAAATGCTAAAACAAATAAGATGCAAATTTGCTTTTTCATAATAATTTTAAGTAAGATTGTAAAATTATTTAATAATTATATTTATTAATTAACTCTAATTCCTTTTATTGATTGATATTCGCTGCTATTTATGCCGTATTGAGATTTTACTGAAGATTTTATACGAACCATTCTATCGTGAAGCATATTATATGATTCCAGACGCTTTTTATTTATTGTGTTATAGCTGTTTAATTTGTCATCTACGGTTTTGTTTGATTCCAGCATTTCTTTTCTGAATGATACCAATGTTGAGATTTGAATCAATTCGTTTGGAGGAGTGTAAGAGGGGATTAATCTCACCTCATCGATTAAGTCTTCAAATAGACTCACATAATCCCCAAAACTTTGTTCTTTTCTATTGATGTGTTTTACTGATTTTCCCTTAACAGGGGTGTCAGATTTTTTGTAGTTAAGAATACTCTTGCTTAGTCTTCCGATCATTTCGGTTTGAAGTTTTAAGTCGCTTCTTGACTTACAGTAAGCAAAAATATAAGAGGCGCGTCTTTTCACGCCCTTATCTTTTAGAAATAATTCCTGTCTTGCCTTAATACTTAAACCATGCTTCTCTTTTATTGAATCAGCAGAATGGTTTATATTGGTAATTGAATTCAGAAAAGTTAAATATTTGCCCGGTTCTAAATCTTCTTCTGCAGGCAAGAATGAGAGCATATTCTTTATTGAGTTATAAAGTTCATAACCTCTTTCAAGTTTATCTTTATAAGATTTATTTGATTTTGCCACTTAATACCCCATAACATTATATTATAAAAGAATAAACGGCAAGTCTAAGAAAAGAGAGGGGAACTAACAACCCCTTCTAAAATGACATGATATTTACAATACCTCTGTTTAGATGGCTTGTCACTGCGAAAATATATTATCATTTAATTAAAGTCAAGTGTTAATATTATACGGTGAAAACAGATATTTAAGTCTGAAATGAGTTTGTGTATCTAGAATACATGTATCCATAATATAACTTAAATTATTTAATAAATAACTAAGTTTAATTTGGAATTTTGATTACTATTTTAATAAATCAGAAATGTAATTTGAAAAACACCATTCACTTTTGCCAAATATGCAGTTACTTTTATTTATTCTTTTATTTTAAGCGTTTTATATGATTTCTGAGTTGTTGTATTTAACACTAATTAGAGCTACCAAAAGTCACTCTCTCATGATAAAATGTTATTATATCAAAAAATCATATGATTTTACTGATTAATAATTTAGTGTCTTTATCATCATAAGAATAAGCAAGATAAATTGTTTTTTAGAGTAGAATCGTTTATGTATTATTTATTAATCTCATAAATCATAAATTACATGAGTTTGATTAAACATATTCATAAAATATTGTCTGCGGTTTTACTGATATGCGCAATTTCTGGGTTTTCAGGTTGTGCTAATCAGCAGCCGCCTTCCGGAGGTGAAGACGACAAGGTTCCGCCAAGAATAAAGTATTTGTACCCGAGACCTAATACAGTAAACTTCAGTGGAAATGAAATAACGCTTGAATTCGATGAATACGTTGACAGAAGAAGCTTCATTGACGCATTCTTTGTAACTCCAAAACCAAAAGGCACGCTTTCGTACGACTGGAGCGGAAAGGAAGTGACTGTCGAATTTGAAAAAGGACTGGAGAAGAACAAAACGTACCTCTTCGTAATCGGGAAAGTATTCAAGGACGTTAGGAATAATCCAATCGGTTCGCCAATTCAGTTTGCAATATCTACAGGACCGGCAATCGACAAGGGAAAGATATCGGGTAAGGTTTTTGGAGAAAATTTTGACAGGACATTTGTGTTTGCTTACAAACAAAAACCGGGCGAAGAAAACAACATTGACCCCGAAAAAAACCCTCCAGATTACATAATGCCCGTGAGCACGGACGGAAGTTATAGTTTTGAGAATTTATCGGCAGGAAAGTACAGGCTGTTCACAGTGTTTGACGGCGACCTCAACGGTTTGTACGATAAAGTTTTTGAAAGAATTTCCATAGCAGAAAAAGACGCGGAGGTGAGCGATATAAGCGCACAGACAGGAATTAACTTCATACTTAAAGATGTTCTTGTACAGGAAGATTATTTTTCAAGCAAAGGATTTCTGAACGGATTGCAGACAGATTCGGCCGGAGCCGTCTTCTCGAGCGTCTTGAGAGGAGAAATGAATGCAGGACTGAAATCAAAACTGTATCTTTACTTCAAGAACAGGGAAACACCAAAAGAATACATTACACAGAAATTAAGTTTAAAAGATACGCTTGGCAAAGAGATTAAATACGTGTTTAACTGGCAGAACGATTCGCTGTTGGAAGTTAGTCCGACAACCGGTATTTATTACGGTGCCGCAGTCAATTTATCATTAGAATACGTTAAGAATAAACAGCCCCATGAGTTCTCGGTAAAATTTACAATCGCCGAAGAGAAAAAATTCGGTGAGATAACAGGCGTTATTCAGGACAGATATATGATTGAATATCCCGTTGTTCTTAAACTAATCAAAAAAGATAAACCTGAAATAAGCTTTACCAGGTTTCTTACATCTGATTCCCTGTTCTCATTCACTGATGTTCTTGAGGGCGGTTACTATCTTATTGCATACGTTGATAAAGACAACAACGGTAAGTACGAGACAGGACAGGTATTCCCGTTCAGGCCGGCCGAGAGGATTTTCCTTTACGGACAGGTTTTGAACCTGAAAGGTAGTTGGAAGATAGAAAAAGTTTCGGTAGTGCTCAGTGAATAATGAATTTGTCTCCTGCCCTTCCCGACCTTTCTTGCTCTTCTTCATTGTTAACTTACAATCAGTATGATATATTTGTAATAATGATTTGCCGGTCAATTTTTTAATTATATTTTCCCGTTTAGATTCCGGCATAAGATAAAAATGCATCTGAATGTTTCAGAGACTTTTAGGAAAGTTTAAATTATTGTTATATGCAGTTTTTTCCGTTACATAGGTTCTATAGCCTTTCTAAACTGCAAAACAGCAAGAATTTCATAATAATTATTTAACATTACGTCACGAATAAATTTCATATATTGCATAAGTAATAAGTTCATCATATCAGTAATTAATAGATGTGGCGAACATTATAATCAAAAATCATTTTACAAATTAAAATAATATATTCTCATGAAAAAATTTAAACAAATTTTATTAAGCGTAATATTTGTCTTTACTATCGCAAATATGGGATGGGGACAGGCAATATTAACTGAAGATTTCGATTACTTAGCAGGAACCTTGATTACAACTCAAGGATGGACAGCACATAGTGGAACAACTTTACCTATAACGGTTACTACCCCGGGATTGACATATTCGGGTTATGTAGGTTCAGGAATCGGTAATGCGGTTACTATTTCAGGCAGCGGTGAAGACGACAATAAATCATTCACTGCGCAAACTACCGGAAGTGTGTATATGGCATTTATGGTTAATATATCATCTGCAAAGACTACAGGTGATTATTTCATACATTTTATGACTGGTACTTCATCATTTTATGGAAGGTTACTTGTTAAAAAAGATGCATCAAATAATCTTGCTTTTGGTATTAGAAGGGGAAGTTCTACAACATCTGATACTTACACGGATTACACATACTCCATGAATACAACATATCTAATTGTTATTAAATACTCTTTTGTTGCCGGCGGAACAACAAATGATATTGCAAATGTATTTATTAATCCTGTTATTGATGGAACTGAACCTATTTCAACATTGACAAGCACAGATGCCTCAACTGACGCTACAACCATAGATAAAGTAGGTTTAAGGCAAGGAACAAATACACCTACTGCTATTATCGACGGTATCAGGGTCGGAACAGCTTGGAATGATGTTGTACCTGTATTATCCTCACCATTTATAAATACTTCAGGCACATTAACCCCATTTTCAACAACAGTCGGAACGCCTTCAGCTTCCCAAACATACACAGTTTCAGCAACGAATTTAACCGCTGATTTAGTTATAACTCCGCCTACTGGATATCAGGTAAGGGAAAATGGAGTCGGTTCATTCGGAAGTTCATTAACCTTTACTCCTGTTTCAGGAACAGTGTCATCCAAAACTATAGAAGTAAGATTTAACCCTGGGGGGGTTGGGACATATTCCGGTAATATTGAAAATGCCAGTACAGGTGCGTCGACACAAAATGTGGCTGTTACTGGTGCAGCAAATGCAATTTATTACAATGTTGCAGAAAGTAGCGTTAATTTGCTTTCTAGCTGGGGCACAGATCCGGAAGGGACAGGTACAAATCCATCGGACTTTGTATCAGATAACCAGACATTCATAATTCAAAATGGCAGTACATCCACTATTGCAGCAGACTGGACAGTCTCAGGAACAAGTTCTAAAGTTGTTGTAGGTGACGGAATTAATCCTATTAATTTTACTATTCCTGCAGCAAACATATTCGGAGGAACATTGGATATGTCTGCTAACTCAACGGTAACTATTCAAAACAGTACTTTACCTACATGGGGAACTTTAAGTGAAGGAAGCACAATAGATTTTGCACAAATCGGGGCATTTTCAATACCAAATTCTATTACATACAAAAATCTGAAAATTACAGGAGGTACTAAAACGTTTTCGGGAAATACTACGACAATATCCGAAAATTTAACTTTTGACGGAACGACAATAGACGCACCAGCCGCATCGCCTTTTGCAACAATATCTTTAGGTGGCAATTTAACATATATGGGTTCCGTAACAAATCCTGCAGATCCAAATTCAATAACTTTACTTTGTACAAAAAACGGAACTCAGACGATTACAGGAAATGGAAATACTGCAAGATTTTTTAGAATACAGACAACTGGTACATCTACAAATGTTGTCCTTTCGACTACTGGCGGTACAACTAATGCACTGCTTGCAAACGTATCCGGCGGCGGGCTTACTCTGGGTAATGGAACAAGTCTTACGTTAAATTCAAATACACTTACATTTTTATCTGGTGGACGAGGATCATTTCTAAGTACGGGAACTTTAGTTTGTGACGAAACTTCCAATTTAGTTTTGAACACGACAAGTAACACGCCCGGGACAATTTATTTTTCAGGCACAAATACTGTAAATAATTTAACTATTGACGAAACAGGAACAAGCAACTTTGCTTTAGGATCTAATTTAACTGTTAATGGAACTTTAACACTTACGAATGGAAGTCTTGCAACAGGTGCAAACACTTTGTATTTTGGTACAAGTGCAGTAAATCCAAGCGAAGCAACGGGAAAAACGATAATAGGAACATCGGTAATGAATCCAAGAACTGTCGGAAATGGTTCTATTAATTTCCTTAGTACTAACATTGCTACCGGACCAGATAATCTTGGCAATGTAACAATTACAAGAAAAACCGGATACTTAGGAGTAATTACAGTAGGTTCAAATACAAGTATAGCATGCAACTGGACAATTACAGCTGATAATCAACCGACAAGCGGAAGGGACGTTACATACAGCTGGCTTTCTGATTTTGATAACGGAAAGGTTTTTAACTCAACAAACTTAGGTCAGGTATGGGTGAGCGATGACGGATTGACATGGACTGCATCAGGTTTACCGCTTGAAGTTTCAGGTGATCCAAGAGAAATTACAAACACTGTAAACCATTTTTCATATTGGGTAGTAAGTACTGAGGATTCTCCAATGCCTGTTGCTCTCTCATCTTTTAGTTCTGTTGTTTCAAACAGAAATATTAAACTGAATTGGGTGACGGATAATGAACAGAATAATGCAGGATTTCAGATACAGCGTTCAGCGTTCAGCGGTCAGAGTACAGAATGGCAGAGTGTTGGATTTGTAAATGGCAACGGTACTAAGAGCACTCCGACGAACTATTCGTTTGAGGATAAGAATCTGAATACGGGGAAATACAAGTACAGATTGAAACAGGTTGACAATAACGGAAACTTCGAATACTTTGAATTAAGCGGTGAAGTGGAAGTAGGGGTGCCGAAGAAATATGACATAAGCCAGAACTACCCGAACCCGTTCAATCCCGTAACAAAGATTAATTTCGATTTACCCGAAAACGGACTTGTAAACATACGGCTGTATGACATGCTCGGAAGGGAAGTAGCAGTGATAGTGAATGAAGTCCGCAATGCAGGGTATCATACCGTTCAGTTTGATGCCTCAAAGCTTTCAAGCGGAATTTATTTCTACAAGATGTCGGCAGGGAAATTCAACGGCATTAAAAAGATGGCAGTTATTAAATAGTAAAAGCAGACAATAGCAGTATAACGGTTAAGAGCGGGAAGAACAGTTATGAATGATGATGAAGTGAAAGAGTAATTTAAGAATAAACAAGTTACAACAGAAATCCGTGCAGAAAAGCTGCACGGATTTTTTAATAATTTGTTTTAAAGAAATCATAATACTGTGCAGCTTATATAATTACTATCACACAAAGCCACTAAAGCCCCAAAAGCCGATTAAAAGTTTGCAGTGGCCGGCTATCAGCTACAAGCTATAAGCTTATTTATTCACAGAGCTCACAGGGAAAGTTATGTTTTATTGCTTAAAAACCAAAGTAAAGAAATTTTATCGCTAATAAAACACCGGAGCAAAAAAGCACTATTTGGAAAATTATCTGTCTTTATCTGTGTGTATCATATCAAATAATTCCTTCAGTGTGCAGGTTATGAGATAAACTTAACATCAAACCCCAAAAGGAAATTTCTTTTCCTTATTAGTATAAATGTTTTTATTTTTCATTTTGCAGGTGCTCAAATCATTTATTGAAAATTTAAGTAAAAAATAATCTGTAGATTTTTTATTTTATATTCATTAATTTTTTATTGAATATGGGCAGTTAAATCTTTTCGAGTTTGAATACAACAGGAATTTCCCTTTGAAGAGAACCTTATCAAACTCATTCTTCGCTATCAGTTTCCCATATTTAACAAACATTATACTTAAACTATACGATTTACCGTTATGAAAGCATATATAAAGGTACTATCAAGTCTGCTTTTTGTTTTCATTTTATCTTCTTCTTCATTCGGGCAGGGAAGCGAAAGTTTTACGAATATTCCCACTTCAAGTTCGTCATCTTATATGAGTAGAAGCTGGACAGGTGATGACGGCGTAACCTGGACGGCTGAGGGAGCACGTACAGATCAGACGATTAACGGTAAAGCAATTTGCTGGGGAAGCAGTGGAACTCGAAATGTAATATCTCCGACGTATTCAAACGGTATAAAAACATTGACGTTTAAATATGTAAGAGCACTCTCAAATACGAGTGCAAGATCTCTGGAGGTATATGTTAATCTTAATCAAATCGGCAGTACAATAACGGTTAGTCCTACAAGTGATGAGGTAGTAACTTATTCAGCAAATATCAACATTTCCGGAGAGGTTATTATCGAAATAAGAAGTACAGGTGCTGCTCAGGTAAAAATAGACGATATACAATGGGATACATATGGTTTAGGTTTACATATTAATTCTGTAAACACATTATACAAGATAGATTTCGATAATACCGTTGAATTCGTGAACAAAGATCAATTTAATGGAAGTGGTTTTTCATCTATTGGATTATCGGGTAAATTGAATTCTAATGCATGGTCTGTCTCGGGATGGAGCGACGGCGACCTTGCATTTGGGGAAAATAGAACAACAGCTAATACTGACTATACAAGGGGTGTAAGCACAGGAGATGTAACCACAGAGGGTATATATGCCTTTGAAGTAAGCACAGGAAACAGAGCGTTTGGATTTCAGCCGGGAGAGGACGATTGGACACCCGGAAAAGCGACTTTAAAAATCAGGAATAAAACAGGAACAACAATTACTTCTTTTCTTGTGTGTTATATTGTTTATTCACGAAACGACAAGAGCAGTTCAAGTGAATTCAATCTTGAACATTCAGCAGATGATATCACTTATACAGAAGTTGCCTCAATTAATTTCACTACACCTGAAACAGCCGATGAATTTCCATCCTGGAAGGCGAATGTAAGAACGGTTATAATTGAAGGTATAAGTGTTCTAAACGACAAAACTTATTTTATCAGATGGAAAGGTAATGATGCGAGCGGTACAGGCGAAAGAGACGAATTCGCATTGGATGATATTCAGATTGTTGCAAACTCAACGGACACAAAACCAAATATTTCGGGAACAATACAGGAAATTGTCGTTGCAGGAGACGCAGAATTGTCTGGAAATGTTGTTGTTAATGGTGCACTTAACCTATATAGCGGCTCACTATCGATCGGTGCAAACACACTCACGTTAGGAGGAGAAGTAACAGGAACCGGCGGAAGTGTTGACGCGAGCAATTCAAGTTCTCTTGTTGAATTCACGAACGCATCGGGATTAACTCTTCCTGAGAGTTTCTTTAACGGAAATGTAGGCAATCTTAAGATGAACGGAGCAGGCGGTGTAACGCTCGGCTCCGCGACAACAGTTGACGGCACACTGACATTAACTGCCGGCAATCTTACCCTTGGAAATAAAATCCTGACAGCGGGAACAATTTCTGGAGGAAGCTCATCAAGCTACGTAGCAACAACGGGAACGGGTGTGTTTAACATGAAAGCAGGGGGGAACACATCCAAGACATATCCTATAGGTACATCAAGTTCATACAATCCGGCATTAATAAAGAATTTTGGAGCTTTAACGAACTTTTCAGTTAGAGTTAAGAATACATTTTCTGTAAATCCAAACGACCCGAATAAAGCAGTACAGAGAGTTTGGGAAATATATCCTGCATCATCGATTGTGAAAGCGACGCTCGAGCTTCAGTTCAACACGGGAGAATTCGGCACGGGAGAAAATACATTTAATCCCGGCAGCACGGTTTACGTAGGAAATTACCATCAGAACGGCTGGCGCTATCCTATTACAGCATCGATAACAGGTTCGGAACCGTACGTTGCAAAAGTCGAAAACATAAAAGACTTCTCTGAATTTGGTATAGGCAATCAGGGAGCGTTCAATATATACTCACAAAACTTTGACGGAGAATGGGGGAGTGCACCGGATGATAACTGGACAAACTCACCGGCCACAGGAAATACATCATGGAGAAGAGAAAACAACGGAAGTGATGCAGTCTGGACCTCACCTTCGGCGGGAGTAGTTAAACCATACGGCAATACGGGTCATTCTGCAAACTTCCATTCATACGGAGCGCCTGCATCATCTACAGGAGAGCTTATACTTAGCGTTGATTTAAGCAGTGATGGGAATAAACTTCTTACATTTGACTATACAAACGCGTCAGGCACAGATGTACTGAATGTATTATTTTCAACAGACGGAACGAATTATACGAATAAAGGAACATACACAACAGGAGCATGGTCACAGAAAACAATAGATTTGGGAAATCCGCAGGACGGCACATGCTTTATAAAGTTTGAAGCAACCTCAGACTACGGCTCGAGCGATATAGGAATAGATAACGTAAACATATACAGCGGAAGCATGTATACAACAGACGCTGGAACAGTCTCGATAGACGTCAGTCAGACGGTAAGCGGAACAGTAATACCTAAAGCGACAGTTAAGAACTTCGGCACCTCAACTGTCTCGTTTGATGTGACGATGGAAGTAAACAGCAGTCAGCACGGAAGTGCGGTACAGGTAACCGACCTTGCTCCCGGGCAAACCACGCAGGTATCATTCAGCAGTTGGGCACCATCGGCAGCAACGTATTCATTAGAAGTATGCACAGGATTAACAGACGACCAGAACACATCAAACGACTGTTTCACAAAGAGCATAGAAGCAGGTTCGTCAGGAAACTGGGCAAACGGAACAGAGATAAGCTTTTCAACAATATTCCTCGGAAGCGGGACGGCAAACACAACTGACATTTACAGCGTAGGCGGATATACAACAAACGAATCTGACTGGGGAAAGAAAAGTTATAAATACAATATATCAGGAAATTCCTGGACAGAATTAGATAGCCTTCCCAGTGGAGCACAAAGAACAGTACTCGCAACGGCAATAGCAGGAGACTACCTTTACGCTATAGGAGGTAAGTTCGGAGCGACATACTATAATACAGTTTACAAGTATGATTTAACCCTCGGCACATGGAGCACCGCAGCAACTCTGCCTCAAGCAATCGGCTGGTGCAAAGCAGTAACATATAATAATAGGTACATATACCTTGCGGGTGGACATAACGGCACGAGTGTTCTTGATAAAGTCTATATGCTGGACGTAGAAGCGGGCACACCTGCATGGGTTGAGCTTGGAACCACATTACCCGTACCAAGATTCGGCGGAGCGTTTTCAATCGCAGGCACTAAGCTTGTATATGTAGCGGGAGCATCAGGAAACAGTACACTTTCAAACACTGTATTTGTTGGAACGATAAACAGTCCGACAGACATAACATGGGTTCAGACAGCAAGTAAATATCCGGGAAACGGAAAGAATGTTACAATCAGCTCAAATGAAAACTTCTTAGAAGTAAATTACAGTAACATACTCAACGGAAAGAAAGAAACAGAAGGCGACGGGCCAAAATCCACATTCCCGGCGGGCTATCTATACGGACTTGACGCAGGAACATGGGGCAGCGATGCGGTAATAGTAGGAGGCGGAACCTCAAATTCGAGCTTTATGCCCGAAGACCCGGCACCTTTCTATGTTTACAATCCAACAAACGACTCATGGACGGCAATGCCCGAAATACCAACACCAGTTGCAGGATTTTCAATGGGAACTGCAAACACATCAGAAAATACATGGAAATTCGTTTCAGCATCGGGAAAGACTTTGGACGGAACATACACATCTGCAACACAGGTCTGGACAACAGATAACATAACAACAGGCTACGGGGGAACTTTCGCAATACTGATTGAAGGAAATGGGTTAATGATGAAAAGCGGCAGCCCGAAAGAAGTAACGATTGAATTAAGGGAGTCAACATTCCCGTATCTTGTATCAGAAACAAAGACAACATTACAGAACGGCTCAGAACCCGTAATGATGGAATTTACAAACGTTGAAAGCACCAAATCATACTACATAGTCGTAAGGTATACAAACGGACTGGAGACATGGAGTGCACAGCCACAGTATTTTGTAAACGGACATATGAACTACGACTTCACGACGGCACAAACACAGGCATACGGAAGCAACATGGTAAAGGACGGAGAAAAGTGGTGCATAATAAGCGGAGACATAAATCAGGATGGAAAAATAAACGCTATTGACAGGGGAATTTGCTGGAACGACAGGGGAACGAATGACGTGTTTTCTGACGTTAACCATGACGGATTGGTAAACGAACTGGACAGGGCGATTCTTGCAAAGAATACATTCAGAAAAGTGATGTGTCCTGAAGGTGCAGTTAGCTCTCAATTGAAGATTGGAAAGAAAATGTGAAGAGCGTGAGGAAAAGTCAGAATAATTACGGAACTTTCAAATCAAACCGATCTGGATTTATAATGCTTACATTGATTAATAAATTTATCTCTACTGGCACTTTATTTTATAGTAATAACGAATTAATGTAACGTACATACGAAAATTATTACTAAGCAGAAAACAGCTCGTATTTTCTCTTTAATCAGTACTAAGATAATTCAACTGATTATATTGAAAACTAATTTACCTATTTGTTATAACACTTTTTTGAAAGTAATTAAAAACCTGACCCCCTTGTATTTAGTAATATAAAACCCTACATGTTACTGTAACGATTTAACTGAATTTTAACGGTGCACAATGTTCGCCTTCTTCTTTACCGCACAACATAAGCTGTTCCTCCACCTTCAACGGAATAAATAAAATCTTAGGGGGAGAATAAGATTCCTTCTTGCTCTTTTCGATTTCAGGCTTTTTGT
The DNA here is from genome assembly GCA_041649015.1 of Ignavibacteria bacterium. Lineage (NCBI taxonomy): Bacteria > Pseudomonadati > Ignavibacteriota > Ignavibacteria > Ignavibacteria bacterium. Next base: position 21,047 of record JBAZNU010000004.1, read on the forward strand.
TTTCCGGAAGTGACATATTCATGATTATTTATTTTATTTGATTTAGCTGATTTAATAAAAGATTTATAAATTTCGAAAACAATAACGTTTAATGTATTCTTTAATTTTGAACCCTCACGGTTAATTAAATTTGTTACAAATATATGCGAGCCGTTCTTTTTCATATCTTATTTTACGAGTGTTAGTTTCTTTGTAATAATATTATTGTCGCCGTCAGTTAATAGTCTGTAGAAATATGTTCCGCTTGATAAAGCAGATGCGTCAAATGTCACGGTATAGTATCCGGCTTTCCTGAATTCATTCACTATAGATTTCATTTCCCTTCCGAGAATGTCATAGACCACAATATTAACCCTTGAATCCTTCGGCAAATCGAAGTCTATCTTTGTTACAGGATTAAAAGGATTCGGATAGTTCTGGCTTAAGTCGTATTTTGTCGGGATTCCGACTTCAACAGCCGAGGATAAATCATAGTAATGGAAATTTCCGTTATTATCGATTTGTTTCAGGCGGTAATTGTACTTCCCGGTATTCAGTTTTGAATCCGTAAAGTTGTAGCTTACGGGCGTGTTCGTTGTGCCCGATCCGTTTTGAAATCCTACTTTTTGCCAGTTTCCATCAGATAGTTTTCTCTCGATTTCAAAACCCGAGTTATTTATTTCAGTGCTCGTTGTCCATGAAAGTTTAATGTCGCGTTTATTTACGTTTGAAGCCGTAAATGAAGCTAATGTAACAGGAAGCGGAGCATCGTCAATAACCTCATAGGTTCCAATTGATGAACAATTTAAAACTGCCCACTTTGTCGATTCATAAGACTGGATAATTGTTTTTGGTTGTACCCATTGCAACCCAAAAGTTCCCGCAGCATTCGTTACATTCGAAACAGAAAATCTTCCCAGCTTATGCGTCAGAGGTGTATTGTCAATCTTAGCTGCCCGCGTGTTGAATTCAGTCTGATTCGTGAAACTGATTTCGTTCACAATAATTACAAGTTGATTATCAACAATCTTCAGTGCAATGACTTCGTTATAAGCAGTTGTAGGATTGCCGTTAGCATTTAAGAGCACGCTTGAATTATTGATATACGTTAAAACCGGGTCAGTAAAATTAGCATGATTGAAATTCAGAACAAAATCTGAAGGCGAAAGATATAATGGTTCCGGTGTAGTCGCCTGAAGAAATATGTCAAATTCAACCGATGTACCTGATGTCTGCTGATTCGCAGCCGTTAATTTAAAAGGTACCTGCGCCCTTGCACTTGCAAATACGAACAACAAAATGACAGCGAAGAATAGCTTTAAATTTTGTGTTTTCATAATATTATATTTAAAATTAGTTTTAATTTTCGTTTAGTTAATTAAAATATTTAACTTCATAACAGCTCTTCATCACTTCTTCACTTTGTTACTGTTCATCACTCCGTCGCTGTTCTTCTTCACTTTGTCACTGCTATTACTGCTCTTCCTCACCTTTCCGGCAGAAGGAACAAACCCTGACGGGAATTTTGCACTTACACTTTTATTATTCGAAAGTATCGTACGGTCAAGTTCATTCACATTACCGTCTCCGTTTAAATCCGATTCCTGTAAACCTGTAAGTCCCCTGTCATTCCAGCAGAAACCCCAGTCAATTGCATTGATCGAGCCGTCTTGATTTATATCACCGCTGTAAACACAAAACTTGTCTCCAATTTTCACCAAATTATTGCCGTATGCCTGTGTCAATGCAGTAGTGAAATCATAATTCAGAATATTGTCTGTGAATCTCTGCGGCGCTGAACTCCAGGTTTCAAGACCGTTCAAATATTTTACAACCACGTAAAATGGATTGTTATTATGTATATTATTGAATGGGATTGATGCAAATCCTGATTCGTTCAGAAGCACAGTATGCGATTCAATGAGTGAGAATGGTGAATTTGATTCTCTAAGTTCCACTGTAACGTTAATCCCGGGTGATTTACTATTTTTCATTCCGGTATAATATCCTTCTAATAATGAAGTTATATTGAGCATCTTATCACCGCTAAATGTTTCTGTCCAGACCTGAGTTGCTGTTGAGTATCCGCTTGGCGTTAATCCTGAAGCTAATACGAATTTCCAAGTAGTCCCATTTAATACCGAACCCGATGAAGAACCCGTAACAGGTGTTATAATATTTGGCTGCGATGTCCATTCATCCTCAGCAGGATCATAAAAATAATATGGACTTGGGTCGTTGGGTAAAAATGCGTCTGATGATGCTCCGCCTCCGACAATTATTCCGCCGTTCCACGTTGCGGCGTCTAAACCGTACATTGAACCTGCGGGATACGTGGATTTTGGGTCATCTCCTTCTTCTTTATTGGATTTAGAAAATATACTAGGTTCTGATAGCTTTGAAGATGAAGATAGTGTAACTGGTTTACCGTTGCCGGGAAAAGTATTTGCAGAGACTTTCCATTCAGAAAGAGAATTCATCAAACCCCCGCTTATTGAAGATGTGTAAACTGTATTGCTTAATGCACTATTGCTAACGGCTCCTCCAACGTAAACTAAGGTTGTACCATAAATAGCAAACCCTCCTCCAAACCTCGCTTCCGGAAGAGGTGTTGACTCTGCCCAAGTATTTGCATCTACATCATATACATAAACATTTTTTAAAAAAGATGGGGCTGAACTTGTACCGCTGCAGCCTCCTGCAAGATATATTTTGTTTCCATATGAAATTGCCCTGCCCCATCCTACAGTATAAGGTACTGGTTCTCGTGATTTCCATGTTCCGGTAAGTCCTTTTGAGATATCATATCTATATACTGTAGTCGTGTATTCATGAGCTGAGTTCATACCTCCAATTGCATATAGGGAATCCCCTACAATTGCTGTTGCGAGATGGACTCTTAATTCGGGAAGGTCTGTTATTGGATCCCATGTTTTTGAATTCACGTCATATCTGTAACATTTATTCCCTGTAGAAGTGAAACCACCAACACTAAATATATAATTTGTCGAACCATTTGAATATCCAACACCGCTTCCTAATAGCAGAGAATAAGACACTGCATCATTTGACCAGCTTCCTGAACTCGAAACACTGATATCCTTATCAAGACAGTCATTCGATGGATCCTGATCGTCTGTTAATTCTGTACATATTGTGGATGTATATGAGCCGATAGTTGCTGTCCAGTCATCAAATGTTACTTGAGTAGTAGCTCCTGCACTTAAACTTGAAATAGATTTTGTTGATGCATAAGATGCACCGCTGATGTATAATGTAACATTAAACGCAGTTGAAATATCAGTTGTCCCGAAGTTTTTAATTGTTGCCTTCGGACTGATTGTTCCCGGACTTACGACGGAACTTATATCAACTGACAATGCTCCGGCATCAGAAAGAGAAGTATTTCCTAATCTAATGTTAACGTTGTCAATGCCGATGTCCGTATTGCCAAAATCTGATGTCGCTTGAAACCTTACAATACAGGTACTCGAAGTAGTTGCACCTAAATCAACGCTTTTCTGCGCCCACGTTCCTGTTGTAAAAGTTGAAAGTGCAGAACCAAAATTTGCTCCATTATCCGTAGAAAGGAATATCTCTAATTTATCATTTCCTGATGCATTGATATAATCAAATGTAAGAATTTTTGTTCCTACTGCACTCAAATCAATTTTTAAGTCTAAAGTTCCTGTCGCATTAGCTTCCGATTCGTAAGTGTGGAAATTTGCTGAATGTCCTGTGTTGCCGTACGGTTTTACAGTTCCCGCTAATGTTGTCCATCCCGCTGCATCTTTTCCATCATCTTCTTGTCTCCAGGAATTAAATCCCGTTGCAGGAGTATTTACCCAGTTTGCATCGGGTAAATCTCTCGTACTTGTTCCATTAATCCAGTCACCGTCAAAATTTTGTGAATACAACGTAAACGCTCCCAAATTTCCAACAGCAAAAGGCGAAAAATCTTTCACTCCTGATGTTGTAATTGTATATGGACCGGAACCGGAAATGCTTGCAGATAATGGCATCCAAACGCTTTGCATGTAATGACCTGCAACAACCGTTGAAGCAGGGTCAAAACTTGTGTAATCGCTTGTATTAATAGTAAATTTTATCGTGCATTCTGTTCCTGTAACTGATGGAGAAATATCCCATATTCTTGGAACAGCTTTTGTAGGGTCTGAAGGAGAAACAGTAAATGAAGAAGCAACTCGTATTGAAAAATCTGACGTTGTACCTGTATTCTTTATCAACGATGGGTTATATGATGTACTCGTTCCAACCGGAAATGTCACTTCTTCGATGCCGATAGATTTAAGCGTTAATCTTCCTGTATAATCAGTTAATACGTATGATGTTGCACTGCCTCCTGTTATTGTTGGAGTGATTAAATCGTATCCGCCCAATGTCAGGTTCCCATTCGTTAATGTTGTTGTTTCGTTTACTGTTATAACAGATCCCAGTGAAACTCCGCCTGAACCGTTCATTATTAAATTACTTATATTACCGCTGAATATTTGTGTCAGTGGTAATACTAAAGCAGATGTATTCTTAAATTCAACAGTAGCACTGCTTGCATTAATTAATCCGGTTGTTCGTGATACTGTATTTCCTGATATTGCAAGTGTATTAGAACCTGCTGTTATTGTCCCTGCCGTAAGCGATAATGCTCCGCTGATTGTCAGGTCTGACCCAAGCGCCACACTGCCGCCGCTGTTTATTGTCAGATTATTTACAATTCCATCTTTAAAAATACTTGCCGGCAGGGAAACAACATCTGATGTTGGATTTGTAAATAATATCGTAGAACTACCCGCATCTATATTACCGCTTGATCTTGTTATATCGCTGCTTAAAATGGTTAATGAATTTGAACCGATGCTTAATGTCCCCGATGTAAGAGTTAAATCTCCGTTTATAGTTGCTGATGAATTAAGAGTAACTCCTCCTGCACCGTTTAACGTTAAATTATTAATATCTCCGCTGAATACTGATTCTGGTAAAGATAATGCCGATGAATTAGTAAATGCAAGAGTTGATCCTGAATTACTTGCATCTATATTTCCGTTTGTTCTTGAAACCGTATTTCCTGAGATTGTAAGCGTGTTTGCTCCTGTAGTCAGCGTTCCATTAGTTAATGTCAGTGAATTCGTGATTGTATTACTATTTGATAATGTAATTCCTGTTGAATTGTTTAATACTAAATTATAGAAAGAACTTGATACCGTTCCTCCGATTGTTTGTTCAGATGTACCGCTCATCGTTATAGTACTTCCTGTTGACGTAAATGTACCGCTGCTACTATTTGTAAAATCACCTTTAATAACATGACTATAAGCACCAATATCAGCAGATACAGATCCAGACACAGTAAAACTTCCCGTTAAAGTCATTGCAGATCCGGGCATTGTCTTGGTTCCGGAACCGCTTAGTATTAAGTTGTGGTAGGTTGCCGAAGTACCGTCGGGTATATAAACTGTTTGATCACCGTCATTATTATATTCTACTGTGTTATCATGAACATCAGTAAACCACTTTCCTGCTGTTGTACCCGTTCTCAATACCTGATTAGATATCTTCATTAAAGAGCCAAGCTGGTTTGTCAAAGTAGCATTGTTACCAATTTCTATTTCATAAAAATTTGAATTTCCTGAAAAAGTAGCACCATTGCCCGTAAAGATTATTTTATTACTATTTGGAATCAAACCATAGTTAACGTCATTGAATGTTCCAGCTCCTTCTATTCCTCCGCCATTTAATGTTAAATTTGCATTTAAAGTCAATGTCGCACCGTTTTGAATATCTATTGACTGAATTTCCGCAGCACTTGAAAGAACTGGTTTTATGGCAGTATTTGGAATTACTACGTGGCTATTTTCATCCGGTCCTGAATCATCAAACCAATTAGCATTATCATACCAATCAGTTGTTCCATTATCTGCTGTCCATGTTTTATAATTTGTTGCTGTGTAATCAGCCATTGAAAAAAATGTTCTCCATTCGTGAGACCCTTCTACATAAATAAAATAACCGATAGGAACGTTTGACATACCAATATATTTATAATTAGAAGTTGTAATATCATAAACTGACTTGCCGTGTTCATCTTGAGGATAATGTATAGGCGGAGTAGTACCTTCAAAATAATCATAATCTCCTGTCACAAGTTTTGATTCTGTGTTGACACCTAGTTCACCATCAAGATAGTGAAAATTAGCATCAATGTATGAACCATCGGCAGTTGTAGGAATAACAATTTCATATCTTCTCTTTATAGGTGTATAGCTCCAATTAGCACCGCAATTAGTACAGTTAGCAGGATCAATATACGGATCCTCACCAAGTGTAATAGTCACCTCTATATATTCAGGCATAGTCCCGGGAGTAAGTGATATAGTTGTAACCTGATGTCCAAAAGTATATTCTGTACTTGGATTTATTGTTGTTCGCTTTACTTTCCCGGTTACATCACCGATTCCTGTGGTTGTTGCAGTGGCACCCATTGTTAGTGTATAACCGCTCATATCAAAACAGCCGAGAGTTGCAGAAGGATTAGCACTTTGAAGATTTAGTATTCCGTCAACTGATATATTTCCGCCCGCTGTTGCACCTGCTGAGTTATTTATAGACAAATTATTAAAAGTAAATACAGGAATTGTCTGAACCGCAGTTCCGTTAAATAATACTGTACTGCCTGTGATTGTATGTCCTGTAGCGGAACCTTTTGTAAACAAAGATGAAATTCCTACTGTACCGCTTGATGGTAATACTTTATTATAATCACTAAATTTAAGATTATAATAATTTGCTGCTAAGACATTTTGTCCATTTGAAGCAAGATTATAGTATACCGTACTTCCGGAACTTAAAGTACCAAGTGTTGGGTTTGTTGAATTTTGTATGTCTAATATCGAATTTGTATTAACGTTTGTTGTCCCTGTCAGTGAATATGAAGGTGGTATTGATAATGTTGCGATATTTGTTCCGTCTCCCACCGTAATAGTTCCTGATGCTTTAACATTTGTCGCTAAAGTCTTTATTCCCGTACTGCTTATTTTTAAGTTATAAAATGAAGGGTACGATATGTTTTGGTCACCTGTATATGCATAATCTACAGTGCTTCCTGCCGCAAGACGTCCGAATGTAGGCAGGGTTAAATTTTGCAGTGTTAGCGTTGCATTCTTTAACACATCAATTTCACCCGTAACGGTATATGCTGATGGAATAGTGAAATTACAGGCATTCACTGTATCGCCGACTTCTATTCTCGAATTAATTCCGGAAACAGTCCAGTTTGCTCCTATTGTCGGAGTAGAATTGTTTCTTATGAAATAGGTGCAGTTTGGATTTGTAAAATTTGCCGGCTGCGTTCCTGAGCCGTCTGCATTAGTTCCCCAGGTACCTAAAGAATTAAGGTCTCCTGTTGATTTTGAATAATATGAATAAGAAGCCGATGAAGAAGAATTTATATTATGCGAATAAACTGCGTCATCTGAGAATAAATATGCTGAGTTTGAACCTTCTCCGTAGAAACAGTATGAATCGATTTTTACGCAGGCATTATTAATTGATGAAATTTTACCTCCCGTTAATACTCTTACATCGTTTATCCAGAGATCCTGTCTTTGGGCGTTTAGTGAGAAAGTTGTCCCGTATTTACTGTATGAAGTATTCTGTGATTTTGAAACATTAGAAATAGATTCAACTGTATATTTCGTCCCCTGTAAATATGTTCCTATATTTATCCATTCACCCGTTGTGCTCGTTAGGAATGAATAATAATCGAGTGTTACAGTTCCGCCTGTGTTAAATGTCCATCGTAAGGTAGTAGATGTTTCCAGTACATTCCTTGTAAGTTTGTTGTTATACATAAATTTTCCTGAACCGCCGCCATCTCCTGCACAAAAATACCAGATACCGTTATCCGAAGTATTGGTTCCGGAACTGCCGCCTAATATTAAATCAAATTTAAAGTAACCGGCTGAAATATTTGCAGTAGCGAAGGAATAAATTCCGAATTTCGAAAATTGCCCGCTCGCACCTGCCTGGCATTGAACTTCCGATAATGCTCCTAAGTTTAATAATCCGGGATTTGTCGTTGTTAGAGTTGAACCGGTAGAAGAAAACCCATAAAACGTCGTACCCTGTGCGGTTGAAAAAAACCCGGGATTTGCTGCAGTTTCGCTCGAAGCCGAACCCTCACTCGTACCGTAATCGTAACTGAATATCGTTTGTGCTTCAATATTGCTATTAGCAAATAATATTAATAGAACTGCTAATATGAAAAGAATTCTTTTCGCTGGGAAAAAGGAAAAATTCGCCATATAAATTGTTGTTTAAATTATTTTTAATAAATACTTTAATCATTTTATTCTTGGATGGATACTTCTGTGTGGTTATAAGAACAGTGATGAGGTTAAATGTAATCGAAGTAGTACATTCGGGATATACAATTAATCTCGTTATAAATATAACAAAATTCTGTAAACACATAATTATCGTAAATCAACTTTTCAAATTTAATTATCGTCTAATCTTAAAGATAAAACAATAATTATAATCACTTATTATGTATTTCTCCCTGATGAAAAACTAATACATAATTATGTGAATAGCAACTCAATAAATAAAAAATAATCAAGGGAGGGGGGCTTTTGAGCAGAAAGCAATACGAGAAACGCGGGAGCTGAGGCTATTGAAAAAATGGCATACAAAAGAGCGGAATAGGTGGGAGTCATTGAATATACCGTATATTTAAAAGAACAGCTGCTCTTAACAACCTATTTATAAAATCATGACAATTAATTAACATACAAAAGCACTCAATCCCCTTGAACTTGAAATTATAATTTACAATTTTGCGTAAGTTATTGTTAAAATTTAAGGGGCTTAGGATTTAAAAAAACGGATTTTAGTACTTTTTCCACAAAATCTGTTACACACGAAGAATATAATTAATGATAGATTCCTAAAAGATTTCCCTATATAAAACGGAATAATAAAATAAATTATATAATTTAAATTTTACATATATCATCATGAAAAAATCACTACAGGCTTTATTCTCACTCATTTTCATATTCATTTTTGCACATCAAGGCTGGGGACAGACAACGATTTTTACTGAGAGTATGGGAACGGTTTCCTCTACTACTACTTTAGCTACTCATGAGGCAAATAACGGATTTGATAATGATGCATTCACAATGACTAAAGGTGATGCAACAAATCCAGCTGATATTCGGGCAACAAGTGTCTCAAGTGGCTATACAGGTGCATCTGGATCAGCAAATGTTTGGTTCACAAGTACTAACGCGCAATATGGATTTGCAATTGAAGGAATTAATGCATCATCTTACACAAGTTTAAAATTAAAATTTGGATATAGGAAGGAAAGTTCATCAGCATTACCAACTTTAGCATTGGAATATTGGAATGGATCGTCATGGATTAATGTTTCTTTTACATTTAATGAATCTACAAATGCTGGTACGGGTTGGTATTTATCTCCAACGATATCGTTACCTGTTGGTGCTCAAATTAGCGGACTAAAATTAAGATGGTTGAAATCGGGAACTGTTGCAGTAAGAATAGATGATGTTGTTTTAACTGGTACTTCATCTGGTTCCACCCCGCCAACACTAACCGCAGATATAACCAGTAATAATGTTGACAATAATATAAATATTACATTTACAGATGATGCGACATGGAGAGTGGCAGTAACGGCAGTAAAAATTGGAGGGACGGCATTAACCGTTACTACTGATTATGTAATTACATCAGGAAACATACAATTAAAACCATCGGGTGGAAATTCATTATTAACAACTTCGGGCTCTAAAAATGTAACAGTTGAGGCAACGGGATATACTGATGCTTCAGTAACGCAGCAAATAGACCCGGGAGCAGCAACAAAACTTGGAATTACATCTCAGCCTACAGCACCTAATAACAACGGAGAGTCTCTGGCTCAGCAGCCGGTAATTGCCATTCAAGACCAGTATAGTAATACTGTTACAACTGCATCTAACTTAGTCATGGCTTCTGTTGGAGCAGGTACGTGGACATTAGGCGGAACAACATCAAAAACAGCTGTAAGCGGTGTTGTAACTTATTCGGATTTAACCGCTACAAGTTTAGCTTCTGTAACAGGAGCAACAATTTCTTTCACAAGTTCCGGATTAACGGGTGTGACTTCGAATACATTTAATATTCCTGCTCCTGTAGAAATAGGTTGGCAAATTACAAGTACGAATTCAATATTTAAAATTGATTTTGATAATACAGTTGACGGTGTAAATAACGGTCAGTTTGCTGGGTCAGGTTTTCAAACCAGTCCTTCTTCCGGGCAATTGAATTCAAATGCATGGGCAATAACCGGAATGTCTAATGGAGAATTAACATTTGGGGGTAGTAAAACATCGGATGATTATGCCCGAGGAGAAAGTAGCGGTGGCGTTTCTACCGGCGGAGTTTATGCATTTTTAGTTGGTACAGGTAACAGAGCTTTTGGAATTCAACCTGGAGGTTCAGACTGGACCCCGGGAACAGCAATTTTGAGATTTCAGAACAAGACAGGTGGTGTACTTACTGACTTAACAATTTCTTATAAGGTATATATCTTAAATAACGAAAATAGAGGAAATTCTTTCAATTTTTCCCATTCATCTGATAATTCCAGTTATACAGATGTGACAAGTTTAGATTTAACATCAAATGATACAGCTGATGTTTCTCCATCCTGGAAAATGTACGTAAGGACGGTTTATATATCAGGATTAAGCATAGCAAATGACGGATACTATTATTTAAGGTGGAGCGGAGATGATGTTGATGGAGCCGATAACAGAGATGAGTTTGCATTAGATGATATACAATTAGTTGCGAATACTACATCGGTTTACCCGACAATTTCTGGGACGGCTGAAGAAGTTGTATTAGATGGAAACACAGACTTATCGGATAATTTAACAATTGATGGTACACTGACATTAACCAGCGGAATACTTAATACTAAAGATGATTATACTTTAACTTTGGGTGAAAATGTCGCAAACCCGACTGAGAGTGAAACATCGAATATAAACGGTACGATAATTATAGTAAAGACTGTAGGAACAAGTGCATTTCATTTCTTCGGATGCAATATGAGTGCAGGTGATAATATAGGTATTTTAACTCTCATACGTAAGACGGGTTCAAGCGGCGCTTCAACAATAAACAATTATAACAGTATAGCAGAAAGCTGGCAGTTCTCTTCGACTGTATCGGGCAGCCGAAATGTTACTCTAAGCTGGCATTCAGTAAGAGATAACGGAAACAACTTTTCAACGGAAAAATCTGCTCAGTTGTATAATTATGTAAGCGACTGGTCTGCGAGTGGAAATGGTAAAGTGATTTCTGCGGGTTCAAGGGCATATCAGGAAACGATTGATTTAAGCAGCACTGCCACTAAATATTCTGTTGCAGTGCCTTCTACACTTACTCTTTATTCACAGGATTTTGATACGGATAACTGGAGCGGTACGAATAACAGCCAGCCCGACGCAAACTGGACAAACACACCGACAACAGGAAATACTTCGTGGAGATTAAACAATCAGTCTTCAACCAATAATTCTGCGAGCTGGTCATATCCTGTTGCAGGAAAGATAAAGTCGTATGGAAAAACGGGTTACTCTGCACAATTCCACACATACGGAACTGCAAACGCTGAATACGGAACGTTTGACTTGAAATTAGATTTCAGTCCTGAAGGAACAAAAAAATTATCCTTCTATTACACAAATGCGAAGGGTTCGGATATACTTGAGGTGTCACTTTCAACAAATAACGGGGTGTCATTCGGGTCTGTTCTCGAAACGTTTACAACCGGTTCCTGGGATAAAAAGACAGTAACACTCGGTACCTCGACCGAGCAAAACTGTATAATCAGGTTTAAGGCAACCTCTGACTTCGGGCGTGACGATATAGGTATTGATAACGTGGAGGTGTACGTTGAGAGGTATTCTTATACAGTTGACCCGGGAATGTTAACGATTGATATGAATCAAAACTATAATACGGGTACGCACGCTCCTCAGGTGACTGTTAAGAACTACGGTACATCGACACTTTCAACTTTTAATGTAACGATGACGATAACGGGCGGATACTCTTCTACAAAAACAGTAACAAGCCTTGCTGCAGACGGAACTGCTCAAGTTACGTTTGACGACTGGACACCAACTGCGGGTTCATACACAGTTTCAGTGACAACCGAACTTACGAGCGACCAGAATACTGCGAATAATACATTAACAACGAGTGTTGGGATTTCATCAGGAACATGGTCTGATGAAACGAATTTTCCGTCGGCAAACTATCTTGGAAGTGCGGTTGGATACACGAGCGGATTGAATAAATACCTTTATGTTACTGGCGGAGTAGGAACAGAGAACAAGTTTTACAAATATAATGAAAGTACGGACGAATGGACGACTAATCTCCCTGATATTACTGCCGGGAAAACAGTTCATGCTTCAGCAATTGTTGGAGATTACTTATACGTAATCGGAGGTGCTGACAACGGGGAGTATCAAACAACGGTTTACAGGTTTAATTTAACAAATGAAGGAGGCAACTGGGAAACTATGGAACCGCTGCCAAAATCAATAGGGTGGTGCAAAGCAGTATCATACGGACAATACATATATGTGGTTGGCGGATTTACGAATGAAGGAGGTGCACAGGCGCTCGGAGATGTTTATGTTTATAATACATCTGATGATACATGGTCTGCGGGTACATCATTGAACGACAGCAAGAAGAGGTTCGGCGGAGCGCTTTCAATAGTTGGAGATAAACTTGTTTACGTTGCTGGAGCATCGAGCAGCAGCACATTAACCAATGAAGTTCTAATAGGTCAGATTACAGGAGCAACGACAATTTCATGGTCGGTTTCAAGCATGCCTTATCCGGGCAACGGAGAGGAAGTGATAATACCCTCAGGTATTAACCTGGCGAGTCTGGAATTTCCGAAGAAGAATATTAAATCAGAAAAAGAAGGTGACGAACTTATGTCTGTGTATCCTGCGGGTTCGCTTTATTGTCTGGATGCAGCACCCTGGGGTGATAACAGTATAATAGTAGCGGGCGGAACGGACGGCGTTGACGGAAATCCTGTAGAACCAAGCTTATGTTACGCATTTGATTTAACCACTTGGTCGCCTAAACAAAATTTACCAACACCAATTTATGGCTCAGGAATGGGTACTGTTTATGACGATACAAACTGGTATATGCTGCTTGCTTCAGGATATACGATAAACGGCACGACTAATAAAACTCAGAAATTCTTAGTTCCCTTAAGCGGCGAACCGCCGAGACCTATGAATTTGAATCTAATTTCAGGTCTCGAAGGAAGCAAGGATACTGATAATCCTCCTCAAATGAGCGTAACTGTTGAGATAAGGCAGTCAACAACTCCTTATTCTATAGTAGATACAAAGACAATACTGCAAAACGAGGCGGGTCTTGGAACAGCAGTATTTAACAATGTCGATGCAAGCAAACCGTATTATTTAGTAGTAAGGTATGAGAACGGACTGGAGACATGGAGTGCAGAGCCGCAGTATTTTGTAAACGGACAGATGAACTACGACTTTACGACTGCACAAACACAAGCATACGGAAATAATATGGTAAAAATCGGAGATAAGTGGTGCATAATAAGCGGAGATATTGATCAGGATGGAAAAATAAACGCAATGACAGGGGTATCTGCTGGAACGACAGGGGAACGAATGATGAGTATTCGGATTTGAATAGAGACGGAATAGTGAACGAGCTCGACAGAGCAATACTTGCAAAGAATAAAAACCTGACGGTGAAGAAGCCGGAGGGGGCAGTGGTTTCAACGATGAAGATTGGGAAGCAAATGAAAATGAAAAGTAATGAATGAACGAATTAAGTGCAGGAACGAATTAAGAACAAAAACAGACTCACACAGATTACACGGATTTATAAACAGTGAGAGAGAAAGAATAAAAAAGAGATAAATAAAAAGTATAAATAAGAGTATAAATTATAATTATAACAATATGGAAAAATTTAAAAGAGGAATAACAGCAGCAATAATTACAGCGGTAATACTGCTGTCGGGAATTGCAAACCTGAATGCACAGGCGCCTCATAAACTGACGGCAACAAACTTTGTGACGAACGGAAATGCTGTCGAGTTTGACGTGTATGTGCAGGCAACAGGCACAGAACCGATATACCTGTCGGTATCTGATTTGGCATTCGATTTCAACCTTGCCAACTTCGAGAATCCCGTGTTTACGTACATAAACAACACATGCAACCTGAAGAACTCTTTGGGAACTCCTGCGGCAATATACAACACAATGATATCGCAGTACATTTCCGGAAACATTCTGATAATAAACATTCCTGAAATGGAAATAGTAACACAGGCAGATTTTAACAGCATGGTGGCGCGAATAGACGGAACTCCTTTAACACACAGAATAGGAAGGTTCTCACTGTCGGGAATCGTAAACAGTTCAGGCACGCTTGGAATGCACTGGCTTCAGAATGAAACTATAATACTGACTTATGAGCCTGTAAAATGGGCAGCAGTAAACAGCACAGACCAGAGCTCGTTTGAAATATCCGAAGACCAGCCTCTTCCTGTAGAGCTTCAGAGCTTTACGGCAGCAAACGTAAACACAAGGAACGTAAAATTAACATGGATAACTGCAACGGAGACGAATAATGCAGGATTTGAAGTACAGCGTTCAGCGGTCAGTGTCCAGCCGGAAGCATGGGAAAAGACAGGATATTTAGCAGGGAAAGGGACGACGACGACACCAACGACATACACTTATGAGGATATAAAGCTGAACTCGGGGAAGTACAAATACAGACTGAAACAGATAGACAATAACGGAAACTTTACTTATTTCAATCTTAGTAGTGAAATAGAAGTTGGGATCCCGAAGAAATACAATCTAAGTCAGAATTATCCGAACCCGTTCAATCCTTCGACAAAGATAGACTTCGACCTGCCATTGGACTCAAGAGTAAAGATAACAGTCTTTGACATACTCGGCAGGGAAATGAAATCAGTAATAAACGAATTCCGCAAGGCGGGATACCACACGGTAACACTCAATGCATCGAACTTTTCAAGCGGCACATATTTCTACAGGTTTGAGACAGAAGGCGGGAATAATATAATGACGAAGAAAATGTTAATCGTGAAATAAACATAATTTAAATAAGAAAATTAAATACTTATAAATGGGAAATAAAAATTCAGATTTTCTCGGTGAACTCCGCGGAGAAGAAACAAGAAAAGAATACGTAAAGCCGGATATAAAATTCGTTCCTTTAAAAGTGGAGGAAAGACTGATGGCTTGTTTGAAAACCGGTGAAGAACTACAATGTGAGGCTAATATAAGAAACAGTTAATATACGATTATATTTATGATTCGAAAGAAGGAATTTGTATTACAAAATTTAGGGAATGAATACATATTAGTACCGACAGGGGGCGAGGTTACGAATCTAAACGGAATACTGGTACTGAATGAAACGGCACTATTCATATGGAAGATGCTTGAGAACGAAATAGGTGAAAAGGATTTAGTTGTTGCAGTTGCGAAAGAGTATAATGTTGATGAGGACCGGGCTGCGAAAGACGTGAAAGATTTTCTTGAAGAGCTCTCATCAAAGAAAATGCTTATCACATGAAATCAGACCCTGATTTTTTAGACATATTATTGAAAAAAGCTTCGGAGCAGCGCCAGCCGGCATCGGGAATGTTTGAACTTACCACAAGATGCAATCTTGCCTGCATGATGTGTTATGTAGCGGAGCATGCATGCAGTAAGTCAGCAAAAGATAAAGAAATGACGGCAGAAGATTGGATACGTATTGCGGAAGACGGTGTTCAAAACGGACTTGTATTTATAACATTGACTGGCGGTGAGATATTTCTTAGACCTGATTTTTTTAAAATATATGAACCAATCAGGAAAATGGGGACGGTGCTGAACTTATACACGAACGGCAATTTAATTACCAAATCGGCAGCGGAGAGACTTTCGGCAGCTCCGCCTAATAAGATAGAAATAACACTGTATGGTGCCACACAAGGTACATATGAAACTGTAACAAAAAATCCAAAGGGATACAAGTTGTGCTGCGATGGTATAGAGAACCTGCTATCGGTAGGAATTAATCCTGTATTAAAGACAACCATTATAAAGCAGAACAAACACGAACTGGACGCAATGCGAAAAATGGCGCACGATTGGGGACTGCCGTTCTTATCGAGCTGGCTTTTAACAGAGCGGACTGATGGTGCCGTATCGGGGATAAAAGAATCGAGATTAATGCCGGAAGAAATAATACAACTGGAAAAAGAAGACAGGATTAGTTCAAGAGAGCTTTACGAAATATCATTACAGTACAACAAATCAGAAACATCCAAAACACGTGAAGAAATATTTTACTGTTCAGCGGGGAAATCGTCATTTATGATAAGTGCTGATGGTAAAATGAATGCCTGCCTTGACCTTCCTCAGCCTGCGGCTCCTGTTCAAGAACTTGGTTTTAAGAAAGCTTGGGAGAAAGTCTGCGAATACATTGAAGAATCAACGAAGAAAACCTCAACATGCAGCACATGCAGTTTAAACAGTATCTGCAATACATGTCCGGCAGCATCTTTCTTAGAATCAAAAACCTTAAATGAACCTGTTCCTTATCTTTGCGAGGTTACAAAACAACGTAATGAAGTGTTCGGGATAAAAGGACAGTAAGCAGTGAACTGTAAGCTGCAAGCAGCGTTCAGCGGACAGGTAACCGTGTTTATCTGGCACAATTAAAACTTATCACTTTAAAATACTTTTTATTTAATAAATGTGCTATTTTGTAGAATTAATGTTCAGGGCTTAAGTGCTTTGGCATGAAGTTATCTTACCTAAAATTTTGAAATACAGCGTAAGTGAAATAAAACAGGATATCGCTAACCTGAAAGAGGCGATAGGTTACGTTTATAAAAGCGGGCGAAAGGACTTTGCGGTCAGAATTATACTTATAATTCTACAAAGTATTCTTCCCGTGTTTTTGCTGTATATGCTGAAACTTCTTGTCGATTCCATATCACTTCTTTTTACGTCTTCCTTAAATGATGCAAGTGATGTTTGGTTTTATACAGCGGTATTCTGCGGTGTTTTTTTGCTTATAAAGATTACGGATGTATTAAAAGAACTTAATGATGAGGTCTCTTCTCAAAAACTAAGGGATTATTTGAGCAATCATGTTCAGGAGAAATCGGCAAGTCTTGATTTAGAGTATTTTGATAATCCTGAATACTATGATATTTTTCACAGAGCACGTGAAGAGGTGAATTTCAGACCAGTGATGGTGCTTAATAATATTACTGGAATTGTTTCAGGAGTGATTTCTCTTGTTGGTGTTGTTGCGATACTTATGCTATTTTCAAAACTTGTTGTTGTAGTATTGGTTGCAGCGGGGATTCCTTCGATTCTCCTGAGGTTTGCGAATAAAAGAAATTTATTCGAATGGAGAAAACAGAACACTCCTCTTTACAGAAAAGCAGCATATTTTTTTGATGTATTGACAAAACGGGAATATTCAAAGGAGCTCAGGGTTTTTAATCTTAAAAAGTATTTTGGTGAGAAACATAACTCGGTGAGAAAAGACATTGCGGAGAACATACAAAAGATATCGGTTAAAAGAAGCAGACTTTATGTTATTTCAGCAGTGGTTGAAACGATTTCCCTTGCGGGGGTTATTTATTTCTTGAGCTTAGATGCAGCGGTAGGTGCACTGACAATCGGTAGTTTTGTGATGTTTTTTGAAGCATTCAGGAGGGGGCAGGGATTTGTGCAGTCGGTTGTTACAGGCGTATCGGGATTGTATGAGAATAAACTGTTTTTAAGTAACCTTTTTGAGTTTCTTAAACTCGAACCGGGCATAAAATCGCCAAGTAATCCGGTTCCTTTTCCGGATAAACTCGAAAACGGTATCACTTTCGAAAACGTATCTTTTACGTATCCGGGAACAGATAAAACTGTTATAAAAGAACTGACTCTTCAGGCGAAACCCGGCGGTATTTATACGATAAAAGGAGAAAACGGCTCAGGAAAAACTACGTGTCTGAAGCTGATTTGCAGGCTTTATGATTGTACGGCGGGGAGAATTTTGTTTGACGGGATAGATATAAAGAATTTTGATATAACAGAACTGCGGAAAAATATAGGCATTATATTTCAGGACTTTTCTACTTATGAATTCACGGTGAGGGAAAATATTATTTTGGGAGGACTGACGATTAACGGGGAAGAGGATAAACTTTTTGAAGCTGTAAGAATTAGCACTGCGGATAGAGTCGTGAATTCCCTGAAATCAGGGTATGACACATTGCTCGGAAGGCAGTTTGAAAACGGTGAAGAGCTTAGCATGGGTCAGTGGCAAAGAATAGCAATAGCAAGAGCTTTATACTCTGATGCCCCAATTCTTATTCTTGATGAGCCGACAAGTTTTGTTGATGCCGATGCAGAGAAGAAATTTTATGAGAATCTTTCGTCCTTGAAGAAGGATAAAATTATTTTTGTGATAAGCCACTCAGGTAATATAACAGCGGGAAACATTATTTCGTATTCAATTGAAAATTAAAAATCCAGTAAATAATTTATAAAAAGTAAATAAGTTAATCTGGTAAAAGATACTAATATAATCGACTCTCAGGAAGAGATAAACGCAGACAATAAACTTCCTGAAAAGGGGAAATATTTATCACCGGAAATGAAATTTATTCCTGTTAAGGTGGAAGAACGGCTTATGGCATGCGGTATAATTGACTTAGATTGTCCGGGCCATACTCAAACAAGTTGAATAGATTTATTATTCCTGAAAAACAACATTATAAATGAAACGTAAAGAAAACTTTGTAATACAAAATATTGGAGATGAGCACATCCTCGTTCCAACTGCTATGGAGGTTGTTAACTTGAATGGAATACTTGTACTGAACAATACTGCGAAATTTTTGTGGGAAGAGCTTTCTACAGAGAAATCCTCAGAACAGCTAATCGAAGCATTAATAGAAAAATTTGATGTTGATGAAGAAAAAGCTTCAAAAGATTTGAATAATTTCATTTGCGATTTAAAAGGTAAAGGAATGTTAATTGATTGAGCTTTTTACCCTCTGATAATACAACCCTGAACCAACTCCTTTCAAAAGCTGCGGAAAAACGCCAGCCCGTTTCAGGTACTTTTGAACTTACAAGCCGTTGCAATCTTTCGTGTATAATGTGCTATATAGCCGAGTCTGCTTGCAATAAATCCGTTAAAGATAATGAGCTGTCTGCGAAGGAATGGGTGGAAATCACAGGTCAGGCATCAAAAAGCGGTATGGTGTTTCTGCTTCTTACCGGCGGGGAAATTTTCCTTAGGAATGATTTCTTTGATATTTATGAACCGATAAGAAAAATGGGGCTGGTTCTTACATTGTTTACAAATGGGACTCTTATTACTAATTTAGTCGCAAAGAAACTTGCTAAGCTTCCTCCAAACAAAGTTGAGATTACTCTCTACGGTGCTACGGCAAAGACTTATGAATCTGTTACGGGATCAGCA
Organism: Ignavibacteria bacterium; assembly: GCA_041649015.1. Taxonomy (NCBI): domain Bacteria; kingdom Pseudomonadati; phylum Ignavibacteriota; class Ignavibacteria; species Ignavibacteria bacterium. Next base: position 40,676 of record JBAZNU010000004.1, read on the forward strand.
AAGGGATTTGAACTTTGCTGCAATGGTATCGAGAATCTGCTTTCTGCAGGAATAAAGCCTGTAATAAAGACTACTATTACGCGTCAGAATTTGCATGAATACGAAGATATTAAGAAGATGGCAAAAAAATGGGGACTGCCATTTGTTTCGGCATGGCTTTTAACCAGAAGAGTTGATGGTAAATATTCGCGATTAGAGGAATCGCAGCTTTTACCCGAAGATATTTTTATTCTGGAATCTGCAGACAAGGAAGCAAATGAAAAATGGAGAAAAATTGCACAAGAAAAATCCTCAGAGTCACGTAGTGAAATATTTTATTGCCTGGCCGGAAAATCATCATTCATGATAAACTCATCAGGCAAAATGAATGTGTGTGGGGACCTTCCGCTTCCTGCTGCAAAAGTATTGAGCATAGGTTTCAATGCAGCATGGGAGGAAGTTAAAAATTATGTTGCTGCCGCAACGAATAAAACATCTTCATGTTCAACTTGCAGCGCAAAGGAATACTGTAACACCTGTCCCGCAAGGTCATATCTTGAAACAAAAAACTTAGACGAACCCGTACCTTATCTCTGCAATATCTCATTCAAACGAAAAGAAATTTATGAGTCAAAGCAATAAGTTGTATTTTGAAATCACCGGTCTGACGATTAAATTAGTTACCGAAATCCCGTTAGAAAAAATTAATTTGTCTGAAAGGATATTGTCTTTCTGCGTTTCCGATAAGAATCAGGAAGCAGATGTGACGCTTTATATAAAAGATCAATTTGAATTACCCTCTACGCTCGGAGATTTAATCTACGACCCGGGAGATATCTGGAAAATGTACAGGAATGGGAATATTTTTAATGCTGTTGTAAGCTATGACAGTAAAGAACCGATGGGAATAGTTTCGACGGCGGGTGACTGGAAAAATATTACAGTATATTTAAACCGCAGCAATAATAAACAAAGCGGCTTGCTGAATACGGCAGGTTTTGAGCTTATAATACGTGCAGCAATTCAGTTCAATAGGGGTTCAATATTTCATTCTTCAGGATTGGATGATAACGGAAAGGGAATACTTTTTGTCGGGCATGCGGGCGAGGGGAAAAGCACTCAAAGCAGACTCTGGATGAGCTTTGAAGGCACGATGATATTTAATGAAGACAGGAATGCCGTCAGAATAATAGATGATGATGTATTTTGTTACGGAACGCCCTGGGGTGGTACTGCTAATATTGCTAAAAACCATAAAGTACCTCTTTCGGTTATTTTAATGATTGAAAAATCGGAGGAAAACCGTATTGAGCGAATGCCGGTATCCGAAGCAGTGCCAAAACTCATTGCAAGGTCTTTTTTCCCTTACTGGGATGAGAACCTTTCAAATCTTGCCATATCGAACATAACATCAATAGCAGCAAAAGTTCCTGTCTATAAATTATCATGTAAGCCGACTCCCGAAGTTGTGGAATTAGTAAGGTCTGTTTTATGATTGTATCACTTGAACATCTTATTCCCGTAATACGGAAATCGCTTTCAGAAGGCAAACCGGTTAGGTTCACTTCAACGGGAAGCAGCATGGCGCCTTTCATATACAATGGTGATGAGATAGAACTCTTGCCTATAAATGAGAAATTAAAGAGATGCGATATTATTCTTCTTGAAAAAGATACTAATAAATATGTGCTGCATAGAATAGTAAAAATAGATGGGGAAAAAGCATTTCTCAGGGGTGATGCACAGAGTAAAGCAGAAGGACCATTTAAAAAGCAGAAAGCAATAGGCATTGCAGGGATTTCATACAGGAAAGGAAGAAGGAGAGACCACACAAAAGGGTACTGGAGTTTTGCAGGAAAAGTATGGGTAAGATTCTTTCCGATAACGCTTTTTGAGTATTTGGTGTACAAATCTTTGAGGAGATTAGCAGGGATTATGCTGAGAAAGCTTGGAATATTGCGGGAGAATGGTATTTCGTAACACTACCCCGAAATAAATTAACAATAAAATTGTTTACTATTTTGATTTATAATTACTTAATTTAAATTTTTCTTATCCGGTCCTATCCATTTCGTTACGCGCCTTCTGTGATAATAACCCGTCTCTAACTTCTTGTGTATAATTGCTCTTCTTAGCGCTGCTATCCGTAAAAATGTTGCACTAAAAACTAACTTTTACAAATAAAATATTTCTTTTAATTTCTTTGCAGCTATTGCATCCTATGCGAACGCTGCGTTAAAATTCTTTTCCTCTTTCGTGTTTGATGTTTGTTCTCCGCGTATTCTGTGTATAAATTCTTTTTTAATGTTTATCATTATTCTGCTTGCAGACCTTGCTGTGTTTAGTTCTCAAGGGGGATATTCGCTTATGAATTAAAATTCACATTGAAAATCGGTATATTGCATCCTTTAATATATTCAGGGTAAAAAGGTTTGAAAATAAAATATTCTCTCGCTGCATTTTTCATATTATGGTCGATTGTATCAAATGCACAAAATGATTTGTATTATTCCACGATTAATACCGGGAGTTCCGGTTTTGTAACTGACTTAAAAACACGCGTCAGAAGTCCTTATACTAAGATTTCTTATGATAATTTTGATGAGACAAATATTGCACACTATGCATCATTCCTCGTGAGCGGCAGCACAAGAGGTGTAATATGCGTTTACAGCGGTCATCTTTATACATACACAGGTACTTTTTCATGGGATATTTTTAGCCGTGAGCATACATGGTGCCATAGCTGGATGCCTTCATACAGCAGCGAAAGTACTAACGAATATGCAGACCAGCATCACCTTTTCCCGACACATCAGAATAATGCAAACGGAAGAAGAAGCAATCATCCTTTCGGAATTGTAACATCCTCAACTTACACATATCTTGACGGAAAACTCGGTACGAATGCCTCTGGTGAAACCGTCTATGAACCGCGTAATTCACATAAAGGAGATGCCGCAAGAGCGTTGCTTTATATGTGTATAAGATATGATGGGTTAAACGGACACACATGGAATTTTAACTGGCTGAATAATACAAGGCTGCCGTCACTTTCGGAGGCACCTCAAAGTCTGGCAACATTGCTCCTGTGGCATCAGCAGGACCCTCCGGATAAATGGGAAGTCGAAAGAAACAATTACATAGAAAGCATACAGAGAAACAGAAACCCATTAATCGACCACCCCGAATATGTAAATTATATTAATTTTAATGATTTATCAAAAGTAAGCCCAACCTATGCGGCAGAGCCGGAAAACTATCTTACAAATCTGGCAACATCAGTTACTAATAATTCAATCACGCTTACATGGTCTGATGCAGCATCAGGGAGTCAGGCACCCTCAGGATATCTTATTGAGGCATTTAATAAAAATGATTATTTCATCCCGATTGACGGCGTTGAATTTACCGGAGATAATACTCTTGATAGCATTGCTTATGTTAACGTTCCTTATAGCGATGATGACACTTATACTTTCACGGGATTGGTTACAAGCACTACGTATTATTTCAGGGTGTATTCTTACAACGGCGATAGTTCACTTAGAAATTATAAAATTACCGGAACCGTTCCAAGCGTAAATGCGACAACTGGTACCGTAACATTAGCAGATGAACCGACAAATCATGTTACAAATATTGGTACGACAAATGTTACAACAAATACAATAACATTAACATGGACTGATGCACTGGCAGGAACTCAGGCACCGTCAGGATATTTAATTATTGCGAATAACAATAATTCTTTTTCAACACCGAATGATGGGACTGCTTACACTGACGATGCTAATCTTTTGGACGGTAGTGCGGTATTAAACATTCTTCCCGGAACACAGCAATATGCCTTTTCATCTTTGAACTCCTCGACAACGTATTATTTCAGAATTTATTCCTACAACGGTTCGGGAAGTGCAATTAACTATAAAACTGACGGAATTGTACCGAATATAAATCAAGCAACATCAACACCGTCGTATGCAAGTGAACCTTCTAATTATATTACAAATCTTGCTTCATCAAATGTAACCTCAAACTCTTTGACGATTTCATGGACTGATGCCGTTCCCGGAGCGGTACAGCCCGCAGGATATCTTTTACTTGCTAACAATACAAATATTTTTAATCCACCCGTTGACGGAACGACATATTCTGATGACCCCGCTTTATCGGAAGGCAGTGCTGTGCTAAATTTAACTTACGGCACAACTCAGTATTCATTCACGTCATTAACATCATATTCACACTATTATTTTAGAGTTTATTCTTACAACGGTTCCGGTTCCTCGATTAATTATAAGACTGACGGAAGCGTTCCTTCTCTGGATGTTTTAACACTTAGCAGCGGAGCGGGCGGTATTGTTCTGATCGATAATTTTAACAGGGCTAACAGCAATACGCTGGGTAATCCGTCTTCATCTCCGTTATTGACATGGGGGCAAACGGGAACTGCAACGGGTTCTATAAGTATAACTGATAATCAATTAAAAATGGGAAGTTCTACTGCCGGGAGAGATGTGGCTTTAGTTGACTTATCAGCAATTAACGGGTATCCTGAAATATTAAATACATCAACTATAGAAATGCAGTGGGCATTTAATATGAGGCAGACCAGAACAGACCCTTCGGGATTTGATGCAAATAATTACGGAATTGCTTTCATTTTAGCATCAAGTTCATTTGATTATAAAACTTCAAGCGGATATGCGGTAGTAATCGGTCAGTCCGGTTCTACGGATCCAATCAGACTTGTTCATTTTTCAAACGGACTGGATTTGAATTCTAATATTACAAACATTATATCCGGAGGTGACTACGGTAACGATTATTTAAGTGTAAGGGTGAAATATGTGTCTTCTTCCAATGAGTGGACTTTATATACCGAAAGTAATTCATCCGCATTCCCCCGGCCAAACCCAACTCTTACTTCAACACAAATAGGTGTCGCAACTGTTAATAGTACACATACGGGAATCTCATTGCCTTATATGGGAATGTTATGGAATCACAGTACAGGTGGTTCTGAGTTCTCAAATTTTGATGATGTCTTTATAACTGATCCTGAAAGTGCATTACCCGTAACACTTTCCTCCTTAAATTCTTTTGTTTTCAACAGAAACATAAAGCTGAACTGGGTGACGGAGAGTGAGATAAACAATGCGGGATTTGAAGTGGAAAGAGCAGAAGTCAGAAGTCAGAATATGGAATATAGAGCGATTGGATTCGTAAACGGAAACGGCACGAAGAATACGCCTACGAACTACAGCTTTGAAGATAAAAACCTGAATTCGGGTAAGTATAAGTACCGACTGAAACAGTTAGATGTGAACGGGAATTATGAATACTTTGAACTTAACGGTGAGGTTGAAATTGGAGTACCAAAGAAGTTTGACCTGAGTCAGAACTATCCTAACCCGTTCAATCCAGTTACGAAGATTAACTTTGATTTGCCGGTTGACAGCAGGATTTCGATTGTTATTTATGATGTTGCAGGACGAGAAGTCAAAAGAATACTGAATAATGAGTTTAAAAAAGCCGGATATTATACTGCCGATTTTAGTGCCGCTATGCTTTCAAGCGGAGTTTATTTCTATGTTTTGAATACTGAGAATTTCAGGGCGGCGAAGAAAATGGTGATTTTGAAATAGCCGGCGTAGGGAAAAATCAAAAAACAAATAGAAGAGTTTTGAAAACGCAAACTTGCGTTAAGTAATTTTCTAATAATCTCATAAAATTTCATATAGAGTTCATATGGATTTCATATAGAGTTCATATGGATTTCATATAGAGTTCATATAGAATTCATATGGATTTCATATAGAAAGCATATAGCTCTCGTATATTCCTAAGATACCCCGCATATGACCACTGTCTTCATAATCTAAACAAATATCTGTATTTTTGAAACAAATAGTGTAATTTTTAAGTATTATTAATATTACTACACTTAATATAATATTTTATGAAAAGAATAATACTTCTACTGGTGGTGCTTGCAATAAGCAGCTCTGTCTTTTGCCAGCATAAACGCGGCAGATATTACGACGATTACAGTTACAAATTTTTTAATATAGAAAAACCAACGTTTGAGCTTTCATACGGTATGACAAATATTATGCTTGACGGTTATCAGCAGGGATTTGATAAAGCAGGTTTTATAGATTTTAAAATCGGATTTTCAACAAGGAAATCTAAAAGATTTTATGAGAATAAACTGAAGAAGTATGATTTTGTGTACCTGGATGTCGGAAATTATTCTACGTCTCTAAGTCCTGAAAGTCATTCCGCGGATAAGATAAAATCAAACAACTGGCGTTTCGGGTTTGGAAGTAAGACGGGGTATATTATAAGAGCGGGTAAGGTTGGGATTTTACCTTATTCATCGAGGGCGCTTATGTGGACAAATTCAAACTGGACGGGAATTAATTCTACCGTGTCTCCAATTGAAGACGATAAGCTGCTCGTATTCGGAGACAGGTTCAGGTTCGGCGGTAATTATGAAAGCGGAATAAGCGTTCAGGTAATACCGCTTCTTACTCTGGATATTAATTACGAAAGACTTAATGTGTATCCGCGTACTATGTTCTGGGCGCAGTCTGGAAGTATGGTTCTGCAGGAAATCGGCTCGGGGATGATTGATTATTTTGTACACAGGGTATTAAGGAACAAACCGATTGCGGGCTCAATAGTAAATTTTATTCTTAAGAGTGCATATTATTACGGTTTCAGCGAATTAAAATCAAAGAACATGGACTGGCCGTTTGGAGGTGAAGCTTCCTTGAATTACAGTACGTTTAAGTTTGGCGTCGGGTTTACGTTTTAATTTAAAAATATGTAAATAAATAAAAAGGGTGCCGGTTTTCCTGCACCCTTTTTTATTATTTTTAAATGCTCTGTCTCTTCTACAACTAACAACTATTTTATAAGTATCATTTTCTTTACGTCAACAAATCCTTCTGCTTCAAGCCTGTAGTAATAAACACCCGTCGATAAATTCGTACCGCTAAAGTCAATCGTATAATAACCTGCTTCTTTGTTACCGTTGACAAGATTTGCTATTTCCTTACCAAGCATGTCATATACTTTCAAGGTTACAAATGAATTTCTCGGTATTGCAAAATTTATTTTTGTTACAGGATTAAATGGATTTGGATAATTCTGTGACAATGAAAAAACATTTGGTAAACCTGTCTGGTTGTTTCCAAGGTTCGTTGATGTATTTATGCCCAAACATACATTAGGACGGTTTGATGCCGTTGATGTTCCCGTCATTGTGCATCCTGAGGTTCCGTCGAGATGGTGGTGAACCACTGTTCCGGTCTGAGGGGTACCTGCTACTGTCGTGTTTGCCGACCATGTTGAATTATCAAAGCAGATTTCTATTAATAGGTTTCCTGTTCCGTTCCAGTAATAAGGAGTTGTCAGATAATTGTACTGCAGTCCCGTTCCCGGAGGTGTGAATGAAGATGATGTATAAACCTCCGTCCATCCTGTACTTGTCCATGTCGAGATTGTTGATGCTGATATTGTTTGCATCTTTATTGAAAAGTTACTCATCGCAGGCGAGCCGATTGTTAAATACGTAAATCCAAGTTTATTTATGAAACCTGCCGAGCCGCCGTTTGCGACTATTTCTGAAGCATTAAATAGCATTTGAGTTCTTGAATCTTCATACAGTGTGTAGAATGGATAGCTCGTTGAAGAAGAGCCTGTTCCAATGCATGAATAGTTTAAGCTTTCTATCATGTATGAAAACGTAGTCGTTGGTGCCGTGCTTCCCGGAGGATTTAGTCCTCTGCCTCCCGCAGGATACGTGCAAATGAAACTGCCTGCTGAATCCTGTGCGGCAAAGTAATAATTAACTACCGTACCGAGTGTTGTTTGTGCAGGGAGAGTAAACTTGAATGTATCAAGATTGTAATAATTGTAATTAACTGATGAATAAGAACCATTATTCACTTTGTAATAAAGTCTCGGGGCGTTGTTTGTGTTCATCGCAACCTTGCTCTTTGATTTTATAACGAGAGTCGCTGTTCTTTCTGTCATATAATTGCCGCTCGCAAGCTGTGTATGGTAGAAATCCATTTTCACATTGTTTGAAAATGAAACGAGTGCTGCAATTGCAGTCCTGACAAGGTTCCTGAAAAACGGTAAGTTAAGCGAACTGTATTTATCGTTTACCGTATGGTAATACGGTGTAAAATCGCTGTTGTCTTCAATGTTCATAAACCCTTTATATCCTCGCGTCCAAAAAGAAGCGTGATCGCTGTTTGCAGTAGTGTTTATCTTCTTAATTGGAACAAGTGTAGGAAGATAAGTCCTCATCGCTGAGATGTAATCGTTCGCAAAATTCTCTGATGCTGAGTTTGATACAACTTCATTCTTGCCGTCGTTGTTGCCATCGTATGCTATCATGTCAAGGTTTATGTTGCACAATATTGAATCACCTTTAAAGTAAGCTGAATCAACGTATGCCTCACTTCCGTAAAGACCGCGCTCTTCCTCATCCCAGAGTGCAAATACGACTGTGTATTCTGTCGGGAAACCTGCTAATATACGTGCTGCTTCAAGCACTCCAACCGTACCCGATGCGTTGTCATCCGCTCCCGGAGCTAAACTTCCGGAGGGCATATCATCGTAATGACCGCCAATTATATAATACTGGTTTGGATATTTTGTACCGAGCTTTGTTGCCAGCACGTTTATATTAGTGGCGCTGTTGTACTGATACCTTGGTGTGTATCCGTAAGACTGCAGCAGTTCGAAAATGTATTGTGCAGCTTTTGGATTGTGGACACTGTTATAGTGTCTGGATGCAATCGTATAAACCGACCCGCCGATAAAACATGTTGTATCGCCGCATAGCTGACGGTCAATCAATCCAACACTTTGCGTGGTGATGAGATTTATTAAAGAATCAATTTTTGGACTGTATCCAATTTGTGCATTTGCTGTTAGAGTTATAAGTGTAATTAATAACACTGATAATAGGGGAAAACGTAATGATTTCATATTTTTTAATTATTTTATATCTAGTAAAATAGCTCTAAAATTCCAATTTTAAAAGTAAAATACTAATCCAAAAATCAACCGGTTTCTTTGCGTTTGTTTCCGAAAGCTTGACTGTTTCAGTCAGAAATGCCAAATAAAAAGCCGCTAAACGCTTAATAATGATATTTCATGGGAACAAATCACAAATATTAAAGTTTATATCCCAATAACCGCAATAACTGTAACTTTTTGCAATTATCAGGTGTTCTTAGATTAAATCTGAATTTATTTTATTAAATTAAAACAATAACTATGAAAAAAATCACGTTTCTGTTCTTACTTCTTTCTGCTTTCTTTGCTTTAAACACAAGCGTTAAAGCTCAGTCGTATTTCACTTATGACGGCAGTGAATTTTCCGTACTTTTAACCTGCGATAATGAAAACACCTACGTTACTGCAGTGCAGTTTTCTTCAGACGGTAAATGGATAGACTTTTCTATTTTGGATTACACCGATCTTGAAGGTGTTTCCGGCGGTGGATTTGCATACACTTGCCAGGATGGAAAGGGAGTAAAGTTTCTCATCGATTATTACCGCACGCAGGATTACATAAAAGTAATGAACCTTGATACAGGGAAAGAATGGACACTCTACAGAAGGTCAGAATAAATCTTTCCGTGTGTTTTTTAAAGGGCTTATTCATCAGGATTAAGCCTTTTTTTATTCCAGAAGGGAAACATTTAGAGGTATAAAACGTTATATTCTTATATGGGATTATCTCAAAGAATAATATTTTTTACTGTTGTCTTTTCCGTTTTATTTTTACTTCAGATTGTTGTTTATAAAACATTCCGGAAATATCTGTTAAGGAAAAATCTGGACTTAAAGACCGTTAACTATGTGTCAAGAACACCGTTTTTGTTATTTAATTTTCCTTATGTAATTCAGATTCTGAAGTCGTTCGATTTGTTCCTGCCTCCTGAATGGATGGATGTAGTCATAATAAAGCCATTCTTTGTGTTTCAGTCTGCTACTTTTTTCATAGGACTTTTTCTGATTGCTGGAAAGATTATAAAACTTCCGTTTGTAATAGGTGACTTACTGCTTAAAAGAATTAATTTTATAAAAGATAAATATCTTAATTTTAGGAATAAAAAGAAGATAGTTAAGTTTGACGAATCAAGAAGGAAGTTTATTACAGCTTCAACAGCTATCGTTAGCGGATATGCGTTTATCGGTGCGGGTGTCGGAACGATACAAAATCATATTTATGAGATTGAGCACAAGACAATCGCAATTAAGGGTCTTCCCGTTGAACAAAAAGGCACGACTGCTGTTTTGATTAGTGATATACACAGCGGTCCGTACATGGATTATGAGCAGATGAAAGAATACGTTGATGTTGTGAATGATTTAAATCCTGATATGATTCTTATTCCCGGTGACTTAACTAACTCTCAGAAAAACGAAGCCTCGCCTTTCGCAAAAGCATTCAGAAACCTGAAAGCAAAATACGGCGTATATGCTACATTAGGAAATCATGATTACTTTAGTGATGATAATTACATCAACGATGTTGTTAAGAATGAAACAGGAATCAGAATGCTGAGGAACGAAGCACTACTTCTAAATATAAACGGCAAGCCTTTCAGCATTATGGGTACTGAGGATACACGCGACAGCGGCGGCAGGTCGAATCCTTTAGTCGCAAAGTATATTACTCAGACGGTTAACCTTGCAAATGAACAGTTTAAACAAAATAACATTGATTCGAAAACCGTTCCGAAAATATTGTTAACTCATAAACCTTATCTCTTTGATGATGTGTCCGACCTGAACTTTGACCTTATGCTGAGCGGTCATACTCACGGCGGACAGGTTGTGTTCTTTAAATTCGGTGATTTGAGCCTTTCGTTTGCATCAGCAGCGCACAAATATATAAGCGGTTTGTATGAAAATAACGGTAAGTATCTTTATGTCTCGCGTGGTATAGGTACTGTAGGTCTGCCGATCAGGTTTAATTGTCCTCCCGAAATAACAAAATTCACTTTTGTTTAAAATGAAAGTTGGTAAAGTGTCATCCCCGAATGCTTCTATCGGGGATCTAATACTATAATACTAATCAAAGTATCCCGTTCTTGTTCTTCCTCCTCCAGAACAAATAAAACGGTATCCCTATTAATACAAGCGATAAACCTATTCCCGAGTCTCTCGGATTTTCTATGATTGTTACCGCAACGAGTGCCACGCAAAAAAGCACAAATATAAACGGCAGAATCGGATATCCGGGTACTTTATATACTCTTTCTTCATCTTTCATCTTTTTCCGTAAAACAAACACGCCGAATGCTCCTGCACCGTAAAATATAAAGCTCGCAAATATCAGCATATCTGTAAGCTGGTCGAATGTTCCTGAAAGTACTAAAAGACTTGCCCAAAATCCCTGTATTATCAGAGACAAATGCGGAGTGCGGTACTTGCTGTGATGCGACCCTGCTGACTTGAAAAACAAATTGTCCTTTGCCATCGCAAAATAAATTCTCGATGATGCGAGTATCGTCCCGTTAGTAGTGCCGAATGTTGAGACCATAATCAGCACTGAAATAAACACAGCTCCTCCGTAACCAAGAAATTTTCTCATCATCTCAATTGCTATTATGCTGTGCTCATTGTTCGTTATCTTGATTATTTCGTCAACAGGCAGTACGTAAAGAAATGCAGCATTGATTGCAAGATAAACAAGTATAACAAGCGCCACCCCGCCGAATAATGAAATCGGAATGTTCCGCTTCGGATTCTTTACCTCTCCGCCAAGATATCCTATGTTGTTCCATCCGTCATAAGCCCAGAATGCGGCAAGCATTGCCGCAAACATAGCTCCGAATAACCCGAGCGGGGAACTGTACTTAAATCCGTCTGCTTCAAATACAGGCGTAAGATTTTCTGCTGAACCTCCGCTTATTGTAAATCCAAGTATAATAATGAGAATAATTCCTAATACTTTTAAAGCCGTAAAGATGTTCGTTATCGTTCCGCCTATTACTACTCCGAAATAATTTGCACTCGTTAAAAAAATTATTGTTAATATCGTTAGTCCTTTTACGCCAATGCTCTGCAGTGGATTGAATATTCCAAATAACGTAAACTGTTCATACACCTCTGGAAGCCTCGGTAACAGTATAACAGCATTTACCGATTCGGCAAACACGTATGCAATCGACGCAATTGATGCGGATTGTATCACAGAAAAGCAGCTCCAGCCGTATAAAAATGCAAAAGCATTCCCGTACATCCTTTTGAAGTAAACATACTGGCCTCCGGGTTCTGCGATAAGCCCTGCAATCTCTGCATTCGTCGCAGCGCCTATCATCGTTATTATTCCGGGAATAAGCCAGCAGAGAAGTATAAGGCCCGGCGAGCCGAGCTCTACTGACATGGGTGCGATTTTCTTGAAGATTCCCGAACCTATCATCGAGCTTATTACAATCATCAGCGATGTAAAAAGCCCTAACCGCGTAAGTAATCCGCTGTGATGAGTCTCGATAATCTTCAATAATCCGCTTTTAATTCATAAATTAGTTCAGTAAAAATAATTCATGAACATAACAAATGCAAACTAATTATGTTTTATCTCTGCTAATATTATAAAAAATCCCCGCTCTTATGGAGCGAGGATTTATTCTATAATTCTAATTTATACTTATCTTATCAGCATCATTCTCTTCGTCTCTGTATATCCGCCTGCTCTCATTCTGTAAAAATATATTCCGCTCGAAAGTCCTTCTCCATTAAAAGTCGTCTCATATATCCCCGGCTGTAATCTCTCGTTCACAAGCGTCTGTACCTCACGCCCCATTACGTCATACACAACCAATGTAACCATATCAGTCCCGAATGTTCCTGTCGGAGATCTCATCACTTCAAACCTTATCTTCGTCGAAGGATTAAACGGATTCGGATAATTCTGCCCCAGCGAATATGAAGAGGGTATTTCCGTGCTGATATTCTGAACTGAAACTCCGCCGTTTGTAGTTTTCCAAATTTTATCACCGCCACCACAAGCAAAACCCGTATTTGAGTTTATAAATTTGATTGTGTTTGCATATCCGTTTAAATTGGTTTGTAAATTCCAGTTACCTCCTGTATTGGTTGTTTTGTAAATTCTTCCTGCATAATCAGATATTCTAATCATCGAAATGTATCCTGTGTTTGCATCCGTAAAATATACGGAAGAATAATAATTAGTATCAGATGACGATAATAAAAAATCAGACCAGTTTTCTCCTGCATTCGTTGTTTTTATCATAGTAAAATTTCCGCAAACAAATCCTGTGTTTTCATTTATAAAACAAACTGCATTACAATCGTGGTTGTATGGATAAATGTCAGTCCATGAAGTACCTCCGTTTGTCGATTTATAAATAACATAATCACCACTTGCGTAAACAGTGCTTGCGTCAATGTACTGTATAAAGTCCATATGGTAAATGGAATTATTTACCTTTATCCAATTTGCACCGCCATTTGTGGTTTTAAAAGTAGGACCTCTGTCAGTATTACTTGTATTGTCGCCGCAGGTTAAACCTGTACTTTGATTTATAAAACGAATACATTCTAATCCATCATCTGTAAGGGATTGAGATGACCAACTTATACCGCCATTAGTTGTTGAATATACAAATCCTCCGCTGCTGCAGGCAAAACCCGTATTTACATTCACAAAATGAATACTTTTAACCCAATCGGAATTTAAAGATGTTGTATAAACAGTTGTCCAGGATGTTCCTCCGGTAGTAGTTTTCAGTATTATACCTTTCCCGCCTCCCTCTCCGGCTGCGAAGCCTGTATTAGCATCAACAAATGAAATGTCATGTATATCACTCGTCCCGCTTGGACTGATAGTAATCCATTGTGCATTCAAAGTAACTGCAAATGCTAAAACCACCATTGTGTAAATAAATTTTTTCATAATGTTTAATGTTTAATTGTTTGAAAAAATAATCTCACGAAATTAGAGAAACGAGATTAATTTTATTCGTTATGCTTGTTAATTATTATTGATTATTTTAGTAATACCATCCTCTTCGTCAGTGTAAATCCTCCAACATTCATTCTGTAAAAATACACCCCGCTCGAAAGTCCTTCTCCGTCAAAAGTCGTCTCATATATCCCCGGCTGCAATCTCTCATTCACAAGCGTCTGTACCTCTCGTCCTCCAATATCATATACTTTTATCATAACATTATGATTGCCTCTAACCTGAAACCTTATCTTCGTCGAAGGATTAAACGGATTCGGATAGTTCTGTTCAAGCAAATACTCCGAAGGTACCTCTGTCGATATATTCTCTACGCCTATGATATCAGTCATCTGCCGTCTCCAGGCACCATAAGACCCTGCACCCGCAAATATATAATTATCTGAAATAAATAAATCACTAAATTGATTTAAATATAGCGGCGGTATTCCCTGATTTCTGTTATACCAGTTTACACCATTATTATTAGTCATGTAAATCCCCGAATCATATGTACTTACAAATAAGTAACTTCCGTACGCAGCCATGTCGTTTATATTTTTATCGTTCAAACCTATCGACGCCCAGTTTTGTCCGTTGTTTGATGACATTATTACTCCTGTTCCCCACGAACCTCCTCCATAAATATAGTTTCCGGAAATTTCAAGCTTATATACACCATTGTCTGAATATACTAGCATCCAGTTACTCCCGTAATTAGTGGAACGTATAATACTTCCATTATTTCCTGATGTTGTTATATATACATCATTTGCATTCACAAATTCCACATCCCAGACCCCGACATTATAAAATAGTGAAGAATAATCAGTCATGAATGTTTTTCCGGAGTCATTGGAACGGTATAATCCTTGTTCACCGCTTTTATAATACAATCCTATATAAAAAATTGAATCTCTGGCTTTTATTACATTTATCGACCTGCTCATAGTGTTCCATCTGTATATCCATTCATCTCCGTTATTCGTTGAATAATAAATCCCGTTTTGTGTCAGATTATTATTCTGATAAGCTGCATATATGTTCGTTCCAACACTTGTTAAATCTCTTATTATTAAATATGGTAAACCATTATTTACTGTGTACCAGCTGTTTCCGTTATTCGTTGACCTGTAAACACCTCTTCCCGATACATATAAATTTGATCCTGCCTTTGTAAACATACTCGCTTCTTTTGTAAGATATCCTACTGCATCCCATATAGTTCCGCCGTTTGATGACAAAAATATTCCTTCTTCAGAACCTGCGAGTATATTGTTTCCCGAATTTGCAAGAGCTTTTACTATCTGATTTCTAATGTCGGGCATCGCTGTCCATGTCCCACCCGATATCGGTGTTCGGTGAACTCCGGCGTTCGTTCCTGCATATAAATAAGTTGAGTTAATCATAAGTGAATAAACACCAATGTTCGTTAAACCCGCAGAAATCCAGCTCGCTCCGTTATTCGTTGTTTTGTATATTCCGTCTGCGTTGTTAAGTGCTGATGCACCCGCATAAATAGTCGAGCCGGCAAGTAACAATGCATTCACATTCTGATTTATAAGTCCGAAATTTGCAGATGAAAAACTTGCTCCGTTATCAGTTGATTTAAATACACCGCCCCCTAATGTTCCCGCGTACATTGTTCCGTTATATAATAGAAGTGATGTTATGTTTGGGTTGGTAATGTTGTATCCCGTGCCCTGCCATGATGCGCCGTTATCGCTCGTTACATACAATCCCCCCGTAGTTGCTGCATACAGGTTTTCTTCTATAATTGCAAAAGTATTTACTATTGTACTGAAAAGCCCGCTGTTTACCGCAAACCAGGTCGCTCCCGTATTCGTGCTTAAAAATACTCCGCCGTTTGTACCAAGAAAATAATATGCTCCTTTTTTAATGAAACAATTTATTATACTGTTTGTCAGTCCCACACTGCTTGCACTTGTCCACGTTAACCCGTTGTTTTCCGACATCATTACATTATTTCCTTCTGTTCCCGCATAAACTGTAGAACTCGGAGAAAAGAAGCATTTCACATTACCTCCGTACGGTCCGTTTGAAGGAAGCCATTGAGCTTTTAAAGGTAATGCAAATACGATTACGATTAGTACGGAAATTAAATTTTTCATTTTAATTAAATTTAAATTTGAGTGTAGTTTGGAATTGTCCTGAAAAGACTGTTTCTTCTTGCGTTGCTTCATATACTATATATTACTTAATATTGTTTGGGGAAATCTTTTAACTTAAGTAAAAATAATTCAACTTTACTAAATATTCAAACTATAATTAAATCCTCCAATCTTTTTTCCTGTCATTCCGGCGAAAACTGGAATGGCAAGATAGAGTTTGTCCTCCCTATTTAAAGAATACCTGTGCCGCCTTGTATATTTCAGGGTCAACCGTCTTTAGTTTTCCTATCGCTTCCGAAATCGGTATATCGATAATCTTTGTACCCTGTATTGCACACATTCTTCCGAACTTTTTCTGTTCAACCATTTCTACCGCATATATTCCAAACCTCGTGCCTAACATCCTGTCAAACGCCGTAGGTACTCCTCCTCGCTGCACATGACCTAAGATCGTTGTCCGTGTCTCAAACCCCGACCTCTTTTCTATTTCATTTGCTAAATAATGACTTATTCCCCCGAGCCTTGCTCTTCCAAATTCATCGAATTTCTTATCTTCCTCATTAACATTTAATTCTTCCATCAAAAACTCAGCACCCTCAGCCACAACTATTATCGAAAATAATTTCCCTTTTATGTATCTGTTCTTTAGTACTTCAATTATTTCTTTTATTGTTACTTTATATTCTGGGATAACTATCACATCAGCACCTCCTGCCATCCCCGAATACATTGCTATCCAGCCCGCATGCCTGCCCATTACCTCAAGCACCATTATCCTGTGATGTGATTCTGCTGTCGTATGAAGTCTGTCTATAGCGTCTGTTGCAATCTGCACCGCTGTATCAAATCCGAAAGTGAAATCCGTTCCGTTTATGTCGTTATCAATCGTCTTTGGAACTCCTATTACATTAATTCCAAGATTGTGTGCTAATTGGGCTATGTGCATCGAGCCCTCTCCGCCTATCGTTATAAGTGCATCAAATCCTGCGTTGTTAATCCTGTTCTGTAATGTCAGTTCGCCCTTTTCTTCTTCAAATGGACTGAATCTCGAAGTACCGAGTATCGTACCGCCCCTGTTTACAATACCTGCAACGTTTTTTGAATTTAAAGGCATGTATGATTGAAGAAATAATCCTTTCCACCCGTTTAATATTCCAACTACTTCATAATCAAGGTCTGCTCCTTTTCGGGTGATAGCGCGGATTACGGCGTTCAGTCCCGGACAGTCTCCTCCTGATGTTAGTACTCCGATTTTCATTTTGCTCCTTGTTTTATTTCTTCAATAAAAAAAGCCCGCGAATATACATGCGGGCTTGAATAATTTCAATTAACTTTTCTTTTCTGTTTTTGTCTTTGTACTCTCTTTTATCTTTCCTTCTTTTACTGGCGGGTCGTTTATAAGATATTTGAATTTCTTCTCAAAATCTTCCGTTGTCATATTCCCTATTAAAGCAAGTCTTGCCACGTTCTTTATCTCATCAAAATCATTCTTCTCAAGTCTTATCATGTACTTCCTCGCAACATGATATCCGTCTGAATCTACATCAACCTCTCTCGTCGCTATCTTTCCGTCTTTCCCTATTATGTCATCAAACTTCACAGGCAGCAACTGACCCTTATCAACCGTAACTATTGCTCCCGTATACCCGTCAAGTAAATACCTGACTGCCGCATACCCCAGATCCTGTGTGTATTCGCAGTCATAAGGTATCGGAGAGGCGCATCTTAATTCATATCCGATATCCTTATTTACTATCGTTGCATTAATTCCTCTCTCTCTCAGTCTTCTTCTTACTTCGTCTTTTGTTATTCTTCCAAGGTCGATTTCTGATAGTCTTATGTTTCCGTGTAAATCCTTTTCCAGATTCACGTATGGATGGTTCGCAAGTTCTTCGGGGTCGATACGGGTTATGATTCCTTCTGCAAGTATCGCAACTCCGTACGTATTACCCTGTGACATTCTTTTTATTATCGATGCTTCAAGTATATCGCAGATTGTTTCAAAACTTACTGTCTTATCTCTGAATTCTTCTCCAATAATTGTAAGCGTTGCTCCTGCTGACTTGCCGATTCCGAGTGCCAGATGTCCGGCTTTTCTTCCCATCGTTACAACGTAATACCATCTGTTTGTCGTTGCTGCATCAACCATCAGCGATTGTACTATGTGAAACCCAAAATCTCTTGCAGTCTGATAACCGAATGTAGGCATGTTTCCCGGAAGAGGTAGGTCATTGTCTATTGTTTTTGGTACGTGTGCTACCTGTATCTGTCCTTTCGTTAATGCGTTTATCCTTAAGGCACTCGTTGCAGTATCGTCACCGCCTATCGTTACGAGATAATCTACTGACAGTTGTGTTAATGCTTTTATTGTCGCATCAAGCATCTCTTTGTTCTTTGCTGGATTTATTCTCGATGTGTGTAGTATGCTTCCGCCGTCAAAATGTATTCTTGATACGTCCTCTATTCTTAATTCAGTCACATGACTCGAATCGCCTCTTGATAAGTATTCAAAACCGTCGTATATGCCTATTACGTTTAATCCTGAATTTATAGCTTCTATCGTTACCGAACGGATAACACCGTTTATTCCCGGCGCAGGACCGCCTCCTACTAATATTGCTAATGTTTTTTTCCTGTAATGCTCTTGTGACATATTATGTTAATATTTGTGTGATTTGTGAAAATAAAACTTGTTGTTTGTAAATATATCTTATAAATCTACTAATTTTATATTATTTCTTATAGTCATAAATATTAACGCAATAACGTAAAATATACCCGCTATAAAAAACATTATCTTAAAACCGAAAATCATCGCAAGTATCATCGTCATCACGGTTCCTATTACCGAAAAGAACCCGTTTACCGCCCAGGATACCCCGATCATTCTTGAGTCATCATTCGATATTGCCGATATACCCGTCGGAAATGGTATTCCCATCAGGAATGCAAGCGGCGCTATCATTATCACTGTTATTACGATTCTCAGTATTAAACTCATTGATACAAAAGCATCAAATAAATACGGCGATACTAATCCGACTAAAAATGTATAAATGACAATTGCTAAAAATATATACTGGATATTCCTCTTGCTGTTTGCGAGTTTTGCTGAGTATTTCGCTCCCGCTCCCGAAAATATAAGCATCGATGAAATTACCGTAAGCATCGTATATACAGGCTGTCCGAGGAACAACGTGAATTTCTGTATTAATGCTATCTGTATTGAAATGTAACCTAATCCTATAAACGCAAAGTACATAAGAAATTTCTTGTCAACTTTATGCTTGCCGTCCCCTTTAATGAAAATTGAAGGTATTATTATAAGTACAAATGATACAAGAAGTATCTGAATCAGCATCGTAATAAGCGTTACCTGTGCAACAGGTTTTGATTTCAGTGCGAGTATCGCCTTGTCATCCTGTGAAAATACATCCTTAATCGTCTGCCAGTTTACATCCGAAAATGAATAGTTGTCGTCAAAGAATGGCTTGTCGTCTGTAGCTGGCGAGTAAAGCGAGGGATTCTTAGCTATATCAAGCTCTATATTATTTGAGGTGACTAACGTCTTGTAAACATTTTCCTGAATAGTTAATGGATCATATTCAATATCAAGTCCCAGCGACGACGCCTCATTTCTCATCTTTATCATGTCAAGTACGTCAAAACCGTTCTTCTTGTAAACCACACCGGCAAGGTAGCTGTTCGATACTTCATAATCTGACGCAGGTCTCTTGAATACTACATAGTTATACTCATCGTTTTGTATCCCGAGTTCTTTACCCGCCTGCTTTAGTGTCGTGATTAGTTTTGGTATCTGCGCCTCAGGCCTTGATATGTATAACACTCCCTCTTTGTCAAGATGTTTTAGATAATCCTTTACGGCTTCTTTTGTCATTATAAAATTTTCTACCATTGACATCGCTCCGCTCGATACTGCTGAAGCAGATATCGTGTGTGCTGAAATTATTACATCAAATATTTCCTGCCTTCGCTTTATAACCGACCTTGCATCATCAGTAATAATTTCTACCTTCGGATTGTTCTTTATCAGTGGTCCCGTCCAGCCCGCCATCTTGTTGCTTATAAGGTCATTCAATATTCCATTTATCTCTACACCAATAATCTTCTTCGCCGAATAATAAGAACTTACAAGTACTTCTCCGCCCCCGCCCGAACCAACTATAAATACTTTGTCGGCGGAATCCTTTGTCACAAACGCAAGATTTGAAGCATCCGACGGCTTTGTGAGCGGTGGCATCTTTCTTACATTTGGTATGTTTGTCGTTGCATTTCCCTCGTCAAGTATCGCAAGCATTATGTTGTAACCGTCCGGAGAGTCTTCCTCCTCCTTCATCACATCAACTTTTGAGATTGTGTTCCAGGCTGTGTACATGTTCAGGTCTGGCCTTTCGGCAATGTAATTCGCATATATCTTATTCGGCGTTATACGGATTTTTAATAATTCTTCCTTCTTTATTAAAAATGCAAACACAAGTATCATTAATACTCCCGACAAAAGCGCTAGGTTCTTGTGTCTCTCTATACTGAAAAATACCGCGGCAAGAAATCCAAACGCTGAAACTATAACTATCATTCCGTTACCCCCTACAAGCGGCATCAGCAAAGTAAACGCAAATACAGAAAGACCCGCTCCCACAAGGTCTGAAAAGTACAGTCTTGAAACTTCTGCGGAAAACTTTGTCAGCAATGTTGATATTATTAATCCTGCAAAAAAGAATGGTATTGTAATTAACAGATAATAAATTGGTATTATTATAAATTGAACCTTCTGAGTAAAAAGACTGAACGGGTCTATCGGAATATAATATGAAACAGCAAATGTTAATATTACCGATGCACCGTAAATCATTGCCAATACTGTCAATAGTTTATCTACTGGTTTGTTTATAAGTTTTGGGAATAGTGATATCGCAACACCGCTTATTCCTATCCCGAGCAGAGCAACACTTATTACCATAAAAGCAAAATGATACCAGAGCGAAACTGATAAAATCCTCGTCAGCGTAAATTCATGTAATAGTGAGGCAAGTGCTATCATAAATATTCCAACCAAATGTCCTCCCGATAGACTTTCTTTTACCAATACTCCCGTAAACTTTTTCTTCATAATTCTTTGTTTTTATAAATAATTCAAACAAAAATATACTATTTGACCCTTTATCTCAATGCTTATCCCGTTCATTTCCTGCTTTTCCGCATATCTTTTTCTCGTCTCCAGACTTTTTATATCCTTTGTTCGCTTTCTTTCGAAGAAACCGTAATCGCATTTTCTCATTTTTGTCCTCCTGCAAAATCAGGAAACGGGCAAACAAATTATTAAACTCTAATTCTGTCAATTCTTGTTTCCTTTATCAAAATCATTCTGAAATATCGCGTGTCTTAGGCAAAAATTCTTCTTCATTAGTATACTCACTATCTTTTTCTTCGTAAATTTACTAAAAAGTTCAAATACGAGTTCCAAACATCAAATACTAACAAAACTCAAAATATAGCTTTAAAGTCCTCATTTAATCTACTTAACATAAACCTAAAGCAGTCTTAAATTCGAAATAAGTGCGCCATATATGCGCCATCTGTACGCTACACCTGCGCCATTTTAGTGATTCTTTTTTTAGAAAGGTAAATTTTCGGTATATTTAAGGAAATATAGTTTGTAAACTATGATATTCCCTCAATTAATTGCTGTACAAATATACAATACTTATATCAAAAAGTTAAATCAATTTTTGTTTTCCAATCGCTATAATTTTCTGTAGATTGCAAGTAATTTCTTTAAGAGTTCTTCCATCTTGTCAAGCTTCATCATGTTCGACCCGTCGCTTAATGCTTTAGCAGGATTCGGATGTGCTTCAAAGAAAAATCCGTCAACCCCGATTGCGCATGCTGCCTTTGCAAGCGGTTCAATAAATTCAGGATTTCCACCGCTCACTCCGTTCTCCTTTGAAGGCATCTGAACAGAATGTGTCGCGTCAAATATAACAGGATAACCAAACTTCTTCATTATCGGAAAGCTTCTGAAATCAACTACAAGGTTTTGGTAACCAAATGTACTTCCTCTTTCTGTAAGCATAATTTTCTTATTGCCCGTTGCCTCAACTTTCTTCGCTTGATATACTATATCCTGCGGAGCTAAAAACTGTCCCTTCTTAATGTTAACTATTTTATTCGTGTTTCCCGCTGCTTCAAGTATATCAGTTTGCCTGCAAAGAAATGCTGGAATCTGAATTACGTCAACTATATCCCCAAGTAGTTCTGCTTCCAAAGCCGAATGAACATCAGTAAGTACAGGTACATTAAACTCATATCGCACTCTCTCAAGTATTGATACCGCTTTATCAAAATCAATTCCCTTGAACGATTTCCCCGATGTTCTGTTTGCCTTCTTGTATGAAGCCTTGAATATAAAGGGTATCTTAAGCTTATCAGTTATGGTCTTTAGTTTCTCGCATGTCTTAAAAACTACACTCTTGCTCTCAACAACACACGGACCCGATATCAGCAAGAAGTTGTTTAGATTCTTCAGCCCTAATTCTTTCTTAAAGTAATTCGGTAACATAATTTATTTATCTGTTTAAGTAGTCTGTTAATTTTTGTTTAAGTTCTTTCGCAGTATAAGCCGATTTATCATACATTCCCGCTCCTATTCTCTGCCTCATCGCTTCATATATACAAACTGCAACCGAGACCGATACATTTAGCGACTGCACCATTCCGACCATCGGAATCAGAAAGTTCTTGTCAGAATGTTTCCTAGCCTCATCCGATACCCCTCTGTGCTCATTCCCGAACACAAGCGCAACTCTCTTTGTTAAATCAATATCAAACAAGGATAGATTCTTCTTATTCTCTTCCATGTGAGTTGAATAAATCTTGAACTTCTGTTTCTTAAGTTCTGCAAAGCATTTCTTTACAGAATCAAACTTCACAACCTCAACCCACTTCTTAGCACTCGCAGAAGATACTTTGCTTATCCTCGGAAACTTCTCCTCTCCGTTATAAATAAGATAAACTTTATCTATTCCAACTGATTCTGCTGTCCTGAATATTGCACTTACGTTGTGAGGATCATGCAGATTCTCAAGCACCAGTGTTAGATATTTCTGCCGTTTAGATACTACCTCTCTGAACTTATTTAGCCTTTTTTCTGTCAATACTATTAGATTAATTAAGACTTTATTTTTAAAAATTAATCAAATATGTTACTATATGCAATTTAAAATTATAAGGGTATTCCCGGTATCATTTATGCTTGGTTTATTTTTGATAACTTCTGCATTAGCACAGGTTAACAAGACTAATAATGTTCCATCTCTTTCAAGCAACAACTGGGCTGTGGGGATGTTCTATTCAGATAATGGTTTTGGACTAAGCGGAACTTATTCTTCAAGACTTTCAAGAACTACCGACCTGAACTTTAAACTTTCCATATCTGGTGTATCTGACAACAGCGAAGTCGAGTATTATGATTATTACGGCAACTCAATTATAAGAGGTAAGGAAAACAGAGTTTTCATGAGTACTCTTAGTATAGGTGTAAAACACAATATTTTCTTCGATGATATTGAAGGTAACTTCAAACCATTGATTAAAGGAGGGATTGCTCCGGCTCTTATTTTTTACACACCTTATTCACGTCCTTTCTTTGAATCATTTAAATATACTCAGACAAGTTACGGTTTAGGTGTATACGGGGGAATCGGCATTGAATATTATGAGTCAAAAAGTATTGGCTTCGGTATTACGTTTGAATATTATTACATACCTGTTTTAGGCGCCGATGTTTACAGCCTGAAAGATAAGAAAATAAACAACGTTGGAGGTGTTCAGATAGGTTTCACTTTTATGTTCTTATAATTTTAAGATTATTATTTGTCTTATTTAAAAGTACGGAATTTTGTATTTTGTATAATAAGCTTAGTCTGTTCTTTTGCGGGCTAAGTTTTTTAATTATTAATTTATATGTTAGATAAACTTCAAAAAGTAAAAGACAGGTACAACGAAATATCCGATCTTCTTTCAAAGCTCGAAACTATCAATGATCAGAACGAATTCAGAAAACTCTCTAAAGAGTATTCCGACCTAACAGATGTTGTTAATGCTTATGATAGTTACCTCAATCTTAAAAAAGAGTATGACGATAATAAAGACCTTATGTATAACTCGGGAGATTATGAACTTAAAGAACTCGCTAAAGAGGAAGTCGAAAGACTCGAACCTGTTCTTCTTGAATCAGAAAATTATATTAAAGAAATGCTTATCCCGAAAGATCCGAACGATGAAAAGAATGCTATTCTTGAAATCAGAGCAGGCACAGGGGGCGATGAGGCATCACTCTTTGCAGCCGAACTTTATAGAATGTACTTACGCTATTTCGAAGTTAAACACTGGAAAGTTGAAACAATTGATTACAGCGAATCGTCCATACCGGGAGGTCTTAAAGAAGCGGTCGTTAATGTTATTACAAAGGGTGCTTACGGAGAACTGAAGTATGAAAGTGGTGTACACAGAGTTCAGCGGGTTCCAAAAACAGAAGCTAACGGAAGAGTGCACACGTCTGCAGCATCAGTTGCCGTACTTCCTGAAGCAGAAGATTTCGATGTCGAGATAAACGAGAATGACTTAAAGATAGATGTTTTCCGTTCGGGTGGTGCAGGAGGGCAGAATGTGAATAAAGTCGAAACAGCAATTCGTATTACTCATAATCCGACAGGTCTTGTGGTCATCTGTCAGGACGAACGCTCGCAGCTGAAAAATAAAATGAAAGCCATGAAAGTCCTGCGTTCAAGGCTTTTTGAATTGGAGCTTGAAAAGCGTGCAAAAGAAACGAGTTCTCAGAGAAAAGAAATGGTAAAAACAGGCGACCGAAGCGAGAAAATAAGAACTTATAATTTTCCTCAGAACAGGCTGACTGACCATAGAATTGGTCTGACCTTATACAATCTTACAGATGTTATGGAGGGTGACCTTGAAGAGATAATTGAAAAATTAAAAATGGCTGACAGAGCAGAGAAATTGAGCGAACATTAATCTTTTTATAATTTCATAGTTAGATTACTTCTTTTGAAACCTTTGTGCCTCTTCTTCGTTACTTATAGTATGTATTTTTTCAAATTATTATTTTAATTATTGAAGTCTGTTATCCTTATTATTTTATGTTTTCTTTCGGTTAGTATCGTATATCCTCAGATTTCTACCGATACTATTAAGGCAAGTGATTCTCTAATGGCAAGCGATACCACAAAGGCAAGTGATACTTCTTCCTTTTTACCTAATACTAACATTGATGTCAGTGTTCCGAGAATTAATTCTGCAGATATCGATATAGACGGGATTCTTAACGAATCTGCTTGGCTGAAAGCGAAAAAGTTTCAAAACTTCAGCGAGGTCGAACCTGGCGACAATACAAAACCTTCTGTTAATACCGAAGCTTTTGTGTTTTATGACGATAAAAACATATATATAAGTTTCAAAAATTATGAACCCGATATCAAAAGTTTAAGGAAAACATTTACTTCTCGCGATATGATTTTTAGCGATGACTGGGTGGGATTTTTCTTTGACACTTACGACGAAAAGAAACAGGCTTATGAATTAATAGTAAATCCTTACGGTATACAAGCAGATCTGATGTGGAATGCACCCGGCTCTGAGGATGAGACATTTGATGCTATTTGGTATTCTGATGCTAAAATATATTCCGATATGTGGACTGTAGAAATCGTGATACCCTTTAAAAGTATCAGATTTCCTAATAAACCCGAACAAATGTGGAACTTCCTCTTATTCCGTAACCATCCGAGAGAAAACCGCGAACAGATTTCGTGGTCTTCTCTTTCAAGAGATGACCCGACTCTTTACACAAGAGCGGCTAAAATGTTTGGAATTAATAATATTAAAGGTGGTAATAATCTGGAAATTCTTCCTTATGCACTCGGTTCTCAAAAAGGATTCATTTCAGATTACGGAAATGCTAATTCGGATTTTGATAACGAAAAAGTTAAAGGGCAGTTCGGCCTTAATGTAAAATATGGAATTACCTCAAACCTGACCTCTGACCTTGCAATTAATCCCGATTTCTCTCAGGTTGAATCTGATGCTGCTCAAGTCGATGTGAATAATACGTTCGCTTTATTTTATCCTGAGAAAAGACCATTCTTCATAGAAGGTAATGATATTTTTAAGTCACCAATGGATATTGTTTATACACGCTCAATCAATAATCCTTTATTCGCTTTAAAATTAACAGGCAAAGTAGGGAGAACTGATATTGGTTATACCGTTGCGTACGACCAGAATTCCCCTTTTATACTTCCTTTTCAGGAGTACAGCGATTTTATTGCTTCAAATAGAACATCAACCTCAAATATATTAAGACTTAAGCAGTCTTTGGGTACTAATGATTCTTACATTGGTTTAATATTCACAGACAGAGAAGTTAATAAAGATACAAAACAGGCGTTTGATGTCGATGGCTATAACCGTGTCTTTGGATTTGACGGAAACTTCAGGTTTCTTGACAATTACTCAATAACATTTCAGTCTCTTAGATTATTTACGAGAGAAATAAACTATAGTGACTATTACAACCCTAATAAGTTTGATAATGATAGATACACTGCTGCTCTTGATGGTGAATACTTTGCTGGCTTTTCTAATTACTTATCATTTGATAGAAGTGCAAGGCACTGGAATTTTAATGTAGGGTATGACGATGCAAGCCCCGTCTCAAGACAGGATGACGGATTCAACTCTAATAATGATTACAGAAGAATTCAGACCACACAAGCATATATGTTCTATACTGACGGAAAATTTCTGAAAAGAATCCAGCCTTCTGTTTTTGGTTATCTCAGGTATGATTATGACGGTAGAATAAAAGAGCAGTTTGCAAATGCAAGTATTTGGTTTAGGCTTCCTTTTCAGATTAGTACAAACATCGGTTTCTATATAGTTAACAATGAATGGTTCGGAGGTAAATTTCATGAAGGCGTTCGGAGAGTAAACATGGATTTGGATTTTCAGACATTCAACTGGCTGCAAGGGGGTTTTTATTTGTCAACAGGAAGATCAATTGTCAGAGAGCCCGATTCATACATTGGATATGTAAACAATCTTGAACTTTGGGGTACTATTAAACCAATTGACAGGTTAACTCTTGAGAATTCATATATCTATTACGAACTACTGAAATCATTCGCAGGGGAAAAAATATTTGCAGGGTATATATTCCGTAACAAAACAAACATACAAGTTACAAAAAACCTTTCCGCAAGACTTGTATTTCAGTATGATACGTTCTCTGGTAACTTTAACTTTTCTCCATTAATAAGCTATAAGATTAATCCATTTACTATTTTTTATGTCGGATCAACTTATGATTACAATGAACTAATGAGTCAAGGAAATATATCAAAGCAAGTCCTTACAGATAGACAGTATTTCCTTAAACTACAGTATTTATGGAGAATGTAGGCCTTCTTAAGCTGAGATTTTATTTGTGCTTGAGCAAACCTGATTTCGACAATGATTTAATGTTCTTTCGTATCAAATTCAGAGAAAACATTTTTTGATTGTTTGCCCAATTGTTAATTAACTCCCTGAATGCACCGTGTAAAAACAAGCTGGATATCTTTGGATTTATTTCTTTATTAAAAACTTTTTGTTTTATTCCTTCCTTAATGATCCTGTTACCTAAACGGTTAAACATTTCATAATACGGAGTGAATTCTATTGGATTGCGCATAAGTAATCTTTGCTGTTCATGTGCAATGACTATCGCTATTGATGTATTCTCAGTAAATGTATCGAATATCATATCGATTAACGCATCGTGTTTTTTCTCAATCGATAAGTCTTTACGTGCAACAGTTTCTTTCAATTTGTAATAAAGACAACCCCAAACATCATCAAAAATCTTGTATAGGACGTAGTCTTTGCTTTTATAATATACATATACACTGCCTACAGATACTTTTGCTTTTTTAGCTATCTCTGATATTTTTGCATTAAAAAATCCTTTTGATGCAAATACTTGAATTGCAGCGTTTATTATGTCAATTTCCTTGTTACCTTCTTTTTTTCTCATGGGATGTGGTAGTTAAATTGAATAATGATTCATAGCAAATTAATAAATTTAGATGTTTTTTACAATTTAAAAAGGTTTCTCCTTAATGTTAACTATGTACACGACTATAATTTGCTAAGTATATTAAATTCATTTAAGTATGTTAAAATGTTGTTTACTATGAATGATAGAAAATCAAAACCTTTCTTGAAAATACTTATTGATATCCTTCTATGGCTTTAAAAGCTCCAGACATACTTTTTATACTCCTTCGTTTCTTATTGTTATTTAAATTAGTGGTTTAATTTTAATAACATTCGATGAGCCAGTTTTGTTTTATCTTCTCAAAATTTTGTCGTGTACAGAGTAATGTGAAATCCCTATTACAACTTATTTTATTTAATCAAACAGTTTTTCTACATCCTGATATTTTGAATGCATTTCATCAATCGCCTTGTCGATTAATGTTCCGTCATTTGTCTTCAGTGCATCTTTTAATGCAATGGTCTTATTGACCAATTCCTTTGTAAGCTTCTGATACTCTTCGGTATTCGCTTCGAGTCTCTTTGGGAGCTTAGAATTGATGCATGCCTCTGCTTTTGTTATCATACCATCAATCATTCCTTCAATTGATTTGTAATCTTTCGATGGATAGAATTTATGAAAAATAACATATAGGTCTTTATGATAGGAATCAATCTCCTTGTTTACAGGTCTAAGTATTCTAACCATCATTTCATAGTCCGCATGAAGTTTCTCTGCTGCATCGAGTATTGCCTGATTATCCTCACCCTCGGCGATTTTATAATAATTCTCTACAGATGCATTAAGTACTTTCAATCCTTCTTGCCATTTGTCATTTTTATCCTGCATTATTCCGGGCAGTTTTGCGCTGTTGATTTTATCCATGTATGGCTTAATCTTCTCGACCATTCCTTTTAAAGCTGCTATATCCTTTGATGGATATGCTTCATGCCATATTACGTATATAATATCATGGAATTCGTATAACTCAGGAACACTTGACGTGATTTCCGTTGAATCAATTGTGTTCTGTGCCTTAGCATTAATCGTTATAAACGACAAAACAGCAAATAATAAAATTAAAAAATTTTTCATAAAGTTAATTAACCTCCGTTTAAATTATAATATTTGTAAGATTTCGACATTATTGACGCTCTATTCCGAATTTTGCCTGCCCCCTCTGTATCTGTGTCTTTTTTGAAGTCCTTTTCCAAAATAACAATTACTATCTCTCATAAGAACCTTATGCCGATTATTTGACCATTTCTCATTAACACCTCCATTTTCGGGTGGAATGTAGTCAGGTTTTTTAATAGTCTGTTTTTTAATAGGTTTAACATCCTCTTTTTTAACAGAATCAATCACTATTTTGTCAATAGTATCTGTTGTAACTTCGATATATTTATTACTATTTAACTCTTTATCTTCTGTTTTACACGAGAATATTAAGGTAGATGTTACAAAGATAATGATAATATTTCTTATAATATATTCCAAGACAAATCTAAATCAGCAAAATTCGTGCCTAAGGTTTACCCTTAACACCCCATTTCTCGAGACGATATCTAAGGTTTCTTTCTGATATCCCAAGAAGTTTTGCGGCAGCGGTTTGATTCCCGTTTGTCTTTTTTAAAGCGTTTGTAACAAGAGTTCTTTCAAGTAATTCAACTTTTTCAGTAAGGGAAGTTCCTTCTTCAAAACAAGAATCCAGATCCAACTCGCTGCCGGGTGTTTTTATTCCTATTGGTAAATCTTCTGTTGTTATAATTTCATTTCTTGACAAAACAATTGAATGATGGACGATGTTTTCAAGTTCTCGAATATTTCCGGGATAGTTGTATTTCATAAGTAAGTCAAGGGCTTCTTTTGAAAACTCAAGTTTTGTTTTATCAGTCTCTTTCAGATATTTCTTCAGAAATTCTGAAATTAGTATTGAAATATCCTCTTTTCTTTCTCTTAATGGCGGAAGTTGTATATTAACAACATTTAATCTGTAGAAAAGGTCTTCCCTGAATTTGCCGTCCTTTATTAAATCTTCAATGCTTTTGTTTGTCGCTGATATAACTCGAACATCAACTTTTATGGTAGTTGTACCTCCCACTCTCTCGAATTGTTCTTCCTGAAGCACTCTTAAAAGTTTAACCTGTAGATGCATAGGCAGGTCTCCTATCTCATCCAAAAAGATTGTACCTTCATCGGCAATCTCGAATCTACCTTTGTGCATCTTTTCAGCTCCTGTAAACGCTCCTTTTTCATGTCCGAATAATTCGCTTTCAAGAAGATTTTCATTCAGTGCGGCACAGTTAACTGGTACAAAAAGTTTATCCTTTCTTTTACTCGCGTAGTGAACAGCTCTTGCGAGAACTTCTTTGCCGGTACCGCTTTCACCAAGAATTAATACCGATGCTTTTGACGCTGCAACCCTCGCAGCAACATCTATAACCCTTTTCATTTTAAGCGAATTAGTAATAACCCCTTCAAGTTTATTACTTGATTCAAGTTGTTCTTTTAGAAATTTCAACTCTGATTTGAGGTTATTTTTCTCAATAATTCGTTTTATTACAAGTTCTATTTCATCAAGATTATATGGTTTAGTTATAAAATCATATGCGCCGTTCTTTAAAGCCTGCACAGCTGTTTCAACCGATGCATAAGCGGTCATAATAACAACTGATATATCGGGATTGATTTCTTTAAGATTTGTAAGAAGGTCTATTCCGGATGCACCTGGCATTTTTAAGTCAGTAAGAATGACATCAATTATATTCTTACGAACAGTATCCAGAGCGGTTTCGGCTGAATCAGCTTCTAAAACTTTGAAACCCCTGCTTTTAAGGTCCCCTGAAAGAACCTGTCGCTGCGTTCTTTCGTCGTCAACAATTAATATTATTGTATCCATCATGGTATAGTAATAATAAATTTTGAACCCCTGTTTATTTCGCTCTCAACCTCAATCGTGCCGTTATGCTGAAGAACAATCTGTCTTACAATACTAAGCCCCATCCCGGTTCCATTTTTCTTTGTCGTAAAATATATATCAAAAATCTTTTTAATATTTTCTTTAGTAATACCTGAGCCATTATCGCATATTGTAAACACATTACCCTTATTACTCGATGTGAATTCAATGTTTATTTCTCCGTTATTTTGTGATGCGTCGATTGCATTACGAATCAAATTAATAAAAACTTGTTTCATTTGCTGGTAATCAAAAGAAATCTTTTTGTATTCGTTTATTTTCGCTTGTATTTTAATGGTTTTGTTTATAGTTTGGACTTCCGCTATTTTAATTATTTCGGTCAGGAACTCATTAACATCATACTCAGCAATCATTAGTTTTGCCGGTTTTGTAAACCTGAGAAACTGCTCGACAATTGAATTAACTCTGTACGATTCAGAACGGAGTATTTCAAGAAGGGATGAAAAGTCTTCTGAGTTTATTTTGTATTTATATTCTCTTTCGAGTCGCTGAGATATCATTATAATAGTATTAAGTGGATTTCTAATTTCATGTGCAACTCCTGAAGCGAGTTCACCCATTGCTGTGAACTTCTCATTTTGCGAAAGTTGTTTTTCTATTTTTCTTGTGTCTGTTATATCTTCAATTAAAAGAGAATATGTACTATTGGATGTTTTGGTTTCTAAGGTTGAAGCAGAGTTTAGCATGAAGGTTCTTCTGATACCGTTAACGGAAGTTTCGATTTCGAAATTCTCAAGTTTTTCTCTTTTGTTAAGTATTACGCTTAAATCATGTGATATCTCGTTTATTGTATCCAGGCTCGGGCAGACATCATCTGTTATTGAAAGCAATTTGTACGCCGAATTGTTGAAAATAATAATATTGCCGGTGCTGTCAGTAGTAATCAATGCAGGGGAAAGGTTTTCAATAATGTTACCAGTAAGAGTCTGAATGCGTTTATATTCTTCAGAAATCAGATTGTAATTCTGATTAGAAATTATAACAGATAATATAATTATTGTCATGACTATTACGATCAAAGAGACAACTACAGCTCTTGTCAGCATTCTTGATTCAGATGAGTATATTTCGTCCATTGAAAGCCCGACCCGAAATATACCAATCTTGTTGTTATCCATTTTGAAAAGATTAACTGCCTCGTAAACAGACCTTCCTTCAAATTGTACAATTCTCGCTATACTATTTTCAGTATCAAATACATATTTGAGTTCTTCATCGTTTGAAAAGCTTGATAGTTCGTCAACATTCTTGTTCGCAGCAAGAATCTCATTTGTGTTCTGAAGTAAAATATATTCTATACCTGCTCCCGAACCCATATCAAGAATGAGCTTACCGAATCCTATTTTGTTTTTAAATTTAAGGTATGATTCCGCATCAAGATTTACCACAATAACACCTTTGCCGAAAGCGCGCGTTACTCCAACAGCAAAGCGGTTTCCTTTTTCAATTCTTGCTTCTTTAAGTCCAATTATGATTTCCGTTTCCGAGCCATCGTATAACGGGGTGAGGTATGTATCAGGGGAATACTTTCCTTTCATTGATTGGTGGATTGAATCACTCCCTGCATTGCTGAAAACTCTTTCCTTATTCTTATTAAACACATTGATGCGAAATACTTCATTTTCATCTCCGATCTGAACCAGTAAATCATTATTCAAAAGATTTAAACTGTCAAGCCTTGCAACATTTCTTGCAACTCCGAGTAAATGTTGAGCAAGAAGGTTCTCCATTTCACTGTCTGAAAATATTGAATTCTCACTGCTTTTAGTAACAACGTTCAGAATGGAGTTTGAATATTCATTTAGTAGATGATAAATCTCATTCTTGTTAGCACTGTATTCGTAAATAGTAGATGCAATTATAATGATAACAAGAGCGGCTGAAACAAATATGATGTTTTTGGGCTTGAGTAATGAGATTTTTCTGATATTTATTTCAGAGTTTTTTATCATGGTTAAAATTATTACAAAAAGATTTCATAATAAATGTAATAAGATAAAAAAGGATATACAATAAAAAAGGCGGAGAACATAGTTCCCCGCCTAAAAAAATCCGTTCTCAATAATTATTTGATGAGCATCATCTTCTTTGTTGTAATGAATGAACCAGATTCCATTTTGTAGAAATAGAAACCGCTTGAGAAACCTTCACCACTGAAATCTACCGAGTAATAACCAGCAGTCTTATTCTCATTTACCAGTACTCTAATTTCTCTTCCCAGAAGGTCGAAGATTGTAATCTTTACGAATCCTTCTTTTGGAAGTGCAAAGTTAATCTTTGTTGATGGATTAAACGGATTCGGGTAATTCTGACTTAAGTCATATTTGACAGGAATATTTTCGTTGTTCTGATTTCCAATTCCTGTTGGTGCAATCTGATAGCCAGTAATTTCAATATTGTCAATATACCATCCGTCCCAGTTTAATGAAACGTCGCAGGAATCCCTGAAACGTACTTTCATGTTTGATGAACCGTTGGCAAAAGATGTAATATCGAAGCTTTGAAATTTCCATGTTGTGGAATCCTTTCCGTTAAAGGTTGCTATCTTCTGCCATGAAGTTCCGTTGTTGCTGGAGATTTCAACAAATCCATAATCATAACCGGTTTCAAGTGCATATTTCTGGTACCAGCTCAAATAAAGAGCAGGATAAGAGGATACATTTAAGGGAATAGATATCATTGGATTATTACCACTGTTTGTAGGCGTACCTTTAAATGAATGTGTCGGAGAATAATATTTATTTGTTACGATTGACCAATTTGTCATAGTAGGGAAGTTTGATGTTCCGTTTTCTGCACTGTCTCTTAATACTGTAAAACCATTTCCAACAAAAATACTTACATTATTGTCATACATAGTTAAAGTGTCATTTTGTCTTATACGCAGTCTTGCATATATAACAGAATTGTTAGGACAAGTTGCTCCAATCGTGAAATTAAATGTTGTACTATCGGAGACAAAAGTTCCGAGAGAAGGTCTTGTATAAATTTGAGTTGGTACTGATAGGTATCCCGATAATGGTGTAAATTCAACTTTAATGTTAGAAGCAGTAATTTGTCCTTTGTTTCTAAAAACTACTTTGAGGTATCCGGATTCACCCTGAGTATAGATTGCTTTGTTAAGAGCTGCAGACCTTAATCCGACATAATCCCCTGCAACGAGACAGATGTATTTATTCATTTCAAAGCAGGATTGTGCAAGCGGAAGAATTTGTGACATTGTGGGCCAGAATCCTGTTGTTCCAACTTCAGGAGTCATAGCAAATCTGTGCTCAGTATGCCCTGTTGAGTCATTACTGTAGCACCAGTCAATATCTCCGCCTCGTACATAATAATTAACAGTTCCATAAGGTGTTCCAAACAAGAAACCGTTTTCCGCAACGATATCGTTTCCATACTCATTGAATATTGCATCATCTGGTGTTGGGATAGGGTCGCACCATCCCCAAGGTTTGATTAAATAATTTCCGTAAGTATGGTAATCCAACTGAACTCTGAAGTTTCTTGAGTTCAAGAAATTCTTGAAATTCTGTGTTTCAGGTTCAGAGAATGGAGTAGGACCTCTGTAAGTATCAGATGACGGCGATGTAGAAGAGCCTCCATTAGTTGAGTTCCAGAAATTGTACGTACCAAAGTTTCTATTAAGATCAACACCTGTAGCTCCCGATTGAGGTTTGCGGTTTTTTCTCCACATACCACCTCCGTTCGGATTTGTTGTTTGGTTGTAAACATAACCGTCTGGATTTATAAATGGTGTAAAATAAATTTCTCTATTATTGAGAATGTAAGTAGCAATCGGGTCGATATTATAGTTTTCAACGAGCCAGTAAACAAAATATAGAATGTTTGACATACCGAGAGGTTCGCGTGCATGAGTAACACCGTTCAGCCACACTTCAGGTCTTCCTGATGAAGTAGCAGGATCTTTTGTAATCCTAACAGTCCACATAGGTCTGTTTTCATAAGAATTCCCAATAGTAAATGAGGGTGATACAAGTGAAGGATATTCAATTGACAGGGAATCGAGTTTTTGAATTGCTTCTGCCCATTTTAAATGTCCACCCATAGTACCATAAATAGAGTGGCTGACGGAGTAGTCAAGCTGCGACTTTAAGAGTGCCTGCTGGATTTCAGCGGGGCTCATTTTGTTTATACTGTTATAGTATTCTATCCAGTCAGCAATTTCTACAGAATAAGAAACACCGGATTTGTTAAGTAACTCAATTTCAGATTCTGACAACCATGTTTCAAAATATTCACCAGGTTTGCGGATACCGCCATCAAGATGCAGGTCATTATTTGTTAATTTTTTAAAATCATAATCAGAACGAGCAAATATTCTAACTTTAGAATATTTTTCCTGTCCAGTGATTGCATTATTTTGAGCGAATGAGTTTGAGATAAATAAAACTGCAAGCGCAAGAATAAATGCGGAGAGTAGTAAGTTCTTTTTCAAAGCAATTTATTTAAAAATTAATAAAAAGTTAATTAGTTAACATATAAAATAACAAATTATTCTAATAAAATTAAGTATTAAATGATTTTAAGAAAAATAGAGTATCTGATTTCTCAATTCATGATTGGCCATTTGGATGTGATAATTTAAACTTATCGTAACCATGTAGTATCGCAGGCATATCGCAGACATATCGCAGGCATATCGCAGGCATATCGCAGGCATACATAAAAATAACTTAGATTATGTGAAAATATTGTGAAATCGAAGGAATCGGTAACCATTCGGCAAGAGATTTGAGTGATTTTGCTTCTTTTTTAGGATTTACATTGAGTTAGGTCGCAAACTCCAGGCAGATATAGTGTAATAAAGAATATCATGTGTGAGGCTTTCCTTTTGACTTTTATTGTCGGTGTGCAAAAAGTAAATTCCCTGATTGTATAATTTTGAAAACGACAAAAACTAAAAATACGAAGAGAAAGAAAAAGGAAGAGATTCCAATTGATGCGAACAAGTTTATAATAATAAAAGGGGCAAAGTCGCATAATTTAAAAAATATTGATTTAAATATTCCAAAATATAAGCTTATAGTATTTACAGGAGTAAGCGGTTCGGGGAAATCATCGCTTGTATTTGATACAATTTATGCAGAGGGTCAGAGAAGGTACGTTGAAAGTCTTTCTTCGTATGCCCGACAATTTCTTGAGAAGATGAATAAACCTGATGTGGATTCGATTTCGGGTCTTGCACCTTCTATGGCGATTGAACAGAAATCCACATCAAGAAATTCACGTTCTACAGTAGGTACGACGACAGAAATATATGATTACCTTAGATTATTGTATGCTCGTATAGGAGATACGTATTCGCCGATAAGCGGAAATGTAGTAAGGAAGGATACACCAGCTTCGATAACTAAAGAACTGTCGAAATTGGATAGTGCAAAGATTTATGTAATGATAAACTTCAATCCGAGTAAAATTAACAAATCCACCTATTTAAATAATTTAAGGGAGAAGGGATTTTACAAGTTAGTTCTTGCAGATGAGATTGTGGATTTGAATGATATTGATGAGACAGCATTGAATAAAGTGGTTGATGGTGCAAAAGAGGGGAGTTTGTTTGTTATTATTGACAGGATGAGTTTTGAGAGTCAAGAAGCTGAATCCTTGTCAAGACTAACAGAATCGCTTGAGACGGCATTTATAGAGGGCGGTGGATATCTGACGGTAAGAGTTTTTAATGACACAAAATATACTGATACAAAGTATAATAAGTTTTTTGAGTCAGACGGAATGATATTCGAAGAGCCTGAACCAAGGATGTTTTCTTTTAACAATCCGTTTGGTGCGTGCAAGAAATGCCAAGGATTCGGAAGAACGATGGATATTGATTATGACCTTGTGATACCTGATAAGAACAGGTCAATTATGAACAATGCGATTGCCCCTTTTGCAACTCCAAAGCATTCTGTACATTTAACAAACCTGATTCTTGAATCAGATCAATACGGGATATCACTGAATAAGCCAGTTAAGGCACTGAGCGAGAAAGAAATAGAATATATATTTAAAGGCGGTAAGAAATATATAGGCATATATAAGTTTTTCAAGAACGTAGAGAGGGAGGCGTTGTATAAACTTCATTACAGGGTTTTGTTGAACAGGTACAGGGCATATACAACATGCAGTGAATGCGGAGGCGGAAGGTTAAGAAAGGAAGCACTTTATGTGAAAGTTGGAGGAAAGAGTATATTCGATGTTGTGAAGATGACAATAAAGGAATCTTATGACTTCTTTGCAAACCTGAAACTTGACAAGACAAAGAAAGAAATTTCCGATAGAATACTTGAAGAAATTCTAAACAGGTTAAAGTACCTGATAGATGTAGGACTTGTTTATTTAACTCTTGACCGTCTTTCTTCTACTCTTTCAGGCGGCGAGGCACAGAGGATAAATCTTGCAACTTCATTGGGTTCATCGCTTGTGGGTTCAATTTATGTACTTGATGAACCGTCTGTAGGTTTACATCCAAGAGACAATGAAAAGCTGATTAACATAATGAAGTCTCTAAGGGATATTGGTAACACTGTGCTGGTTGTAGAGCATGATAAAGACATGATAAGAGAAGCGGATGAGATTATTGATATAGGACTTAACGCGGGAGAGAATGGAGGCGAGGTAATTTTTCAAGGAGATTATATCGGACTGAAAAACAACACTACTTCTTTGACATCAAAATATCTGAACGGACAACTTAAAGTTGAATCAAATAAAAGAAGTAAAGATGTAAATGAGTGTTGCAATTATCTGACAGTAAAAGGAGCAAGAGCAAACAATTTGAAGGATATAACAGTCAGGATTCCGGTCGGTTTTTTCACATGTATTACCGGAGTAAGCGGTTCAGGAAAATCCACACTGGTCAACAATATTATATACGGGGCTCTAAAGAAAAAGCTTGAGGGATTTTATGAAGAAACGATAGGCGAATTCGACGAGATTATGGGTTATGAATTGTTTGAGAATGTTGAAATGATAGACCAGTCGCAAATCGGCAAGACAGTGAGGAGTAATCCTGTAACGTACATAAAAGCATTCGATATTATTAGAGAGACATTTGCCGCGAGTCCTTTAGCACGGAGGAGGGGATTTGACAGCGGAACGTTTTCATTCAATGTTCCCGGAGGCAGGTGTGAAATGTGTGAGGGGGCTGGTGTGATTAGGGTTGAGATGCAGTTTATGGCAGATATTTTTCTTGAATGTGAAGCTTGCGGAGGGAAGAGGTACAAAACAGATACTCTTGAGGTAAGACTACAGGGTAATAATGGAATGCACAAAAACATCCATGAAATATTGGATCTGACAGTTACTGAAGCAATTAAATTTTTTAAGCCGTTTCCAAAGATTGTTAAGAAGTTGAAAGTTCTGGATGATGTAGGTCTTGGATACATAAAACTGGGTCAATCGGGTTCAACGCTATCGGGGGGTGAATCGCAGAGGGTAAAGCTTGCATACCATCTTGTGCATCAGTCGGGTTCAAAGAACACTCTATATATTTTCGATGAGCCGACAACAGGACTTCACTATCATGATATTTCAAAGCTGATGAAATGCTTTGACGCACTTCTGAAAAAAGGAAACACGATTCTTGTGATAGAGCATAATCTCGAAGTAATAAAAAATGCTGATTACCTGATTGACCTTGGTCCCGATTCCGGAAACAGCGGCGGATACGTGATAGGTGAGGGAACTCCAAAAGAGATTTCGGAATTAAAGGATTCATACACAGGTAAATATTTAAAAGAAATAATATGACTAAGATAAAAAATATAATAAAGAATTATAAGCTAACAATTATAATGGCGATAGCAGGATTAATAGGCGGTTATGTTTACTGGAATTTCTGGGGATGTACTGACGGCTGTCCGATCCGTTCAAACGCCTCAATGATGACGGTTTACGGGGGATTGGTAGGCGGACTGCTTGGGAACGTATTCCAGGGATTCGGCAAGAAGCAGGAAAAGACGTAGTAACAGAAATAGATTTTATTATTTGCTAAGAGCAAGGATGATCATAAAAATATTTAACCGCAAAGTTCGTAGAGGACGCAAGGAAAAGATTTGTTTATTGCTAAGAGCGAGATGAGCAAAAAATGATTTAACTACAGAGTTCGCAAAGAAAAGATTTAAATTATTGCTAATAGCAGAAATCTTCCCTTCAAAGTATCTATACATTAAACAGAAAGAAGATAGAACGATTATATTTGCTGATCAGAGTTTTCTAAGAATATCCCAAGAATAAATACC
Source organism: Ignavibacteria bacterium (assembly GCA_041649015.1). Lineage (NCBI taxonomy): Bacteria > Pseudomonadati > Ignavibacteriota > Ignavibacteria > Ignavibacteria bacterium. The sequence continues at coordinate 80,151 of JBAZNU010000004.1, forward strand.
TGTATCGTGTCCATCTTTCCATTTGATTGAAACGGCGTAATTACCAACAGCCTCAATGCTTGCTATTTCATAGTAACCAGCAGCTTTAAACGGAGCCTTAATAGGAATATAACTTTCGAAGATAACCGACTCACCTTTACAGTTTACGCAAGGGCATTCATCGCGGAGTTTTGTTAATGGAATTTCATTTACTTTGCCGTCATTCCATTTAACGAGTAATGAATTATTATCAGTTTTCTTTATTTGTGTAGGAGATAATTCTGCCATATATGTTTAAATTTGAAATTCTATTAAAGTTAATATAAATAATGTTTGCGAAAAGTAATATACCGGCACACATGAATATATTTCTTAGTCCAATTATAGGAGTAATTAATGAATACATCAAGGGACCTAATATATTTCCAAGAATGGTAAAGCTTGAAGCAACTCCCATAATACCACCTTTTCTTTCGTCGGGAGTAATATTACTTATAACACTGTAGAAGACGGGAATCATTCCACCAATACAAAAGCCAAGAATGATTCTCAAGGGAATGAGCAAAATGTAAGAGAACACAAATGAATGCAGAGTTAATGCCACGAAGCCTATTGACATAGCGATAAAGAGATTTCGGTTGACACCTTTCTTGTCGTTCATTTTACCCCAAAGAGGAGAAGAGACGGCAGTTGCAATTCCGGTAACACCAAACACAACACCGGATATAGTTGAAAGAAAATCCTGATTGTCTATTAAGGATTCAATAAACAAAGCAAATCCAGGTTGTGTAATTGATACAGCCATTTGAGTTAATGCAATAGAAACGAGAACTGTTGACAGAGTTTTACTATTGAAAGAATACTTGAAATTATCGAAAACGCTTAGCTTTTTTACAGTAATTACTTTTGTATCTTTAACCATTAGTATGACAAAAATGCCGCTGATAAGACAGAGAGAACCAGTAATATGAAAAACAAGTCTATGAGACGTAATATCTGCGATGATACCTCCGATTAAAGGACCGATAATTGTGCCAGAAGAAATAGCCATCTGCAAAACACCTATATTATATCCTGATTTTTCTTTTGGCGAGTTAGAAGATACGAGGGCGAGAGATGCAGGAATAAAACCGCTTGTTGCACCCTGAAACATTCTGAACATAACCAATTGATAAACATCTTGCGACATACCGACAAGGAACTGTGAAATAGAAAGACCAATGATAGCACGTACTACCATAGACTTCTTTCCGTATTTATCACCAAGCATTCCCCAGACAGGTGTAAGAAAAAACGAAATGATAAAAGGACCAGCGAAAGCAAGCCCGCTCCATAGTTCAACTTCAGATTGCTCTGTGATTCCGAGATCTCTTATGTAAAAAGGGAGGAAGGGTACTACCATACTCATACCTACCATCGTGAAGAAAAGAGCAGCCCAAATTACATATAAGTTATTTTTTGACGAGTCCAATGCTAAAAAGAAAAAGACAGGTATTTTACATTAAGTGAAGTTTTATTTAACGACAATGTTTACCATCTTATTTCTAACAATAATAATCTTGATAATATCTTTACCGAAAATATGTTTCTTAATCGATTCATCGTCGAGTGCAATCTGCTCAAGGTCTTTTTCGAGAAGATCGTTTTCTACTTCCTTTTTTACTCTAACTTTTCCATTAACCGAGAAAGCGACGGTAATAAGAGAAGCTTTTGTGAGTAACTCATCGTATTCAGGCCACTTTTCGAAGGCAATAGAATTCTGACCACCAAGTCTTTGCCATAATTCTTCAGCAAGATGTGGCGCATAAGGAGACAGCAATAAAACGAATGTTTTGATAATATTTTTACTTATCTTATCGGCTTTATACAGTTCGTTTATAAAAATCATCATTTGTGCAATAGAAGTATTGAACTTCATATCGCCGTCCTCAATATCGTTTGTAACTTTCTTTATAGTGAAGTGCAGGAGTTTATTCATTTCAACAGCGGGACTCTCATCAATAATTTTAGTGTTTAACTCTCCTGTCTTTTCATCAATAATAAGTCTCCAAACTCTGCTTAAAAATCTGTGAATACCTGCTATGCCTTCATTACTCCAAGGTTTTGTCGCATCCAGCGGACCCATAAACATTTCGAAAAGTCTAACGGAATCAGCTCCATATTGATTAATCATATCATCGGGATTAATTACATTACCACGAGATTTACTCATCTTAACACCATCTTCGCCGAGAATCATACCCTGATTGTAGAGAGAACCAAAGGGTTCGGAGGTCGATACGTAACCAAGGTCAAAAAGGACTTTATGCCAAAATCTTGCATACAGGAGGTGAAGGACAGCATGCTCTGATCCGCCTATATAAAGGTCAACAGGCATCCAGTATTGCTCCTTTTCCTTATCGCAGAAAATTTCTTTATTATTCGGGTCTATGTATCTCAGGTAATACCAGCAGGAACCAGCCCATTGCGGCATAGTGTTAGTTTCTCTTTTAACTTTTTTACCGGACTGTTTATCTGTAATATGAACCCAATCTTCAATCAAAGACAAGGGAGATTCTCCAGTTTTGGTGGTAGTATAAGAATTAACATTGGGAAGAGTGACAGGCAGGTCTTCTTCATCAAGAGCTTTTATAGTATGATCGTCTAAATAAATAAGCGGGAAAGGTTCGCCCCAGAATCTTTGTCTTGAGAAGAGCCAGTCTCTGAGTCTATAATTAACATTTCTTCTGCCGATATTTTTATCTTCGAGCCACTTAATCATCTTTTCTTTGGCTTTTGAAGTTTTAAGTCCGGTAAGGAAACCAGAATTAATTGAATAACCATCTTCAGTATAACACAGCTTACCGTTTTTAACATCCTCAAGATATTGGGAGTACTCTGTTGATGGGCTGCTGATGAGCTTTTCGAGTCCCTTTCCGGAAATAATAATATCACCGCTTTCAGAAGAAATCTTTTTGAAAGCAACATTCTTAAACTTTTCGTTAGCAACAACAGGTATTATCTCAAGACCAAATTTAACAGCAAACTCACTATCCCTTTCATCGTGTCCGGGAACGCTCATTATAGCTCCTGTACCGTAACTCATGAGAACATAGTCTGAAATATAAATCGGTATTTCAATGTTGTTTGCAGGATTAACAGCAAAAGCACCCGTAAAGACTCCAGTTTTTTCCTTTGATAGTTCAGAACGTTCAAGGTCGGATTTTCTTGCGGCAGTCTGAATGTAGTCATCGACCTCGTCCCTTTTATCCGGAGTAGTAATATCATTGATAAGCGGATGCTCCGGTGCAAACACCATATAAGTAGCGCCGAAGAGAGTATCCGGTCGTGTAGTGAAAACTTCAATTTCTCTATAGCCATTCAAACTTTCACTTTTAACTTTAAACTTAATAACTGCCCCTTCGCTTTTACCAATCCAGTTAGTCTGGAGTTTTTTAATATTCTCAGGCCAGTTGAGGTTATTGAGATCATCAAGAAGTCTTTGAGCATATTTAGTAATACGGAGCTTCCATTGTTTCATTGCTTTGCGAACGACTGTGTAACCTTTCTCGAGTTGCTCCGGTACTTCTTCATTTGCAAGAACTGTACCGAGTTCAGGACACCAGTTAACAGGAGATTCGGAAATGTAAGCAAGTCTTTGAGAATCTATATAAATGTCTCTATCTTTGCCTTCAAGAGCAACAGGAATAGTAAGTTCAGAAATAGGTCTTGCTTTATTTTCCTGAGTATCAAAATAAGAGTTGAATAGTTTCAGGAACATCCATTGAGTCCATTTGTAGTAAGATTCATCGGTAGTATTTATTTCTCTGTCCCAGTCGTATGAAAAGCCGAGTGATTGAAGTTGAGACCGAAATCTAATAACGCATTCTTCAACACCTACACGAGGATGAACTTGTTTTTTAAGAGCAAATTGTTCCGCAGGTAATCCGAAAGCATCCCATCCCATCGGGTGAAGTACGTTAAAACCTTTCATGCGTTTGTAACGTGCAATGATATCCGTTGCAGTATAACCTTCCGGATGCCCAACGTGCAGACCGTCACCGCTTGGATAAGGGAGCATATCGAGGACATAGTACTTAGGTTTTGACTTGTCAATTTCATCTAATTCAGGAGTTCTAAAAACTTTATTTCGAACCCATAAGTCCTGCCATTTTTTCTCAATAAAAAGATGTTCGTATTTCATTATAATTGTTAAGCGTTATTTATTAAATAGAGACTGAAGTTCTTTAAGCGTGTTATCATCGGCTTTCGGACCGAGCATGGTGGAAAGATATCCCTGATACTTTTCGAAGAAAACATTTCCTTCGGGGTTAATGACTTTGAAATCTTTACCTAGACCATGCAGGGGATAAAGTTTTATATGAGCATGGTTTACGCCCATACCTTCCATAACGAGTGCCGTCCGCTGTACACCGAGTTTTTCATCAAGAATTTTACCAAGTTCTTTTGCAGCGAGCAGAAAACGAGAATATATTTTGTTTGGCATATCGAAAGTATAAGAATCGAAATGCTCTTTAGGTATTACGAGAGTCATTCCCTTAGTGTTAGGAAAAATATCAAAAATAGCAAAAAACTCTTCGTTTTCCCATATTTTATAAGAGGGGATTTCTCCCGATGAAATTTTGCAGAAAATGCAATCGTCTTTTTTCATATAATTTTGAATAATCTTAAATTTACGATTTTTAGCACCTAATTTCTATGAATTAATGCAGGCAGGTCCAATTAAAATAAAAACCGGTAATCTTATTAAGATTACCGGTTATTAGAAATAAATTATACTTTTTAAATGTTGATGAAACAACTATTTAACGAGCGTCATTTTTTTGACGCTGCTAAAATTTCCAGCGGAAATTTTATAGAAATATGTACCGGAATTTAGATTTGCGGCATTAAAGTTTACTTCATATACGCCGGTGTTTAATCTTTCGTTCACAAGTCTGCTGACTTCTCGTCCCAGGTTATCATAAATAATAAGACTTGTAAAGGATTCTTTTGGTATTGAAAAAGAAATCTTTGTGGAGGGATTAAACGGATTCGGAAAATTTTGCTTAAGGGTGAAACCATTCGGGACTTCGGTAGATATTTTTGTAATATCCACAGTCTGGCTTTTGGTTAATGTGACTAATTTACTGTGTATAGTACCTCCAATGGTGGTAATGGAACTGGTTGTTATCTGAAACAACGGGAATTTATTAGCACCACTATACCAACCATAAGTTGTAATAACTGATGTTGTAATATTACTAAAGATTCCGATTACTGTTGAGTCAACTATTGTTTGAACTGTTTTTACTCGAAGTGCATTGCTAAAAGTTCCTGTAGGAAGTGAAATTGTGCCGTATGCATCTCCATTAACACTTATATTTCCTCTTCTGTAAGTAGTAATACCAGAAGTTGTGAATTGTGACTGAAAATCATCAGAAAAAGTTGAGTTATAGGTGAAAGGAAATTGCATAACAACTTCCGGGTTTGAATTAACGACTACTGATGATGAATTTCCGACTCCGTGATTTATCAATTGCGCTGATGATGAAGAAAAATAAGTATAAGAAGAGGCAGACTGCTGGTACTGAGCCATGGTAGCCGATGGAAAAGAGGCTGCGTATGGAGTGCTCAACGGAGAAACATAATCAAGAACTGTTGAATCACTTGCAACATTAATGAAAGTGAAACTCCAATTTTGATTAGCACCCGAGGAACCGGGTGTTACATTGTTAGTATCAACATTGCTGTAAGCAAACCGGTCACCAACAACAGGGCTGTAAGAAGAAGATACAGTTATTTGGGCTACTGTATTTATTCCGGAAAATGCTAAAAGAAAAAATAAAATTGTAATTGTTCTCATTTTTTTATCCCCTTTAAATTAATAAATTTTGACAATATAACAAAAATATCTTAATTATGTTCTGAAAAAGGAAGATAAATTGAGTGTGAATTATAAAGAAATTAAATACCAGAATTATTCATTATTAAATAGGCGGATAATTATATAAATACAAGTTTCTTACAGTTATGCAGCACACGATTCTATAAAAAAGCTGCTGTTTGACAAATTTGTCATTTTAAAATGCTGAAATTTAAAGACCAATTAGAGACTAATTATAGACCAATTTAAGACAAATCAGGAATTGAGAGGTTGTGACGGATTTGTCAGGAAATATTTGCAGAAAATAAAATGGGATGTATTTGCAGGATGAGCGCTATTAATAGCAGTTAATAACGTCTGTATTTCTTAACAATTTGAAAAATATAGCAGTTGGCATATTATTAACTATGATTCTACTATTATTCAGCATTCAAGAAGAAAAAGGAGGTAATTTCTCAGTTTCGTCTCAACTTTACAAAAATATTTTTATTTTATCAATTTGAATTTTTTCTGAAGAATTTTTTCTGATGAGTTTACATTAAAAGCGTCAATTACTTCGCATGAGACAAAGAACTCTGTTACTTTTCTTTCTTTGTGCTGGAAGTCGCGTGACCTTTTCATAAGGTACAACTTCTGTGAAACTTCAACTTTTGAGGACTTAACGAGAATGAGTCCGTTTTTTTGTTTATCAAGGTTTTTGATTTTTCCGATTCCACGATCAACATCAAAAACAAACGAGACAGAATTATCTGTAAAGTAGGTTAATACTGTATCAGTAGAAGAATCCTGAGATATATAGTCAATCTGGTATGAGAATACAGGGAAAAGAAAGTATTTAGATTTCAGATTCCCTGCTGAATGGGAAGGGCTTGATTTTTTGATTGTAGAAAAATCAGTGATTGCATTGTACTTTTTTGAATAATCGATCAGGACTTCATTAAAAGAAGAATCTGATGTAAGAGTATCTTCATGTGAAACCGTATCTAAGGCTGATTTCAGTGAATCGAGTGCGGACTGCATCTGTTCGTCTTGTTCATCATTACAAGACGAAAGAAGTATCAAAGAAAGTATAAAAACACTAATATTTAAAAAGAAACGCTTCATGCTCTTTAAGCCATTTTTTTGCATTACTGTATTCGGGGCAGAGCTCTGCGACTTTCTGCCAGAATTTTGCTGAGTGATTCATCTCGTATAAGTGCGAGAGTTCATGAATAATAAGATAATCCTGAACATGAATCGGGCAAAGAATTAGCCGCCAGTTAAATGAAAGATTTTTTCCGGAGGAACAAGTACCCCATTTAGTTTTCTGGTCGCGAATAAAAAGTCTGTTAAATTCAAATTTGTTTTTGCTTGCTATTTCTGCAACCCTTTGTTTTATGTATTTATTCGCGATGTGTTTATACCATATAGTCAATAGTTCATGGTTATTTACCAAATCATGACCTGATTTAATTTTCTTGATATTTCCGTATGTCATGACCCTATTCTTCAATGCCGGGTCGTTTTCAAAAACATAAGCTTCGCCAAAGAGAAGGATTTCATCGGAAGAAAGTTGTATGGATTTAGAATTGTGCTTTAAGCGGTTTACAGTTTTCAGAATCCAGATTTTTTTATCCTGTATTAAATTATCAATTTTATTAATGGGATAATTAAGAGGAATAATTGCAGTTATATTAAGGTCATTGCTAACCCTTATACGTGCATTCTTTACATTCCTGCGAATAATGCTGTATTTTAATAGATTTTCCAGTAATTATAAAAATTTTTTAAAAATAGTTAAATAATTTTCCAAATTCTTACCCAATCGTAATATAATACAGATGCGAAAGGCTAATCGATTATACTTAAAGAAATTTAAGTATCTAATCAAAACCCTAGACCCTTCACCAGCCCTGCTGCCCGGCAGGGTCTGGTGTCATTTTTACATTTCAGAAAAAGTTTAAAGGAAGTATTTTTACAGTAAATAAAATCTACTTATTATGAAAGTAACAATAATTTTTCTTGCCGCAATTTTTATTGGCGTGATGGTAATTTCTTTTAGTATGAAGAAGACCCAAATAAATGACAAACCTATGATACCTGCAGAAAAGATAAAACTGCTGCCTGCTGAAACGACAGGCGGAATGCCGCTTATGGAAGCACTTAAGAAGCGTCATTCAGAAAGAACATTTTCTTCCAGAAAACTTGATGACCAGACGCTTTCAAATCTGATGTGGGCTTCATACGGAATAAGCAGGGAGGAGAGCGGAAAGCGGACTGCTCCTACTGCAAACAATACACAAGCGATGGATGTATATGTAATATTTGAATCGGGTGCTTATAAATACATTGCGGAAGATCATTCACTGGAGCTTGTTGCAGGGAAAGACCTACGAACTTTAGCAGGTAAACAGGACTTCGTATATACTGCTCCCGTGAACCTTGTATATGTAGCTGATTATTCAAAGCTGAAAAATGATTCAAATAAAGAAATGTATTCGGGTGCTCATGCAGGCTTTATTGGTGAAAATGTTTATTTATTTTGTGCCTCGGCTGGGATGAATACAGTTATAAGAGCGTGGGTTGACAGAGAACCGCTTGAAAAAGAACTTAAACTGAATGAAAACCAGAAAATAATTCTAGCGCAGACAGTTGGGTATGGGGAATAGGAAACGGTACACGGAAAGAGGCGAGGTTTATGTTGACAAATGATAACCTTCTGGCTATAGTCTTTTTAAATTTTAAGATAGGATAAGAATAAGTATATTTAATGCTTTATTAAATTAAGAGAAAGAATTGAAATTAGATGCATTGTTTGTAGCGAGTCATCCCGATGATATTGAAATAACAGCGGGGGGTACGGCTATAAAGTTGATAAATGAGGGTAAGAAGGTAGGGATAGTTGACCTGACGCGCGGCGAGCTTAGCACGCGCGGCAACTTAATGACAAGGAAGAAAGAGACTGAAGCAGCGTCGAAGGTGATGGGTATACACTACAGGACAAACCTGAAAATGGAAGACGGTAACATTGCAAACACGAAAGCCAACAGGGAAAAACTGATACAAGTAATACGTGAGACAAAGCCTTCAATTATGTTTGCTCCTTATCCGTCAGACAGGCATACTGACCACATAAATGCGAGTAATTTTATCAGAGAGAGCGCATTCCTTTCAGGGCTAACAAAAATTAAAACAGGGAAGCTGAATGCGTACAGACCGCAAAGAGTTTTTTATTACAGGCATGCTTATGATTTTCCTATTACATTTATAGTGGATATAAGCGGTACTTTTAAACAGAAGATGAAAGCGATTGAGTGCTATTCGACGCAGTTCTACAAATCAATGAGTACCTCTGCGGATGAACCGGAAACATACATAAGTACAAGTCTTTTCTGGAAGGACCTTGAGGCACGAGCAAGATTCTTCGGGTTTAAAATAGGTGCTGAATTCGGGGAACCGTTTTATTGTTATGATACTATAAGAGTATCGGCAAATAATTTATTAGAAGTATAATCATGGATATTACGAAGAAGAAAGTATTAGTTTTTGACCTTGAAGTCGCACCGTATGATTTCGAAACACATTACGATGAGGAGACAAAAGAATACTTAACTAAATTTGCGACAAATGATGAGGAAAAGGCAAAAGCGATTGAAGGATTAGTGTTTACACCTTTTACTTCGCGGATAGTAGCAATAGGCATGCTTGATTACAACAAGAAAGAGGGTGCAGTACTGGTAAATGCCCCAAAGGAAAAAACTCTTGACTCAACTTCAAAGCTTGAAGCAGAGAGAATGCTGAGTTTCAATTCAGGTTATGTAGAAGGTACGGATGAAAATCCTTACTCTGAAAGCAAACTTGAAAAGCTTACTTATCTTTGCGGGAACGAGAAAGAAATAATTGACCTTTTCTGGAGAAAAATAAGAACCGAAGGGTATAATCTTTTTGTAACGTTCAACGGCAGAGAGTTTGATTGTCCGTTTATTATGCTAAGAACATTTATGATGAAATCAAAACCTTCATATAATTTAATGAGCGGAACAGATTTCAATATAAAGGGTTATCACATTGACCTTATGAAAGAGCTTACGTTCAACAAACACTCTCCAACGGGTGCGAGAAGGAAATTCACGCTTGATTTTTACTGCAAGCAGCTCGGGATTCCGAGCCCGAAAGCAGATGGAGTGAAGGGCGACATGGTGAAAGGCTTGTATGAAAAAGAAGAATATCAGACGATAGCAGATTACTGTTTCGGCGATGTAGTTGCTACAGGAAATCTGTTTAATCTATGGAACAAATATTTAGATTTTTAAAATTAAAGTAAATTAAACACAGGAGATAAAGTAAATGAAACCGAATCAAATGCAGGGAATGCTTAAACAGGTAAAGAAAATGCAGGATAGAATGGAACAGATACAAGCTGAACTTGAAAACAAGATAATCACAGAAGAATCAGGCGGCGGTATGGTAAAAGTAACAATAAACGGCAAGAGCGTCATACAAAAAATCGAAATTGAAAAGGAAGTGCTTGAATCAGAAGATAAAGATATGCTTGAAGACCTTCTGATAGCCGCATGCAACAAGGCATTCGAGTCATCGCAGAAGCTTTCGAATGAAGAAATGTCAAAAGCAACGGCAGGGATGATTCCAAACATACCCGGACTTAACCTCGGATTTTAAAATGCTGAATATATCCGACACTCTTGAAACTCTAGTAACCGAGCTGACTAAACTACCATCAATAGGACGCAAAACTGCACAGAGGCTTGCGATGTTTCTGGTAAAACAGCCGCGTGAAGAAGTTACAAAACTTGCAGAGTCTTTAATCGAAATCAAGAATAAGTTGAAATTCTGTTCTGTCTGCTGTAATATTACAGAGGATGTAGTATGCAAGATATGCACATCAGAGAAAAGGTTAAAGACCGCTATATGCGTAGTGGAAGAACCTCAAGATGTCTATGCGATTGAAAAGACGAATGAGTACAAAGGTCTCTATCATGTTCTACATGGAAGAATATCGCCGTTAGACGGAATAGGTCCGAATGATATCAGAATAAAAGAACTGCTTTACAGACTGGAAGACGATTCATCAAACAAAATTTCCGAAATCATACTCGCGTTGAATCCCACCGTAGAAGGGGAGACGACGATACTTTATCTCAGCAAGATAATAAGACCTCTTGGTATGAAGATAAGCCGTATAGCAAGGGGGATTCCAATAGGTTCGGACATAGAGTTGACGGACCAGGTAACGCTTGCAAAAGCAATAGAAGGAAGGGTTACGATATCTTGAACACCGCATCAAAGGAAAAGAGCTGGTATGAAAAGTGGTTTTCAAATAAGTATTATCTTGAAATATACAAACACAGAGATGAAAAAGAAGCTAGGGATATAATAAATCTTTTTCAAAGAAGTGTTCATCTGCCTTCCGAGGCAAAGGTACTGGATGTCTGTTGCGGAGCAGGAAGACACTCGATAGAGCTCGCAAGAAGAGGGTATGACGTAACAGGGTTTGACCTATCGGAATACCTTATATCTCAGGCGAGAGAAGGTTTAACTGCAGCTGACGAGAAAGGTCTAAAGGTTGAGTTTCTTATCAGAGATATGAAAGACTTTTCTTTTGATAAAGAATTTGATGCGGCAATAAACATATTTACAAGCTTTGGATACTTTGAGACCGATGAAGACAACTTTAAAGTTTTCGACAATGTGGGAAAGTCGTTGAAGAGCGGCGGTCACTTTGTATTTGATTTTATAAATGCTGATAATCTCCGAAAAACTCTTGTTGCAAGTTCGGAGGATGAGTTCGACGGTGAGAAAGTTTTACAGAAAAGATACATTGAGAACAATTTTGTCTATAAGGATATCTACATAGGAAGCGAAAAATATACAGAAAGATTGAAACTTTACACAAAAGAGAAACTTAAAAAAGCTTTAATGAATGCAGGTTTTGAACCTTTAAGAATATTTGGAGATTATTATGGAAACGGTTTTGAAAATGAAGAATCTAAGAGAATAATATTTATTAGTAAGGTTAAATGAAGATATTTTCAATAATAATATTATTGTATGCTGCAGCTTCAATTTATTCATGCGGATTGCGTGATGCGGAAACTCCCGTAACATCAAGGACTACTTTCATACCACCAACATCTCCCGACCTTGTAATGGTAAATCTTCAGTACTCGGTAATAGAGAAGGATATAAACAATTACATGCAGTGTTTTGTTGATACAAATTACAGTCCGAGGCGTTACACTTACTCGCCCGATGTAGGTTCTCAGATACAGTATCCGATATTTCAGTTCTGGAAGATTGCTAATGAGAAAACATATTACACAAGTTTAATGAGTCTTACAGACGTAAATTCTACATCCAACCTATTCTTTTCAAACACAACACTCAATTCTTTTGCAGACACAGCGTTTTTTGATGCAGACTATCTGTTGAGGGTTGACCATCAGAAAACAAACGTAGCAAAGAATTTAAAAGGTAAGATAAGGCTGATTCTTTCTGCCGATTCGAGAAATCTATGGTCGATACACAGATGGATTGATATAAAAAGCGATAATGCTGATACTACATGGAGTGTGTTAAGGGCAAACTTCAGTAATTGATTAGAACAATAGGATGATTTTTAAATAGAATACAAATTTACACTGATTTAACGGATGACACTGATAGTGCTGAAGACATGGACATATATTATTCCAGATTATGAGCAAAAGATATGCACACAGATTTTTTAGAAAGAATATGATTTTCACTGATTTTAAAATCAGGATGACTGGAGTTTTAAAATACCGACATTTTGATTGAATATATTTGTATTTAATTGTAAATTTTAGAAAAAGCAAAATGACATATTTATTTAAAAAAGCGATTAAGAAAACGATTGTATTGCTTGATGTCGAACAGGATAATATAACACAAGTTATTTTAGATGATATTGAGGACAAAAGGAAGTTGAATTTGCAGTTTAAAAATTCTCAGGATAATCTTTCAGTATTGGCAGATATGGCAATAAAAGATTATAAAGCTGGAAAAACAAATGAACTAAATGTTTTTTAATAATTTTCTTCAATGCGCAAATATCTTATAATACCTTTGATTGTCATGTTTACGGTGATTGCATCGTGTGACAACATATTTGCTCCGAAGCTTGATGATTCGGGTTCGTCAAGTATTATATCCGACCAGATGACTATTGACGGAGTATACACGAACTTCAAATATGCTTATACATTCAAGGATACATCAGTTTATTCAGGATTACTGACAGACGATTTTATTTTTACATACAGAGATTATGAAACAGGTTTTGACGTATCCTGGGATAAGCCAACAGAGATGAGGACTACAAGCAGGTTGTTCCAGAATTCACAAAAGACTGATATCATCTGGAACAACATAACAACTTTTATAGGGGATAGTCTTAACGTTAATGTTAAAAGGGGTTTTAATCTTACAGTAACTTTCAATCCAAGCAATGTAGTCAGACTTTTCGGATTTGCGGACATGAATTTTACTAGGCCCGATGCGAGTTCGCCATGGAAGATAAAGAAGTGGCGGGATGAAAGTTTTTAAAACAGCTAAGAAATTAAAAGACCAATATTACTAAATACAAATTTCAAATGAAGATAGTAAAACTTGCAATAATATTTTTGCTTATATCCGGTTTAGGTTATACACAGAAAGTAAGAAGAATTGATTTTGAGGCAGGGGGGTTTGTACTCGCCCAAATTCCGACTAAAGACGGGTTGACTGTGTATGCAAGAACAGATATTGGAGGTATGTACAAGAAAAAGGGAAACGAAGAATGGAAGTTTATAAGTGAATTTGCAGTAACGCCTGCGGGATTAATGGTGCAAAGCATAGATATTAATCCCTATAACCAAAGTGAAATAGCGGCTGCATGCGGGATGGACTATCTTCCTGACGACAGAAGCCGTGGTGTCTGGATAAGCAAGGATGAGGGTGAAACATGGAAACAGGTTTTAGGTCCTGCGACAGGTGATTTGAACGTGAATTTCGGCGGCAATGTGTTTAATGTAAAGATTGGAGGACCGTGTTTGAGATATCATCCGACAATTCGAGGCAGAATGTTTGCGGGAACGCTTGCAGACCCTAACACCGGTAAGCCGTATATTTACATGAGCAATTCGAACGGCGATGCATATTCATGGAACCTGATAAACAATAATAGCGGAATAATCGGAAATGTTACTTGCATACAAGTTCATCCGGAATTTCCTGATGAGGTTTGGGTCGGCACTGACAAAGGATTATGGAGAACGCTTGACAACGGGATTACGTGGTCTTACCAGCTTTTTTCAGACCATATTAACAATGTTTATCAGATGCTGATGAAGAAAGACAGGAACGGCAAACTTATGGTTATTGTCACAACTGGGAAGATGTTCAGAATAGAAAATGACCTGAACAACATTACGGATATCGGAGCTAATTTTGGAGAATACTCAGGTTATGAAAGTGAGTTTATAGGATTAAACTTTGTGAATTTTGATGAAAATATAATCGAAGCGAGCCAGATGGGAAATCCATCAAGGGTAACGACAGATGACGGCAACACATGGAAATTACGGAATGAATATATTCTTGAAAAAGATTATAATCCGAAACACACACTTTCAACTCAGGATAAAATTTATTCCTCAAACATAATTTCATTTCAGAATCCCGTTAATAATAATGTCTGGTATGTTAGCGGAGGTTCAGGTCCGTTTATTACTACTAATAACGGCAGGACATGGCGATTTAACGGAACGGGTATTAGTATGACAGTTGTATATGATGTTTCATTCTCGCCGAACGGTGATATTTACATTCCTATTTCGGACTGGGGTATGGGTAAAACAAGCGATGCGGAACTTCCTGATATAAAAGACTATTCTCGAAAGTACACGTTAAGTCCTCCTCCGCCTGAGAATAACGGTGATTCTTATTTGCCGAATGTATGCCGTGTATTAGTATCACCTTTAAACTCTGACAGAATTTATTTAATCGGCGGGAGTGTTTTTACTTATTATCCTGTGATTGCAAAATCTGAAAACAGAGGCGAGCCGAATACTTACCAGATAATGACTCCCGAGGGTTTGCTTGCATATCCGAATTTTGGTCCGGGTTTTGATGCAATAATTTCAGACGGTGAAATAACTACTGATGGAACGAACGACCACCTTATATTAATCATTGGCGGCGGTCAGAATAAGAAAAGAATTTACGATGAAAACTCTCCCGAGGTTTACTGGTATGGTGTTTACTACAGTTCGAACGGAGGAGTTAGTTTTGAGAAGTCAGAATTTGTAGATAATTCATACACGATTTACAAGAACTCAGTTATGGGCGGATTGTTCAGCCCTGTGGATTATTTAGAAGTTGACCCTGTCGATAAATCGAGGGTTTACCTTTATCTTGAAGGCGGGAATGAAAACGGCGTTAAAGCCGGAGGGTTATTCATCAGTAGTGATTACGGAAAGACATTTTCATTTAAAAACTACATAGTTGAAGAGCCTGATTTTGATTACAGAAACAAAGGTGCTATAGATATTGACCCTATGGGCACTGGAACTCTATGGGCGGCGATCGAAAACTACGGATTGTTTAAATCGACCGACAGAGGAGAGAACTTTACAAAGCTGAATGGTTTTGAATCAGTGACTACGGTTGACAGCAAAGGAAATCAGGTTGTGCTTTTTGGAAGAAAGCTTGAAGATTCGTACAATAAAATATATTTATCTCAAGACGGCGGCAATACGTTTGAGCAAGTGTACCTCAGCGGTTATGGGGTTATACCAACTGTAAGGAAGCTTGATTTAAGGGAGAACAAGGAAAATGAACTCTGGATATCAACCGGCGGTCAGGGAGTTTTTATCTATAATTTTTAGTGTTGTAAAAAGCCCTTCCATTTAACAAGAAGGGCTTTGTACAACTTACTAATTGAAATAATATCTGATGCCGACGGCAGCGTTCATGCTGAAATCCGAAGACGGAGTCAAATCGAGCAAAGGAACAACTTCCACAAAAACATCAATCGGAACGGTTGATGGTTCATAAACAATTCCAAAAGGTACTCTGATTCCAAAACGTGAATCGTTCTCACCTTTGTTGGTATTGTTAGTTTTAATTCTGCCCCCGACACCTAAGTAAAACGGAACTTCCCGGCTTAGTCGTGCAACATTTTGAAGATAGTCTGCATGAATATGTAAGGAGCCGTATTTTGCGAACGACCATCCAAGCGCACCATCAATCGCATTATCTCCTGAGATTTTATATTTCATCGAAAGCCCGGTGGGTTCACCCACCATGATTCCCAGTCCGAATTTCCCCTGTGCGTATGATGCTGAAGCGGTTAAGAGCACTGTAAACACCAATATTGATATTAACTTCATAATTAATTTTTTATTTATTATAATTAAACTTTATAGTAAAAATTATCTGTAATTCTTAATAACTCAAATCCGAGATGTAATAGCGCTCGTACTTATTCAGTTTTTTAATCACATAATCCACGAGGTCTGAAATTTTCTCGTCAGTAAGCTCGCCTTTGGATTTTGACTTAAATTCGTTTGTAAGGTTTTCCTTTGTTGTTAATGTGATAAGGTCTTCTTCATTCCATTTTGTGTTTATATTTCCCGGATTGGAGTAGTTGTAGAAATCATTGTACAGCTCAACGAAGAGCCCTTTCTCATCCCTGTCTATTGTGTATGTCTTGTATATAATCCTGACGGGGAATTTATCAATTTCTTCAAAATTATAAATCATGCTTTTCTTACTGTCAATCCATGAAGTTAGGTCTTTTGATTTTACGACACGTTTAAGAATGAATTCTTTCATCTTTGCAATGTTATCATTATCATTCCTGACGCAGCCATGTGAAAGATGTCTCTTTTCGGCAGTAAGAAGGTGGTTCTTGTTTGTGCCGTGAAAGTATCTTAATGAATTCTCATCGTAATGAACGACGAAAAGTCCCAGCGGATTGCCCGGTCCCGGTGGTGTTGCAGGGAGATGTTCTTTTCCTTTTGCAGGGTCTTTGTAAGTCGGGTAGTTCCGGATTCTGTATGCCTGAAATCTGCCTGTATAAGTTTTGTCAGATGCAGTTCCGACGACATTATTCCAGGTATCAACGTATGAAGTATCGTTACCATCAATAAGAAATATATGCGAGCGGTATTCGGGAATGTTAAGCTCCCAGAGAATCTTCATCGTATCGCGAAGATACTTTTCAGGAACAAAGTAATTAACTCTGAAATAAACTCCGCCTCCTGCCTCTACGGGTTTTTCAACCTGTTCAATACTTCTTTTATCCGTTATCTTGCTTACGATGTCATCCGTAATCAAAGAAAAATGCTCGGTCAGAAAGTCTGATAAAGATTTATCCGCAGCATCAATACTTTCAGCTTCAATGTTTAATGTGTCTATGGATTGTGCACTCAATAACGAGGCTGAAACAAAGAATAAAGAAATCAGAAAAAGGCTTAGTTTTTTCATTTAAATAATAAATTATAAAATGTTTAATCTTAAATATATAAAACAAAATTTTTGCGATATTGTTTCATAAAAATCCAATAACTGTGAAGAAAATTTTCACAGTCGAAAAAGTTTTTTAAGGAAATTGTGTGTTTACAGAGTCTTTATTATTTTAACGAGTATCTTGTTAAGTTCAGTGTGAGCATATCTTCTGTTATTCTGTTCTTCCTTTCTCTTTTCATCAACAGTACGTTTGTCTTCGAGCATTCTGTCTGCTATTAGGTCTCTGGTAATAAGACCAATCGCAGCAAATTTAATACCTGAATGCACTGATGTAATATTTTCAGGAGCGAGAGCATATCCAAGAATGTCAGAGCCGATATCCCTGTAGAATCTGGTCTCAGCTTCTGTTTCGGTCTGGGGACCGATAATACTCAGATAAACAGATTCATTAATTTTAACTTTATTTTCCTGGAAAATCTTGTAAATTCTTTCAAACAACTTGGTGTCATAAGCATTACTCATGTCAGGGAACCGGATTCCAAGCTCTTCGTCATTTTCTCCAATAAGAGGATTATCGCCCATCAGGTTTATATGGTCATAAATCAAAGCAAGCTCTCCGCACTCAAATCGCGGATTAAGATTTCCGACCTCATCGATAGAAAGAATCTTTTCGATACCAAGGAAACTCATAATGTATATTATATGACCGATATCCCTCATCGAATAACCTTCGTAGAAAAAGAATCTACCCTTAAAGATGAGAATATCGCGTGACCCTGCTTTAGCAAACAAGAGCTTTCCATTATTCTCCCTGTCAACATTTTCGAATTTCGGAGGTATAGCTTTGTATTCAAGTTTTTTTAGAACATTAATACCGTATGGAAGAGTATAATTATCATCGATAATTAAAGCAGATTTTGGCTTAAGTTTTGCGGGAATATTCTGCTTAATGTACTTTACGGATTCGAGAATTCTTTTTCTTTGTTCTGTCATATTTCTTATAATTCGATTAATAGTTTTTTAATTAAGTTAACGAGTTTTGGTTCAGCGATAGCTGCCGATTCAATAATATGTTCGAGTTTTGCAACCTTCAGTGTGTCAGGAAATCCGAGGTCAGTAATTATGGAAAGACCGAGAGTTCTCATTCCGAGTTCTCTTGCCACTATTGCCTCAGGAATAGTTGACATACCGACAGTATCAGCACCAATCTTCTGCATAAGCCTGTATTCAGCCCGTGTTTCAAGGTTAGGTCCCTGAACAGACACGTAGCTTCCTTTCTTAATACTAATATTATTCTTAAGAGCAACGCGCTCGGCGAGTTCAATAAGCTCCTTGTCGTATATGTAATTTGCTTTGCCGTTTTCCCATACATTTTTCCTGACAGGCGATGCAAAGTGCATGTTAATATGTGAAGTCATTATCATCAAATCTGCTTTATTCAGTTTGTTGTTTACAGCTCCGCATGCATTTGATATGATAATTGTTTTGACCCCTGCCTGCTTGAAAACATACACAGGAAATGTTATGAGGTCGTGATTGTAGCCTTCATAAAAATGAAACCTTCCCGACATGGCAATGATATTTTTGCCTGATAATTTTCCAAGTATCAGTTTTCCCGAGTGAGATTCAACGGTTGACACCGGGAAGCCCGGTATATTTCTGTAGTCAATCGTTTGCTCAATATCTATAAACTTTACGAGCCCTCCAAGTCCGGTGCCGAGAATTATTCCGATACCGTAATGATTGTCGTTAATTTCATTTATGAATTCGTAAGCCTTTTCGTGTTTATTATTCATTTTTTATTTCTTTATCTCAAAACTGTCGTCGAATGAATCGGGTCTATCGTTCTTTTGCGAAGACAGAGTAATTTTCTTGAGTGGTTTAATATCGGTCTCAATATCAATATCTGAATCATCTGAATTAAAATTCAGGTTAGACACAGAAGAAAGGTCCATAGTAATAATTTTTCTGTTCTTAAAAAATTCATCCAGCTCGTTAAGTTTGTCAGTCAGAAAGTTTCTTAATTCGTCGAAAGTTTTTTCATTTTTCAGCTTTATACTTTCGAGCTCGTGTTTTTTTGCGAGAATCTCATCTTCAAGGTTTTGTTTTACGTTTCTTGCGTTGAGTTCTGCCTCGCGTATAATTAGTTCCGATTTTCTTTTTGCATTCTCGACAATTTGTTCACCAAGGTCCTGCGACTTAATAATAGCCCTCTGCAAGTTAAGTTCATTTTCCTTGTAGATATCGATATCCTGAAGAAGAGATTTTATCTTGTCAGCCTGATTTCTATTCTCAACGATTAATTTTTCATAATGATTACTAACCGTTTCGAGAAAAGCATCCACTTCGTCCGTATCGTAACCTCTAAGGGACTTTTTGAAGTCTCTTTTCTTAATGTCTTTTGAAGAAATAATCATAATAATATAAGTTTAGTTTTTTATTTTAATTCAAATAATTTCTGGAACCGAAAATTGCGCTTCCGATTCTCAGCATATTTGCTCCTTCTTCAATAGCTATTCGGTAATCCGAAGTCATGCCCATCGAAAGATATTCAAAAGTACTGAAAGTTACCCTTAAGTCAATGTAAAGATTTCTCAGAATGCTGAAATTTTTTCTTATTATTTTCTCGTTATCAGTAAACATCCCGATTGTCATCAGACCTTTAAGTCTGACATTTTCTAGTTTACATATATCCTCGCAGAGATTTTTAGTATCATAAGGCTCTATTCCTGATTTCTGGTCTTCGTTGCTTGTGTTGACCTGAATCAGTACATCTATAACCCTGTTGTTTCTTTTTGCATGTTCATCTATAACTTGAGCAAGTTTAAAGCTGTCAACGGAATGTATAAGGTGTACAAAATCCGCAATATACTTTACCTTATTAGACTGCAAATGACCGACTAGGTGCCATTTTATATTTTTATCTTTTAAGTTATCGTATTTTGATTTTAATTCTTGGACCTTGTTTTCTCCGAAATCAAGATGACCAATGCCATTGATATATTCGATATCACGTTCGGGAAATGTTTTGCTTACTGCAACAAGCGTAATATCATTAAAATTTCTTCCGTATTCTTCGCATACGTTCTTAATGCCATTAATTAAATCGACGTAGTTATCTTTCAGGTAGTTTTTATCCATAACTTTAAAAAATATGCTTAATATACATAAAATTCAATATTATAGTATATACCCCGATATCTTTCTGATATTTTGTCAAATATTCTATACATTACGCGCTTCGTGCTTTTTTCTTTTCATTTAACATTTCCTATTCTGATAAAAATATTTACATTTGCAGAATGATTTTATATAAATTTAAGATACATTATGACAGAAAGCACAGCTGTTAAAAACCAACCCTCTGCATTTATTCGATGGCTTGCACTGATATTAATCAGCCTTGCCATGTTCGGAAACTACTATATTTATGACAGCATAAGTCCTCTTGCCGACCTGCTGAAAGAACAGCTCGGTTTTTCGGACTCAAATATCGGACTGCTGAATGCGATATACAGTTTCCCCAATATTATAATGGTATTAATAGGCGGATTTATAATTGACAGAATCGGTACAAGAAAATCCGTTTTTATTTTTACTGTTCTTATTATGATAGGTGCGGTTGTGACAGCGGTAAAAGGCGACCTGGTGACGATGGCATCGGGAAGGCTTATATTCGGGCTCGGTGCGGAATCCATGATAGTAGCAATTACAACTATCGTTGCACGCTGGTTTAAGGGGAAGGAGCTTTCTTTTGCTTTTGGAATAAACCTGACCGTTGCGAGACTGGGATCGTTCCTTGCGCTAAATTCTCCGACCATTGCCCGTTCATTCTTTGACAACTGGCAGAAACCACTGCTCATTACGGTTGCAGCAGGGATATTTGCGGTGATATGCATAATCTTTTATTACGTGCTTGATGTTTACGCAACGAAGAAATACGAAATGCCTAAGGACGGCTCGCAGGATAAGATTGAATTTAAAGAAGTATTTAAGTTTGGTGTCTCATTCTGGTACATAACAGCGTTATGCGTTACTTTCTATTCTGCAATGTTTCCATTCCAAACATTTGCTATAAAGTTCTTTCAGGAAGCTCACGGAACAACAAGAGAAGTAGGCGGAAATCTTTCAAGCATACTTACACTTGCTGCAATGATATTTACACCGCTGTTCGGACTGCTTTCAGATAAGATTGGGAAAAGGTCATTGCTGATGATGCTCGGATCTCTTGCAATTATTCCTGTTTACTTAATTATGGCTTATAAGATTGACCTTGCATCTGCAATCGGGCTGCAGGGTGGTATTCACGTAAATATTCCTTTCTTTGGAATTGAAGATTCGATTATCCCTTTTTATCTGATATTTCCGATGGCTATGATGGGATTTGCTTTTTCGTTAATACCCGCAGTGATGTGGCCATCCGTCGCTCTTGTTGTTAAAGAGGAAAAACTCGGGACGGCCTATGGACTTATGACCATGATACAGAATATTGGTCTGTTCCTCTTTAATATTATGATTGGCTGGGCAAATGATTTTTCAGGTGCGAGCGCTGATAATCCAACCGGATACAGACTCGGTATGTGGATTTTTTCTATTCTCGGATTTTTCGGATTATTCTTTGCGTTCATGCTCAGGAGGAATGAGATGGGACCGAATGCACACGGGCTTGAACTCAGTGCAAAAGAAAAAGCAGCTAAACTTTAGAAATTGAATTTATAAAATAATTTATGGATAATACTCAGAGACTTAAACACCCGGGAGGGCTGTACCTGCTGTTCTTTACTGAGATGTGGGAACGTTTCAGCTTTTACGGTATGCAGGCAGTGTTTTATCTTTACATGATTCAGGCATTGAGTTTTGATAAGACGTTCGCTGACCTTATATACGGAAACTATACGGGTATGGTTTACATAACCGCACTAATTGGAGGATTTGTTTCTGACAGGTATTTTGGAAATCGAAAATCAATCATTACGGGCGGTGCTTTAATGGCATTAGGACAGTTCGTACTCTTTACAAGCGGTATGCTGTACGCGGATAAATCAATGGCTTCGGGTCTGCTGTATGCAGGGCTTGTTCTTTTATGTCTGGGAAACGGATTCTTCAAGCCGAATATTTCATCAATGGTAGGACAGCTTTATCCCGAAGATGATAAAAGAATTGACAGCGCCTTCACGATTTTTTATATGGGTATAAATCTTGGGGGATTGCTTGCACCGATAATCTGCGGTTTCCTTGGAAATACAGGGAATATAGCCGATTTCAAGTGGGGCTATTTTGCGGCAGGTATCGGAATGATTTTAAGTCTTGTTATTTTTATTCCATTGAAAAATAAATATGTTGTCAAACCCGATGGTACACCCGTAGGAGATATACCACCGGCAAAACTCAAATCGGAAAAAACAGATAAATCGGGCGTAAGCAAAAAACAAATGGTAATCAATCTGACTGTTTTTGTAGTCTTATTTGTTGTGTTTAAGTTTTTATTGGATTATGATACGATTGGCTCGTTTATTTATTCAACTTTCTTCACGGCACCTCTTTCAATAATAATGGACAGGAGTCTGACGAAAATAGAAAAGCAGAAAATTGTGGCAATGTTCATTCTTATTGTGTTCACAATGGTATTCTGGATTTCGTTCGGACAAATTGGCTCCTCATTAACTTACTTCGCGGATAATCAGGTTGACCGTTCATTATTCGGCTGGACTCTGCCGCCCTCTGTCCTGCAGGCTTTCGGACCGTTATTCATAGTTTTGTTTGCACCGCTCATGGCAATTGTTTGGACGTTTCTATCAAAGTCAAATAAAGAACCCAGCATTCCTTTTAAACTCGCTCTTGGATTGTTGCTTATGGCACTTTCTTATTTAATCCTTGCAATATCGGTTAATGTTCTCGCACCGGGTGTGAAAGTAAGCCTGCTCTGGCTGATAATAATGTATTTTGTATTAACGATAGGAGAACTTTCATTATCGCCGATTGGTCTTTCAATGATTGTAAAACTTGCACCGATAAGGTTCGGCTCTGTTCTTATGGCTGTGTGGTTTTTATCGCTCGGAACATCGTTCAAGCTTTCGGGAGTGCTTAGTGCTTTCTTTCCTACAGAAAATCATAAACCTGTTTTACTCGGATTATTTCCTATAAACACAACGGTTGATTTCTTTTACATATTTGTCGGGCTCGCAGGTATAAGTGCTTTGATTCTGTTTGCCCTCGTGAAACCAATGCTGAAAATAATGCATGGCGTCAGGTAGATAGAATTATTTTAGTTTATTCTATAGGTTGTCATCCCCGAATGTTTTTATCGGGGATCTTCTCTTCCCTGCATCCCCATTCCTGCTCCTCACTACAAAGTATAATCCTATCATCGCCGCTACAAATCCCCATACAAAAGTCGCTCTGAATCCCGATAATAAAACTGCGGGCTCTACTCCGCTCTGTATGGGATTTTTCTCAGGAACAAAGTAGGAAAAGACTGCACCAAAAATCACAACTCCAAGCGCCGAACCTAGTCTTATTGAAGTTGTCATAAAACTTGATACAATCCCTTTCTGCTCTGCGGGAGCTGATGTCATTATCTTGTTTGTGTTTGAAGGTATAAAGAAACCTATTGCAAATCCGTAGAAGGAAAGTATTAAAATAATTATTATTACTTCAGTTTCCGGCGATATGTATAAATATAGTAAAAGTGAGGCTGCTATTGAAGCAATACCGATTATCCTGACTATTCCGGAATTAATTTTATCGGAAAAATGTCCCGATAGATATCCCGAAAAAAACTGAAGCAGCGATGGTACCGCCATCAGTAAACCCGTTTCCTGTTTTGGGAATTCCTTTACCCATAGCAGCAGAAACGGAGTGATGTAAATCATTCCATTTGTGATTATATAAACAAAAACAAAAGAAAGTACTGAAAAGGATACGTTTCTGTCTTTAAGTATATTCAGGTTTAGCAGCGGATAACTAATCCTATTCTGCCGGTAAACGAATGAAGTAATTAATATAACCGCAGCAATAAACAATGATATTGTTGTAAACGAAGTCCAGCCGAAGTAGTCGCCTGTATTAATGCCGTACAGCAGGGAAAATAGTCCGAGGAAAATAATAATAGTCCCCGCCGCGTCGAATTTTGATTTGGTTTCTGAATTATAAAAATTATCAAGATACCTGAAAGTCATTACAAGAGCAATTATTCCGATAGGTATGTTAATAAGAAATATTGAATTCCAGCCGAGACCTTCTATTATAAAACCGCTTGCAGCCCTGCCGATTATTCCGCCTAATGCCGTGAACGAATAGTTAATTCCGTAAACTCTTCCTCGCTTATCCTCTGGAATTTCTGCGGCTATGATAGCAGGGGTCAGTGCAAAAAGAACTGCGCTCCCGAATGCCTGATAAACCCTGAATACTACAAGAAGGTTGAAGTCATTCGCTAAATAACACAGAAAGCTTCCGCTCAGAAAAATGATAATTCCCGCTATATAGATTTTCTTAAATCCTTTTATATCGCCAAGCCTGCCAAATGCAAGTAGAAAACAGGTCAGCACTAAAAAATATACCCACACGACCCGCGAAACCACCCCTGCATCAACATTAAAGTGTGTTGATATCGAAGGCAGCGAAACGCTGACTATGTTAATATCAAGCCCTAAAAGAAAATGTATAAGGCATAGATTTATTATTAATGCTATGTGTTTTCTCATTCCTGTAAAAATATATTAAGATGCCCGAGATTTAAAGGGAAAAGAAATAGAATTTAATATTGATGTTTCTCTTAATTAAAATTAATTTTAACATTAGATGTTAATTCTGTGTTGTAATTATTAAAAAAACAATTTCTCACTAAGTCCAACTTAATGTTTTGTAAATCACCCTCAGCAAACAAAATCCCTAATTAACATCCACCCCTCCTAATTATCACTTTTTTATGTATGCCTGCGATATGCCTGCGATATGCCTGCGATATACCTGCGTTATAGCATAATACCCGTAGAATGCTAAAGTAACCTCGCTTTCCCTCCCAAATCACCTCTGAATCTATAAATTTATTAATATTCTTTAAAATGGATTTCGTTTTGGCTTTAAGTTCAGTTTTAAAAGCATTATTTTACTTTCTTGATTAATTAAAGAAATATATGAGACCTATTATCACAATCGTATTTGTTATTTTTGTTTCGTTTAATTTATATTCCCAGACTCTTTCAGTTAAAGGTGTCGTCTCAGATGCGGAATCAGGAATGTACGTTTCAGGGACGGGTTTTACATTATCACCTTCGGAAGTTATCGAAAAAAATAAGATACAGGATGAACAACTAAAAGCTGAATCCGACGCGAGAGGTAATTTTGCATTTTACAACCTGCCCGAAGGAAGCTATTCATTGAATTATTACCACGAAGGTTATAAATCGGGTATTGTTAAGTTCGAAATTAAAAAAGGGCAGACAACTTCTTTAGATATTAAACTTACTGTAAGCGAAATCACAACAGGAGAAATAAATGTTTCCTCTGTCAGGTATCAGACTCTTTTGAAAGATGTCCCGCTTCCGATGGAAGTGGTAACGGATGATGATATTCTGAAAAGACAGTATCAGACTATCGGCGATGCTCTTGAATATAAACCGGGTATTTCAGTTACTAAAGACGGTACATGGGCTACTGACGTTAGCATTCGCGGTCTTAGTAAGGCAAATGTCGTTATGAATATAGACGGCAACAGGGTTGAAACTGCTAACGACCTTGCAGCCCGCCTTTCACTCGTTGACCTTAATGACCTTGATAGAATTGAAGTTATAAAAGGCGGTGTCTCTTCTTTATACGGTACGGGTGCTTTCGGCGGTGTAGTGAATGTGTTCACGAAGAACGGAGATTTCAGTAATAATTTTATTTATGGTGCCTCATTATTAAGCGGATATAATTCCGTTAACAAAGGTCTTAATTCCTGGCTTTCAATATTTGCTTCGAACGAAAAATTCTTTGCTAAGCTTAGCGGAAGTATCAGGGATGCAGGAAATACAATGACTCCAAATGGCGAACTGCCGAATTCTCAGTTTAAGGATAACAACATAAGTTTGAATCTCGGACTTAGACCTCTCAAAAATCATGAGTTCAGATTCTCATACCAGCGGTACAGAGCTACAGATGTTGGGCTTCCGGGCGGCGGTACATTGTTCCCTACCTCAGCAGTTGTTACTTATCCCAGAGAAGATAGGGACATGCTTTCGGGTGAATATAAAATAAAGAATTTAATTCAGCCCCTGAAAGAATTATCAGTGAAATATTTCTATCAGTCAATTTTAAGAGATGTTGAGAATATTCCAAACCAGATGCAGACTATAAAAACTCCGTCGGGCAAAACCAAACAGAAAGTTTATGTATTAAGCATTACTCCTAATGCAAGACATTATACTAACGGTTTGCAGTTCAAAGCTGACTGGCAGATAGGGAAGTACAATTATCTAATTACGGGCATTGATATATGGATGAGAGCTCTCGATTCTAAACGCGAAAGAAATCAGAGGATTGAAAATTATGATACTACTTCGGGTAACATAACGAGTACAATTCTGAAGACAATCGGAGAGAAACCAATCCCTGACGCTGATTACAGAAGTTTAGGCGCTTATGTTCAGGACGAAATAAAAGCTTTAAACGACAAACTGAAAATAAGCATAGGAGGAAGAGTAGATCAAATAAAGGTCACTAATTCTTTGGCAAAACAGCCGGCTTATGATATTACAAACGGAGTGTTAAATTATTCACCCACAGGACAGAAAATCGTATGGAATCCAAATGAAGTCGACGATGTATCATGGAGCGCCAATGTAGGTGCTATATATTCAATCACAAAAAATTACGATGTAACTTTAAATATTTCGCGTTCATTCCGCTCACCCTCGCTTGAAGAGAGGTATCAGTACATAGACCTTGGAAGCACGATAAGAGTCGGTAATCCTGAACTTGCTCCTGAAAAAGGATATTTTGCCGACCTTGGTTTCAGAGTCTGGAGGGATAAAGTTACCTTCACCGGAAACGTTTTCTTTAATTCGTTTGAAGATCTTGTCGCTGAGGTCCCAGGTATTTATGACAATAGACCCGCGTTTATAAAAACTAATATTGGTAAGGCAAGACTCTACGGATACGAATTTGAAGTCATGTACAACTTTTATAGGTCGTTTGTGTTTTACGGAAACCTTTCATACGTTAGAGGAGAGGATACTGAGAATAATACAAACCTGCCGTTAATACCGCCTTTGAACTGCAAGGCTGGTATTAAGTTCTCTCTGAAGAATTATGTTAATTTTGATATTAACACAATACTTTATGATAAGCAGGATTATACAGCCGCAGGTGAGCTGAATACGCCCGGTTATGGTGTTTTCAATATCGGCGTGAGTTCCTCTCCGATAAAGATAAGCTATTATGGTTTGCAGCTCTTTGCGGGAGTTGAAAATATTTTCGATAAAGAATTCAGAAATCATTTATCCTCAAACAGAGGATTGATTGTAATCGAACCGGGAATTAATTTTTATGCAAAACTGAAACTTGATTTTTAAGATTGTTAAACCATAGAACTACTGAACTATTTGGACTTCAAAAATAATTTATTATAGTTTATTTTATCTTTAAACAAAATTGTGAAAATAAAACTATAAATAGAAAATGAAAAAGCTATTTTTAATCATAACAGTTATTGCGGTATTTGCTGTATCAGGATACTCTCAGCATAAGTATAAAGTAAGTTTAGGAATTAATGCAGGATACAGTATCCCTGTTACAGAACTCGCAAATGTGTATAAACCTGATTTCTCGGGTGAGTTCAACGTAGGATATGTCTTAACTCCCGAGATAGAATTACTACTCACGACAGGCTTCAGTAAATTTACGTTCAGGAATGAAAACCTTAACGATGATTTGGCACAATTGAGTCCGACCACAACAATGAACGATGTATGGACGTCTTCAATTATTCCCATCACGGCAGGAATCAGGTACAAATTTGATAAGATTACACAGACTATTGTTCCTTATGGAACTGCAGAGCTTGGTGCATACATAACTAACTTTGATAAAAGACTCGGCGGCAGCATAATTATAACGGGTTCTCAAATAACTTCGAATTCATTTGTTAAAGAAACACAAACCGGATTCGGATTATCGCTTGGTGTTGGTACTTTTTTCGAAGTATCTCCAAGACTATCTGTCGATGTCGTCGTAAAGTATAATTTTGTTAAATCAGATTTTGTAAAAGATTACACAATAACCAAAGATACTCTGGCACCCGTTAATGTTGCAGGTATAAGCACTGGGATGTATCTTACAACACGAGCGGGTATAACATACAGGTTCTAAAAGTTGTATAAGCTTAAGAACTCTCCATATTTAATTCTTGCAATATCGGTAATTGCATCATTCACAACGTCATTTATGGGCTCTGCAATTAATGTTGCTTTGCCTTCTATTTCATTAGAGTTTTCATCAAGTGCTGTTCTTCTCGGATGGATTGCAACATCATACACACTCGCGAATGCTGCCTCACTGATACCGGTAGGAAAACTTTCTGATATTTATGGAAGAACAAAGTTTTTTAAAGCCGGTGTATTGTTATTTGCTCTAAGCTGCCTTGTCTCAGGATTTTCGGTATCCGCAGAAATGCTGTTAATCTTAAGAGCTGTTCAAGGAATCGGACTTTCGTTTATTTTCGTTAATGCATTCTCAATAATTGTTTCTATTTATCCGCCAAAAAAAAGAGGAAAAGTTCTCGGAGTTTTAACCGCTTCGATTTATACCGGTCTTTCCACTGGACCTTTTATCGGCGGTATCATCACTCAACAATTCGGATGGAGGTACATATTTTATTTCAGTTTCGTTGTTTCAATGATTGTTTATTTTATGATGCTTTTCTTTTTAAATCAGGAATGGAAAGTTGCAGAAGGAGAAAAGTTTGATATAAAGGGATCCGCCGTATTCGTAACAGCTATAATTTCTCTTATGCTTGGAATATCATTCATACCAAATGTATCGGGTTTTATTGCAGCAGCTTTCGGATTGGGGATGTTATTATATTATAAAATTTATTCTGAAAAAGCTGAACACCCGGTTCTTGAGTTGAATATATTCAGGAACAATAGAGTGTTTACCTTTTCTAATACTGCAGCACTAATTAACTACAGCGCAACCGCAGGAATTAGTTTTTTACTTAGTCTGTATCTGCAGAATATAAAAGTTATGTCTCCTCAGCAGGCTGGTACAGTTCTTATTGCACAGCCTGTACTAATGGCATTCTTTTCGCCCATATCTGGAAGAATATCGGACAGGGTAGAACCTCGCTACGTATCTTCTGCCGGAATGCTGCTGATTTCTGTTTGCCTCGGACTTTTGTGTTTTGTGACAAGCGATACATCATTAGTATATATAATATTAAACCTCGCAGTACTCGGAGTCGGCTTCGCACTTTTCTCTTCTCCGAATTCAAACGCCATAATGAGCTCTGTTGAAAAGAAAGATTATGGAACCGCTTCAGCAATATTGTCTTTTATGCGTACCACAGGTCAAATGCTGAGCATGGCTATTGTTATTGTCATATTGTCTGTGCTTATGGGAAAAGCAGAAATTAAACCCGAAAACCATACCCAGCTAATTCTAAGTATAAAAATAGCTTTCGCTCTCTTTGCTTTCCTTTGCTTCCTCGGAATTTTTGCCTCGCTCACAAGAGGCAAAATGCATAGTTAAGAATACGGCATACGTTCAATATTACTAATGTACTTGAAGTTCATTTTCTTTACCGGTTCTTCGAGAGCCCATGCTGTTTAAATAATATAGCACTCATACCTCATCGGGATATATTTCTTTAAATATGATTTACCTTCATAATTAAGTGTACATAAAATACTATTTTTTGTTTTCTTAAGAATTAATACATTGACGTTAACCAAATTTATTAGTCATGGAAGTACTCAGGAATAGTATTGATACACTTGCGGAAAAGTTAACCGCTATACAATATGACGGTAATCCTCTATACTTCAAGTACGGTGCAAAAGGAAGAGAACATACAATTCAGGATAATAAATACCACCTGAATTATTTATTGACTTCTGTTACACTCGAAAATCCTCAGATTTTCTCTGATTACATTGCCTGGGCAAAGGTATTTTTTAAATCCATAAAACTTCCTGATAATATGCTTGAGGAAAATCTTGAGTTGATTAAAAAGGTTAACAGCGAATATTTTGAAATAGAAGCAGCATCAAAAATAAATTCATACATAGATTCTGCTTTAAAGAGTCTTGATGACTTGCCGGACGAGGTCCCATCTTTTATAAAACCTGAATCAAAATATGATAATCTTGCAGCTGAGTATCTTAACAGGCTGTTAAGAAACGAAAGGAGCGAAGCAAGTAGATTAATACTTAACGAAGTTGGTGATGACAAATCAAAGTTGAAGGATATTTACCTCTATGTTTTTGAAGTTACTCAAAAGGAAGTTGGCAGGTTGTGGCAGCAGAATATAATCTCAGTTGCTCAGGAGCATTATTGTACAGCAGTTACTCAGCTCGTTATGTCGCAGCTCTATCCGCTGATATTTGAGCATGAACGAATAGGCAAAAAGATGATTGCCACATCTGTTTCAGGCGAACTGCACGAAATCGGAATAAGAATGGTTTCTGATTTTTTTGAGATGGAAGGTTGGGATACGTATTTTTATGGAGCGAATACACCTGTGAAAGACCTTATAAATGCAGTAAAAGAAATGAATCCTGACCTTGTTGCTGTCTCAACTACTATACCGACAAATCTTGATTCTGCCATCACTATTATTAACTCAATAAAAGGCAGTACGGAACAAAACGGAGTTAAAATAATGGTTGGGGGGTATCCTTTTAATAAGGATAAAGAGTTATGGAAAAAAGTAGGAGCGGATTGCTTTGCATCCGACGCACAATCAGCAGTAAATAGAGCTCGTGAATTATTTAAAAATTTGAAATGATTAAAGGCAAAGGTATCACTGCTTTATTCGACGAGGCTAAGATATTAAAGCACGTATATAAAAATGATTTAATTACTCACTCGTTAGAACCAGTAAGTAAATCTTTCAGCGGTTTTTTTAGTCTTGAGAATCCTTATGAAAGCGATGATTTTTTCAATAAACTTGATTCTGAGAATTCTGTAATCTCTTACGAAATAAAGTGCGGTTTCAGCAATCATTTTTTACCCTATTTGTTTTCCGGAATTAAATTGGATGAAGGTTATTTTGTCATTGTTTCGGATAATAATTCTTATTTGTTTCATTTGTATAATGAACTGCTGATTATAAATAATGAGCATGTTAACAAAATACGTTCTCTTACTAAAGAAATTAATGCTTTGAAGAATAATGATAGGGAAGTTATTCAGCTAAATGAAATAACAAGACTTAATAATGACCTGATAAATACTCAAAGAGAACTGGCAAAGAAGAATTCAGAGCTTAATGAATTAATCGCTTACAAGAACAGGCTTATTGGTATGGCTGCTCATGACCTGAGAAATCCAATTGCTGTAATTCTCGGATTTTCTGATTTAATGCTCGAAGGCGATAGAAGTAATTTGACTGAGGACAATATCCTATTCCTGCAGAATATATACAAGTCCAGTCAGTCCATGCTTACACTTATAAACGACCTTCTTGTCTTTTCCTCTTTCGAGTCGGGAAAGGTTAATCTAAAACTCACAAAATCAAATCTCTCGGAACTGTTAACGGAAAATTTAAACCTGAACAGAATAATATCGGGAAAAAAAAACATTGAACTTATACTCGAAAAACCCGATGAGGATGTTTATTTATCGATTGACAAAGATAAAATAGTTCAGGTTCTTAATAATTTGATTGGTAATGCGATTAAGTTTTCATTCCCAAATTCAAGCATTGAAATTCAACTTAAAACTAACAAGGATTATGCTGTGTTTTCTGTTTCGGACAAAGGAATCGGAATCCCACCTCAAAACATGGATAACCTGTTTAAACCATTTTCGAAAATATCGAGTACCGGTACATCCGGCGAAAAAGGTACAGGTCTGGGCTTAAATATTGTAAAGAATATTGTGGAAGCACATAAAGGTAAAGTTTGGGTTGAAAGTCGACAGGGGAAGGGGACCACTTTCTTCGTGTCATTGCCTCTTATTAGCATTAACTTAAAACAAAAAACCTAAAACTATAGCCGACATAATCTTTTGTTGCAACAGTTTTTTCTAATCCGGTCGGAAACAAATTTTTCCAATATAAGTATAATAAATTGTGAATCGTTGGTATCATAAACTTTTATTAAGTTAAGTTGAGCAATAATAAATACATTGATAAAAGCTGTTTAAATTTGGAATTTTTAATGATTATTATTAATGTTCTGATATACATGAGACCTATTGTCAGAACAAATTATATAGGTTTTTATATTTCCGTGATTTTCACGGTAATCAATTAAACATAATTTTCCCTTGGAAAACTATTTGGTTTTTTCTGTTATTTCGAAATTATATCATACTCAAGTATAATTCAGAAAACTATTATTTCCCATATATTTATAATAACATTTTATATAATTCATTATGAAAGAAACTATCATGAAAAAATCAATCATCATTATTCTGATATCTCTATTATTTACTGTGACTTTATCCGCACAGTCAAGCTGGATTCAGCAAACGAGCCCCCTTGGAAATGAAATCTTAGGTAAGATTCAGTTTGTGAGCGCTTCTGAGGGCTGGATATCTGCCGGAAACGGCAAGTTGCTTCATACGACCAACGGCGGAAATAACTGGACTGTCGTGAATCCGGAACCGGTTGATACTTTATTCTCTTGGAGCGATCCGGCTCAAAGTATTTCTTTTATTAATCCGTCAACAGGCTGGATTGTCCGTACAAAAGGTAATTTTAATCAATGGAACGGAGCAGTTGCATATAAAACAACTAACGGCGGGAATAGCTGGACAAAACTTTCAATCCCCGTTCATGATGCTGGTATGTATATTCAGTTTGTTGATGCAAATACAGGATGGATGCTTCTGTTTAACACAAATTACACCGGAGGCGGTGTTTACAAATCAACAAATGGTGGTTCTAACTGGTTTGTTTTATCACCTCCTATCGGCGGATTGCCTTATTTTCTAAATACTAATACCGGTTGGATTTTCCCTGCAGGTGATCAAATTACTACTGCTGATACTATTATCAAAACTACAAACGGCGGTTTGAATTGGATACGCCAATGGGGAAGCAATGTGCAGGTTGCTTATAATATGATGTCTTTTTCAGATGCTAATAACGGATGGATTGTAGGAAGAAACGGTTTAGTTAGACAAACGACAAATGGCGGAAATACTTGGCAGAATGTTCCGATTTTTGGAATGGGACCTGCTAATAACAATAAGGCTGTGTTCTTTATAAATGCAAATACAGGTTGGATTGGAACCAAAGCAGACGGCACTCAAAATCCTTATGTTCTTTATACTAACAATGGAGGTACTTCTTGGAGTTGGCAGCAAATTCCTTTGACTTATTCTATTTTTAGTATTAATTTTTTTGACGCAAATAATGGCGGCCTTACTTCAGATTATGGAGGTATTTGCCACACGACTAATGGCGGTGTTCATGTTAATAATTTATCAACTGAAATCCCTTCATCTTATTCGTTGTCGCAGAATTATCCCAATCCGTTTAATCCTTCAACTTCTATTGAGTTTGATGTTGTTCAAACAGCTGACGTGAAGATTTCTGTGTTTGATATTTACGGAAAAGAAATTGATATTCTTGTAAATGAAAGACTTCAGACAGGCAGATACAAGACCGAATGGAACGGAACTAAACAATCAAGCGGCGTCTATTTCTACAGAATGCAGTCTGGAAATTTTATACAATCAAAGCAGATGATACTATTGAAGTGATTTCAATCTGTTTATAACTAAAAAACCCCCCGTAGTTTTCCTGCGGGGGGTTTTGAATTTTATTATTCTTTATTACTTCGTATAAGGCAGATACACAGTGAACGTCGAACCCTTGCCGTATTCCGACTCAACTTCTACCTTGCCCGAATAAGATTCTGTGATTCTCTTCACTATCGAAAGTCCAAGCCCTGTTCCGCTTATGCTGCGTGTATGCTCGTTCTTTATCCTGTAGAATTCCGAGAATAACTTTGCTTTCTCCTCCGGCTTCATTCCGATACCGGTGTCCGAAATACGTGTAACTATGAAATTACCCGATTTAGATACCTCAATATCAATCGATCCGTTTTCTTTGTTGTACTTCACAGAGTTGCCGATGATATTCGTAAACAGTCTCGTGATTTCATTGTTGTCAGCAAGTATTCCGGGAAGGTTATCGTGAAACTTCGTCTTCACCTCTATGCCGCGTTTTTTAGTCTCAAGCTCAAGAAAGTCAGTCGTGCTCTTTACGAGTTCGCCTATGTTAAGCAGCTTTAACTCCCTTTGCTTTGTCTTCATTTCCATGCGGGATATGTCAAGCAAGTCGTTCACCATCTCAAGCAAGCCCTGCAGCCTGTTCTTCGAACGTCCAAGGTAATCCTTCTGCTGTTCTGGTGATGTCTGTAACGATGGATCGAGTATTATATTTAAAAATCCAAGCACAGCCGCCATCGGTGTCTTAAGCTCATGCGCAACCATGGACACAAACTGTGACTTAATATATTCAACTTTCTTCATCTCGGTTATGTTTCTGATAACCGTAACCACGCCGGCAAGCGATCCGTCTGGATGCGGGACTGGCGAGCATTTTATCTCCACCACAAGCTCTCTGTCCGGTTTCAGCTCTACTTCTGCGCTTCTCGTCTTGTTCTCAAATACTTCCGAATCAAGTAACGATTTTATCGGTTCCTCAATCTTTGGCGGAAGTATGCTCAGTATCTTTTCTCCGAGAATAATATCGTTAAGCTCAAGATATTTTACTGATGCAGGATTAAATAGAACTAATTCTCCGTCTTTGTTTACAACAAAAACACCGTCCGCAAGTGAACTGACTATAGTGTTAAGTCTCGATTTCTCCGTTGCAAGTTCCAGAAGTCTTTCTTCTCTTTCTCTCTTCAGTCTTTCTGCTTCAAGTATTAGCATCCTTCTCTCAAGTCCTGCTCTTAAATTCTGAAGTAGTTCATCAGGAGAAAATGGTTTCGGTATGTATGTGAATGCACCAAGCTTTGTCGCTTCTATTGCCGTTTCGTAACTCGCGTATGCAGTAGCTATAAAGCATACTGTATTCGGTCTCACCTTTTTAATCTCTTTCAGTACTGATATTCCGTCTATGTCGGGCATTTTTAGATCAAGTAGTGCAAGGTCGTACTCCTTTTCCGTACCCATCTTTATCCCCATCATTCCGCAGTCCGCTGTTTCTACGTCGTAATTCTCGCTCTGTAATAGCCTTTGCGTACCAATACGCAGCCCTTTCTCGTCGTCGACTATCAGTACCTTTGGTCTGTATTCTTCCACGTTTTCGTTATTTGTTGTCACTGTTTCTTTTGTTTCTCAAAACATTCTTCAAGCTTGTTTGAAAGCTCGTCTATGTTTATCGGTTTATTGAACCAGGCATCGCAGTGTATCCATTCCTGCTCATCTGATGTTGTTATACCAAACTTCATTCCTGTTACGTATGTTGCCGATGTTAGCAAAAATACCGGAATCGTTTTTCCGTACGAATCTCTTTTTATCCTGTGAGATAATACGAATCCCGAATCATGCTCCTCCATTATAAGGTCCAGTACTGCTGCGTCCGGTTTCTCGCGTTTAAACATCTCCCATGCATCTGGTACATTGTCTGCTGATACTACATCGTAACCTTTTGAAATAAGCAGCGTACTGTTCTGTTCAATTAGGTCAGGATCGTCGTCAACAAGCAATATCTTCTTTTTTACTTCTGTCATGATTTCTCCTTTTATTAGTATTCCTTTGTTTATTTGTTTGTTATTTTTGCGGGCAGTTTAATTAAAAATGTCGAACCCTGTCCCGGTTCGCTTTTAGCCCTTATCTCTCCCCTGTGCATTTTTATTATTCCGTAAACAATCGCCAGTCCAAGCCCTGTTCCTTTTCCCATCTTCTTCGTAGTAAAAAACGGAGTAAATAATTTGCTCATATTCTCTTTCGGAATTCCTGAACCTGTATCGCTTATTTCAATCGTAATTTCTGATTCCGTACTGCCTATTTTAATGTTTATCTTCTTTGTTTCTGCTTCTGTCAGTGCTTCGCAGGCATTGTTAATCACGTTTATAAATACCTGCTTTAACTGGTCGGCATCTCCCTCAATCGTCGTGTCAAACGCCGTACATTCCGTAGAAAACAAAATCCCTTTGTATTCAGGCTTAATCCTAATCGTCTTCAAGACAGAATTTATAAGATCTGATATGTCAAACTCTGTTGCATGCAGCTTTCCCTGTCTTGCAAAGTTCAGTAAATTTGAGACGATGTTTTTGCATCTGTTGGTTTCCTGTGCGATAAGTTCAAGGTCTTCAATCGACTGCTTATCTGGGTCCGCTGAGTTCTTCTCTACTTCCTTCTTCAGTAATGAAGTGTAAAGCAATATCGTACCTAGCGGATTGTTAATTTCATGCGCAACTCCTGCAGCAAGCTGTCCAATCGAGGCAAGCTTCTCCGCAGATTGCAGCTGGTCCTGAGTTTCTGAAAGCTCTTTGTAAGCTCTCTCGAGTTTCTCTATCAGGTACGGCAGACACATATCGTTTTCTGCGAGTCCTTTAGCTATTGCTATCGCGTAATCCCTGCATGTCGAATATCCGCAGGAATGGCAGTTTAACTCATCCTGTTTCGTAAATTTGTTCGTCTCTGCAAGTATCTCTCTTATCCTTTCTTCTGATGGATTTTCAATCCGCATGTTTCTGTTCGTAAACTCACGCTTCAGATTAACATTCCTGCTGTTGTATAAACTGCTCTTCCAAACCTGTTTGTCTGCTGCTTTTATTCTGTCGTTTATGTAATCTACAACTTTCTCTTTTCTTGAATAATAATTCAACTCGCTGTCAATTGCCGGTCCCTTTATGCACCCTTCGCAGAATAGTATATCTATAAACTTTGCATTTATGTTCCCGTGTACAATTTCATTCAGTATTTCTTCAACCTTCTCGCGTCCCTCTACAACAATTATTTCTTTTTCAAGTATATCGTCGGATATATCCGCAGTCTTTATGAGGCCTCCCGCAAGTGGAAATGATTTTCCCGTCAGTCCCTGAGGTGGGTCGAAGTCAATATCTTCCAGTTCTGAAATTACTATGCTGTTCTTTTCAAATATTTCTTTAAGTTCGGCAAATGTCAAAACCGCATCTATCACTCCTTCTACCTCTTCATCTTTGTATTCGCTCTTCTTTGCAATGCATGGACCGATGAATACAATTTTCTTGTCTTCTCCAAAATTGTCTTTAATGTACCTGCCCATTGCTATCATAGGCGAAACAACAGTCGCAAGATTCGGAATTAACTGTGAATAGTACATCTCTACGTAGTTGTAAACCGCTGGACATGCAGAACTGATTATCGTCTTGCTGTCTCCGTTCTCTATCTCTTGCAGATACATAGGACTAATCATATCTGCTCCAAATGCCACCTCGCATACTTCTTCAAATCCAACCTTCTTCAACGCAGCTGGAATCTTGTCATAGCTATCTGGAAACGACGCTGGAAATGACGGTGCCACCAGAGCTATCACGTTTCCTTTTGGTAGTATGTCATTCATTACTCTGTTAACATCGCTTAGAGTCGCCTTTGCATTTTGAGAACATACAGTTACGCAGTGTCCGCAAGAAATACACCGTTCTGTCATTACTACTGCCTGTCCGTTCTGTACCCTTATAGCAATAGCAGGGCATTCCCTTATGCAGGAATAACATCTTTTGCATAAATCTGGTATTGTCTCAACAATGCCGTGCACTATTTCTTTCTGCTTTTATAATTTGTGTGCAGTATTTCATGCGATTTGTGACTGTTCGGCTCTCCAAAGAATTCCTTGTACAAATTCATTACTGCTTCATTTTCGTGCGATTTTCTGTGTATCATCT
Organism: Ignavibacteria bacterium; assembly: GCA_041649015.1. Taxonomy (NCBI): domain Bacteria; kingdom Pseudomonadati; phylum Ignavibacteriota; class Ignavibacteria; species Ignavibacteria bacterium. The sequence goes on from JBAZNU010000004.1 coordinate 118,506, forward strand.
TTGAGTCTATTTCGTACAACGCCCTCACGCGTTTTACTACTTTTTCGGGTTTCTGATGTATAGGCTGACCGCCGCCGTTTATACAGCCTCCCGGGCAAGCCATTACTTCTACAAAATGATATTTGCTTGTGCCGTTCTCAACTTCATCAAGTACTTTAGCAACATTTCCTATACCGTTCACAACCGCAAAGTTTAAATCCATTCCGTTTATGTTTATCGTCAGCTCCTTAATTCCGTCAAACCCGCGTATTTGTTCAAACTCAAGCTTCTGTAGTTCATTCCCGGTCAGCATGTTGTAAGCAGTTCTTATCGCTGCTTCCATCACACCTCCTGTCGTTCCGAATATTACAGCCGCACCCGTTGATTCTCCAAGCGGATTGTCAAATTGTGTCTCTGGTAAATCACAGAAATCTATTCCTGCTGTATTAAAATATCTTACAAGTTCTCTCGTTGTTAATACCGAATCCACATCAGGCATTCTCTCTTCCGTAAGCTCAGGCCTGCTCGATTCAAACTTCTTTACCGTGCAGGGCATTATTGAAACCACATATATATCCTTTGGGTCAAGCCCCATCTTTTTTGCATAGTATGTCTTCAGTACTGCACCTTCCATCTCATGAGGTGATTTGCATGTTGAGACATGGTGAAGCAGTTCAGGTCTTCTGTGCTCGATGTATTTTACCCATCCCGGACAGCAGCTCGTAAACATTGGTAATGGTTTTTTGTTTGTTACCCTGTTCACTAACTCTGCGGTTTCTTCCATTATCGTAAGGTCAGCTGCAAAGTTTGTATCAAATACTTTTTTGAAACCAAGTCTTTTAAGTCCGGTCACAAGCTTTCCCGTTACATCCGTTCCAAGCGGCATGTTATATTCTTCACCAAGTGATGCTCTTACCGCAGGAGCTATTTGTGCAACTACAAACTTCTTCTTATTTGCAAGCGCAGTGACTATTTCTTTCATGTGGCTCTTTTCCCTCAAAGCTGCCGTCGGACATACAAGTATGCACTGTCCACAAAGTATGCAGTCGCTTATGTTTAAACCTTTATTGTAAGGAGTCGTTACAATGCTTTTAAATCCGCGTTTTGTAAAGTCTATCGCTCCGACTTGCTGAACTTCGTTGCATACCCTTACGCATCTTCCGCAAAGTATGCATTTTGCAGGGTCGCGCTCCATTGAAGGACTCGATATATCAATTGCATGGTCTTTCGATTCTCCTGCAAAACGGTGCTCGCGCAGTCCGTATTGTGCTGCCAAATCCTGTAATTCGCAGTTCTTGTTCCTTACGCATATCAAACAATCCTGTGGATGGTTTTCTACAAGAAGCTCTACTATCGTCTTTCTCGCCCTTCTTACCCGGGGTGAATTTGTCTCTACAACCATTCCGTCCGACACGGGATAAGCACAGCTTGGAATCAGCCCTCTCTGTCCTTCAACCTCAACCGAACATATTCTGCATGCGCCCGTTGGAAATAGGTCCTTCATGTTACAAAGCGTCGGAACTGCTATACCTGCTGATTTTGCCGCGTCCAGAATTGTCATTCCTTCTTCAGCATTTACCTTTATGTTATTTATTGTTAGTTCTACCATATACTTTATCAAAATTATTGTTTAAAATATTATGAAACGAGCACTGCTTCAAATTTGCAGTTATCAACACACATCCCGCACTTGATGCACTTGTCTTCTATTATGTAATGTGCTTTTCCTTTTTCACCCGCTATCGCCTCTACCGGACATTTCCTCGCACATAGTCCGCATCCTTCGCAGTCATCATTGTTAATCGTAAATGTCAGTAGTTCTTTACATACTCCTGCCTTGCACTTTCTGTCGTATAAATGTTCTTCGTATTCATCCCTGAAGTATCTCAGTCCCGAAAGTATTGGATTAGGCGCTGTTTGTCCGAGTCCGCAAAGCGAAGTATCCTTTATTACATCTGCAAGTCTGTTCAGATGTATTATTCCTTTAAACCTCTGAAGCTGGTCTAACTTGTTTGATGTGTTTTTGTAACTGTGAGGTATCTTTTCTATTATTTCAAGCATTCTTTTCGTACCTTCACGGCAGGGTACACACTTCCCGCATGATTCGTTCTGTATAAACGTCATAAAGAATTTCGCCACGTCTACTATGCATGTCGTTTCATCCATAACAACAAATCCCCCCGATCCCATCATCGCTCCTACCGTCTTCAGTGATTCATAATCAACTTCAGTGTCGAGTACCTCGTCAGGTAAACATCCCCCCGAAGGTCCGCCTATCTGTACAGCTTTGAACTTCTTATTATTTGGAATTCCGCCTCCGATTTTAAACACTATATCGCGGAGCGTAACACCCATTGGTATTTCCACTAATCCGGTGTTTATTATCTTGCCGCTTAATGCAAATACTTTCGTTCCTTTACTTGTCTTTGTTCCTACCGATGCGAATTTATCCGCACCCCGTTTAAATACCTGAGGCACATTTGCAAAAGTCTCAACGTTGTTAATTATCGTTGGCTTGTTCCATAATCCCGATACCGCTGGATAAGGAGGTCTTGGCTTTGGCATCCCTCTCTTGCCCTCTATAGATGCTATTAATGCCGTTTCTTCTCCGCAGACAAACGCTCCGGCACCCTTCTTTATTTTCAAATTAAACGTAAACCCGCTGCCTAATATGTTCTCGCCCAGCAATCCGTATTTTTTGCAGTTGTTAATAGTGTTCTCAAGCCTTGATATAGCAAGCGGATATTCTGCTCTGCAGTATATGTATCCGAGAGATGCTCCTATTGCATAACCGCCTATTATCATGCCCTCTACTAATTTGTATGGGTCGCTTTCAAGTACAGACCTGTCCATAAATGCTCCCGGGTCTCCCTCATCTGCATTGCATATTATATATTTAGTATCAGATTTTTGTTTCAGTGCAAATTCCCATTTCTTACCCGTCGGGAAACCGCCACCACCTCGTCCTCTCAGGCCGCTTGCAAGTATGTCTTTCACAACTTCTTCCGGTGTCATGTGGCAAAGTACTTTGTCAAGTGACTTAAACCCGCCGTTCGCTATGTATGAATCTATAGATGTAGGATTTATTACTCCGCAGTTCTCAAGCACTATCTTTAACTGATGCCTGAAAAATGGTATCTCATTTATGTTTACCACTTCTCCGTTTGTCTTACCATACGTTCCAAGTAGGTTATCTTGAAACACACCCTTATCAACAAGTGTTTTCTTTATCAGCTTCGATACTATCTTCGGTGTCACTCTGCAGTATGATACTCTGTCGCCGCCGGGAAGTTTTATGTCAACTATAGGCTCGGATGCACAGGCTCCCACACATCCCGTAGCTTCAATCTTTGCCTCAATGTTCAGCTTGCTTAGCTCTGCCCTTATAGCATCTTCAACATTCTGTGCACCTGCAGCAAGTCCGCATGTTCCTTTTCCGATTATGATTATCGGCACATCATGCTCTTCGTACCTTAACTGCCTGTTGTAGCTTTTAATCTTCTTCTCGCATTCGGGACTGTGATGGCAAAGTGGTCCCTCGGTGCAGCACCTGATAAACTGGTCGCATGGTTTCTCTTGTGAATGCCAGCATTTGTCGCAGCAGAATTCTAAGAATGTATTCATTTCACACCCTCCTTCTTCACTGTTGTAGCCGGTTTCTGTACGTTGAATTTTTTCAATATACCCGGAATCTCTTTAACCGTTATCTTTCCATAATATTCGTCGTTTACCGTTATTACAGGCGCTATGCTGCACGCACCTATACATGCTACGGTTTCAAGCGTAAACTTTTTGTCGCGGGTAGTCTGTCCCGCTTTTATGTTTAGGCTCGTTTCAAGCGTAAATAATATATTTGCAGAATTGCATACATGGCATGCAGTTCCCCTGCATACTCTTATTACATTCTCGCCTAAAGGTGTTAATCTGAACTGATTGTAAAATGTCGCAACTCCGTAAACTCTGCTCAGAGGGAATCCTACAAAATCAGATACTTCCTGAAGTGCGCCCTCTGGTAGATAGCCGTATACCTCCTGCACCTCTTGTAGCAATGCTATTAGATTGCTCTTTTCGTTTGCAGGGTACTTTTTAAAAATGTGTTTGTGCATAAATTTTTTTATTTAAGAGCGAAAGCCAACAGGGCTTTCGGGGAAACAATATTTAATATTCGTCTTTTGTTGAGTACAGATATTAGTAATTGTTTTAGGGAATTCATTTACTTTTCTTTTACAAAACTACTTACTTTAATTCTCTCTTTCAATGATAATATTAATTCTTATTTTAGGGAAAATTTTTTGAATAGATAATCAATTTGCCTTTGGCTATTTTATCCTTAAATCAAAATTTTCCCGGAGGAATAAATGGCACTCATAGCAGTAATCGATGATGACTTGGATATCAGAGAGGCGAGTGAATTAGTTCTCACTTCTAAAGGCCATAAAGTCATCACCGCAACAAATCCTAAAGACGGTTTCGATATTATTATGAAAAATAAACCGGAACTGATTATTCTCGATGTTATGATGGATGAACCCGACGACGGCTTCTTCCTTGCTCAGAAAATACGCAAGAATAACATCAAGACACCTATTATTATGTACACCTCTATTTCAAAAGCAATCGGTCTCGATTTCGGTGCTGGTGAACTCGTACCTGTCGATGACTTCGTTGAAAAACCGATTACTCCTGAAGTATTAATCCAGAAAGTCGAATCATTTTTAAACAAAAAGTAGAACTATATGCTGGTATTAGAAAAGAATTCAATTACTGAAGAGCTTGAAGCACTCGTTAATAAGCACGGAGCAAAAAGGGCTTCGTTGATGCCCATCCTGCAGGAGGTTCAGGCTAAACATAGATACATTCCCGATTTTGCTCAGCAGGAAATTGCTCGGCTACTCGATATTCATCCTGTCGAAGTTTTTAGCGTTATTTCTTTCTACTCTTTCTTGCATAGCGAACCGCAGGGTAGAAATATCGTTAGACTCTGCAGGACTATCGTTTGCGATATGGCTGGTAAAGAAGAAGTTGAAAAAGCTGTCTTGCGTGAACTTAAAATTAAAGTCGGCGGTACAACTAAAGATAATAGAATAACTTTTGAACATACTAACTGCCTCGGTATGTGTGACCAGGGTCCTGCAATGATGGTCAATGATAAAATCTATACTAAACTTACACCCGAAAAAGCAGTCGATATTCTTAAAAAAGTTAACTGATAAAAATAAATACTTATCATCCACTGAAAATTTGTCATCCCCGAATGTTCTTTTCGGGGATCTCATTATAAATACTTTTCATCCCCGCAATGTTCTTAAGCGGGGATCTCATTATAAATTCTTGTCATCCCGAATGATCTTATCGGCCTGCCTGCCGCATTCAGGGGATCTCATTATAAATACTTTTCATCCCCGCGATGTTCTTAAGCAGGGGATCTCATTATAAATACTTTTCATCCCCGAATGATCCTATCGGCCTGCCTGCCGCAGGCAGGGGATATCATCATAAATATTTGTCATCCCCGCGATGATCTTAAGCGGGGATCTTATCATTAATATTACCAAGAGAAAAGTCTCAAGAATTTGTCATCCCGAAATACGCGTTCTTTGTCGAAGATTCGACGTGGCGAACGACCTTTGTTTTTCACTGCGATCCATGGGTAGATAATTTTTATATTTTGTTTTTCGATATTTAGTTTGTAGCCTATGGCTTCGCCGTGATCTTGTAGATCTATCTACCAGTTCTTACTGTCCGCTGTCAGCTGTCGGCTGTCCGCTGAACGCTATCTCTCTTTCATTTCACAACTTCCAAATTACCCTTCGCAATATATATTGATTCTCTTCTCTATTTTTTGCATATTTGTCAAGCATAAGTTACAGACCCCCATAAAAAGTTTGTATCTTACATCAATAAATTATTCTATTAAAGAGTATTTTTTTCGGGAACAAATACATGCAGTATACCGTTAAATTTGTATAGTGCATTACTTGGTAATATCATACACTAAAACAGCGATAGGAAAAATTAATCATTGAAAAGAAGCAAACTAAATAAAGAAGATGTATATCAGCAGTTCGGATGGAAACCCGAAGATGGTGATTATATCGTACATCATGTTGGCCGTAATAAAAGCAAATTTCAGAAACAAATTGAAAAAATTATTAATAGGTTTAAGAAAACTAAACCAAGGAAAGTTTCTGATGATTGATTTTTACAAAATATTTTATTTCTACAGTAATTTTGAATGTATTTCAGGAAAAATCAATCATTTAAATCAAAATTACTCAAAAATTAGTAGTTTTTTTCAATTCATTCCTGCACATTCTCCGTCCAAAATTTAACCACCAACCCGTGTCAAATGCGTAAAAAACGCGTTTAAAACCCGTGTCAAATGCGTATTTCTTTCAGTCTAAAGTAAATCACGTCTAAAGTACTATCTCTTTTAACATATCTTTAATATATTTGTTTATTAATCTTAATTAATATTCTTTTATTCCTTAAAACATGGCTACAATAAAAAAGCAGCTGCTCGGAGTTCCAAGAGGCAAGGTTGGTGACCTGCTCTTTAAAAATCGTAAAGGCAAAAGCTACCTAGCCCCGATGCCAAGGAAATATAAAGTTACCAATTGCATTGATGCCATTAATAACCGTTCTCGGTTTGGTGTTGCATCTCAGTTTGCTTCTGCTGTAAACCATTCCGCCTACCTTAAGCCGCTCTGGAATGTTAAAAATCTTCGCGGTAAATCACCCTATACAAAATGCCTTGGATACAATTATCCGTTTACTAAAGGTCTGGGTACTTGGCGGTTGTCTCTTATAACACCTCATAATATTAATATTGATTTTTCCTCTGTTAATCTGACTAAAGATTCAATTGATATTAACTTTTATATCAAAAAGAATTCATCTGAAATCTTCAATAATCCTTTTATCGCAGTAACAATTATTTTCTTTAAAGACCTACTTCCGTCAGGCAGTGAGCAATCCATGAAAAACCTTCTCTTTGTTACTCTCGAATCTGAAGTACTTGATTTTCAACCCGACTATGAAGACGTGAACAATTACTCATACAACATTAAAAAAGATTCGCTCTGGTTTATTGATTTTTATAAAAATATAATGGCTTATACTGCTTTTATTTCACCTCAAAGTTATAATGGTAAACCTTTGTTCACAACTGGAAACGCCGTCCCTGTCAGGGGATTCGAGTACGATCACGGTTCTGCTGGCATCACAGAAAAAGATGAACCTAAGCAGTCGGAACCATTCTTCAATTTCCGTATAAAATAATTTCTTTACATGGAAAGCCGTTTTCAATTCCTCTTTAACAGTCCTGTGAAAAATGTATACTTTTTGCAATTCATTCAACATTAAATTTCTTAGTTACATCTGATAATTTAATGCTTTATATTGCATATATGGATAGCAATTTACTTCATAGCGAACTCGTCTTTAAAGCCGTTAGAAGCGGCGGTAAAGGCGGTCAGAATGTCAATAAAGTTTCTACTAAAGTTGAGCTATATTTCGATATACCGAGGTCTATGGTTTTGTCCGATGTGGAAAAGACTCTACTCCTTACAAAACTTCTTAATAAAGTCGATAGAAAAGGCGTCATAAAAATCTCCTCTCAATCTGAACGCTCTCAGTTCTTGAATAAAACTCTTGCATTAAAAAAATTTAATGAGTTGATTGCTTCTGCATTCGTAAAAAGAAAGAAAAGAGTTAAAACAAAACCAGGTTCAGTCTCTAAAGAAGAAAGACTCGCTTCAAAAAAGATTGTTTCGGAAAAGAAATCATTAAGAGCTAAAAAATATTATGATTCAGAATAACATGGTCTTAAGACCCAAGATTTTTGAACAGTTCGATAATATCGTCTGCGGTATGAGCATGAGATACTCTGAATCTCCACGTCCTCCTTACGACTTTAATATGAGCTTGAAAATCGGCGATGATGCCGATTCCGTAAAGCAAAACAGAAAAAGGTTCTTCAATATGCTTGGTATCGACGGCAGAAAAGTAACCTTTCAGTTTCAGGTGCACTCGAATATCCATAACTACGTTTCTGAAACAGCTTTCTTTCGCGGCTCCGATGGACTCTATACAGACCGCAGAAATCTATTCCTTGCTGTTAACGTTGCCGACTGCATTCCCGTCTTCATGTATGATTCCCAAAATCATATCGTCGCTGCTATTCATTCAGGCTGGAAAGGTACTCATTTGAAAATTGTTTCGCTTACCCTCTCTACTCTTATCGATAAATTCGGTACTAAACCGGAAAAAGTTTTTGTCTATATCGGTCCGGGTATCAGTGTGAAGAATTTTGAAGTTAGCAAAGAGGTATTTGAACTTTTTGCAGATGAATTCAAAGAAACCAGAAATGGAAAGTTTTATGTTGACCTCAAAAAAGATATCTATGCAGGTCTGATTAAACATGGTGTCCCAAAAGAAAACCTCCAGGCCTCAAAATACTGCACTTATGGTGATAGCGATAAGTTCCATTCCTTCAGACGCGACAAAGATAAATCGGGAAGAATGCTCGGTATCATCGGTATGAAATAATCACGCCAAATAATTGTTTTTTTCTGTCCCCCCCCCCTAAAAAAAGACTTGATAATTTCAATATTGATTAGTACCTTAATTTAAATTTATTGGGGAAAACCATGAAAAAGTTATTACTGTTTCTCGCAATTTTTATTTTCCTTAGCTCTTCAGCTAAATCTCAATTAATATACTATCAATGGAATCCTGTTAGTAGTCCTGTAACTAATAATCTTAACATTATTTATCCAACTCCGTCCAATTACGTAGTTGCCGGTAATGACGGAAAGCTTTTATACAGGAATATTCTGGAACCAAACTGGAATGTTACAGTTTCCGGTGTATCCACTAATCTCATTTCTTTATATGGTTCGCCAATACTGTATTCAGTCGGAGCTTCAGGTGTTATCCTTAAAAGCACTGATAATGGAATTAACTGGAGCAGTGTTACTTCGCCAACAGTAAATAATATTAACTCTGTTTCAGCTTTTGTCAGCCCGTCTTACAGAATTATTGGCGCAGATGGCGGCAAGATTTTTACCACTACAAACAATGGTGTTAACTGGACAGAAATTCCTTCCGGTACTACTAACTCATTGAGGTCTATTTACTATGATGCTTCGATTTCTCAGTTCAGAAATTATATCTGTGGTGATAATGGCACTTTCTTAAAGCTGATTTACTTGTTGCCTCTACCTGTTTCAACCACAGTCATTCCCATAAATACCGGAGTTTCGAATAATCTATACGGCGTTACAGCTCTCGGAGATACTTCTAAAATAATGGTTGTAGGTTCCGGCGGTATGATTCTAAAGTCAACCGAGTCAGGCGGTACGTGGGTCCAGCAGACTAGCGGAACAACAAACACTCTCAGGTTTGTATATGCTGTTAACGCGAATGAAATCTGGACTGGCGGCGATAACGGAACTATACTCCGTACAACGAATGGCGGTACCAACTGGTTTCCGCAGGTCGTTAATTCTTCCGCAAATATATATTCCATGCTGCAAACGTCAAATTTAAAAGCTTTGGCTGTCGGCAGTGGCGGTACTATTCTTGAAACTAATCTTCCAAATCCTGTAAGCGATTCTACTTTAAAGAGACTTAAACTCGACGGAAATAATATCAGCAGTTATTTTCAAACATCCGGCATTTTCAATCAGAATACTACATTAGGTAATTCCCCGGGTTTTGAATGGCCAAAAGGTTCGGGAAAATATGCAATGTTTACTTCCGGGCTAAGCATTTCTGCTATGGTAAACGGAAATCTTCGTCAGGCTATGTGTTCATATGGAGGCGAGTACAAGACAGGGCAAATTATCAACGGTGTACCGGAAACTACTCCTTACATGAATAAAATCTGGAAAGTAAGCGCGGGCGAAAACTGTTCTACAAGCATTGACTGGGCTAACTGGGGGATGATTGTTCCTTACGGTGCACCATACCGCGATGTAAACAATAACGGTCAGTATGACCCATGCACCGATATTCCGGGAATGAGAAATGCAAGTCAGACTTTATTTATGATTCTTACTGATGGATATCCTAATTCACACCGTCCGGGAGAAGGATTTGGGGGAGGTACGCTTCCTCTAAATTGTGATTTGAAAATTACTGCTTACACTTACGGCGATACTAATCTTTCAAATGTTCAGTTCATAAAATATGATATCATAAACAGAGGCAATTCTGCCTGGAATAATCTATATATGGCTTTAGTGGGTGATTATGATCTCGGCGTTTCAGAGGACGATTTTTTATGTATGGATTCAACAAGGAATATGTGGATAGGGTATAACGGTGATAATAATGACGGTACAGGTTCCCCGCCGACTTATGGAGTAAACCCGCCTGCGGTAGGTATGAGAGTTTTGAAATTTCCTGTTAATAAAACCGTTGCACCTTATGATACTCTGAAACCAAGCGTTGGTGTAAAAACATCTTGCGGAGGATGCAGTGACCCTGTTTGTGAATGGGACCCAAGCGGTGACCCTAACGGCGCATACTTGCTTATGAAAGGTTTCAAAAAAGACGGCTCAAGATGGATGAGTCCGATGTTTACTCCGCCAAGTCCTGTGAAGTTCTTATACTCAGGCGACCCTGAAACAAATTACGGTTGGACTGAACTTAAAGGAATGATTCGTAACTGCGGCGGTGATATAGGTGCCTATCAGCCGACTAATCAGCCAGGCGATAGAAGGTTTGTCCTCAGTATGGGCAAAGATAATTTTACGATGAACCCGGGCGATTCACAAACTATTATTGTTGCTCAGTTTATTGCACGAGGTACAAGCAACCTGAATTCAGTTACAAAACTTAAACAGCTTGCCGACGTTGTTGCAAACTACACTGTTGGTATTAATCAGATTGGCACAACCGTACCAAGTAATTTCGTTTTGTCTCAGAATTATCCGAATCCCTTCAACCCCGAAACAAAAATCAAGTTTACTATCCCCGCAATTCAAAATCTTTACAGTAACGTCACTACTTTAAAAGTATTCGATATGCTTGGCAGGGAAGTCTCAGTTCTCGTTAATGACATGCTCAGTCCGGGAATTTATGAAGTCACTTTCGACGGAAGTAAACTTGCAAGTGGATTCTATTTCTACAGATTGCAATGGGGTGTCTATTCAGATACTAAACGTATGGTCTTGCTTAAATAATTTTTAAATCTTCTTCCCGTAATATACGGGAAGAAGATTTGCTCTACAACTTATTATAATCTATCGTTATCTCTTTCCCTTTCGGTATATCCTTTAACGCATAGTAATCATAATTCTCATCGTTTACCGCATTGGGCTTATCCGAATGATTCAGAAACCATCCAACTGACATCCTGTTGAAGTTCTTCGGCGTGCTGTATCCCTTATCCTCAGGAAAATGTATTGAGTATTTTGCAAGAACTCTTGAGGGTATATTAGTATGTATAACATTCGATTCATGAAGAAATGTATGGTCTTCCTCCTCGAATAATGGCAGCTTTGTTCCTTTCTTTATTTTCCCCGTTGAAAAAACCCCGACTCCATGTATCGAAGATGGCCTTAATTCAAATATTATCTGATTTGTCATCTCGCCTTCATTTTTATATTTCAAACTCGTTTCCTCTTTCTGGTATAACAATATTCTTAAACCCGTTTGAGTTCAGTATCGTATTTAGATTGTTCTGCTGAAGAGATTCACCGTGAACAAGAAATATTTTCTTAAGTCTGTTCTTGTCAAACTTCTTTATGTACTCAAGCAGCTCATTACTGTCTGCATGCGCACTGAATGAGTTTAGTATCCGTACCCTTGCCTTTACTACGTGTTCCTCGCCGAATATTTTTACAACGTATCCTGGCTTGTCAGATGCTTTTATAAGCTGTCTTCCAAGTGTGTGCTCACCCATATAACCGATTATCATAATCGAATTCTTTGGATTGCCAATATTGTTAGCAAGATGATGAAGTATCCTGCCCGCTTCGCACATCCCCGACGCTGAGATTATCATTACCGTGCCTTTAATAGAGTTAAGTTTCTTCGAGTCCTCAACTTTAGTTATATAATTTACAGTATCTGATCCGAATACTTGAACTCCCGAGGCAAGCAGCTTGTATGTTTCTTCATCAAAACACTCAGGATGCAGTTTGAATATTTCAGTGGCATTTACTGATAGGGGACTGTCAACATAAACAGGGAAGTCCGGTAGTTTGCCCGCTGCTTTCATTTTTGATATTTCATATACTAATTCTTGTGTCCTCCCGACACTAAACGAAGGCACAATTATTTTACCGTTTGTAGATAACGCTTCTGTTATAGTGTCAAGAAGCCCCTGCTCTATCTTGCTCGCAGGTTCATGGTATAAACCTCCGTACGTTGATTCCGTTATCAGATAATCAACATCACCCATAAATTCAGGGTCTTTTAAAATTGGGAGGTCCCTCCGTCCTAAGTCTCCCGTAAATCCTAACTTGTACGTCCTCCCGTTTTCTGTGATTTCTAATACCACAGACGCCGAACCCAATATATGTCCCGCATCAACAAATGTTACCTTTACTTCATCTCCAAGTCCGTCTATGCGAAATGTTTTGTTATATGGTATAGTTTTAAACTGTGTTATTATCTGCCTTGCATTCTCAACCGTGTATAAGGGATTAAATAACTCCTGATTCTTCTTTGCACGTCTCTTGTTAACAAACTCAACATCCTTCTCCTGAATGAATGCACTGTCAAGCAGCATAATTGAGCATAAGTCGCGTGTTGCTGGAGTTGTGTATACATCGCCTGTAAACCCCTTTCTCGATAAAGTAGGAAGATTACCGGCATGGTCAATGTGTGCATGCGAAAGTACTACCGCATGAATCTCCGTAGGATCATAAAGAAATTTTCTGTTCATCTGAAACGATTCTTCTCTCTTGCCCTGAAACATCCCGCAATCTAATATTATTTTCTTTCCGTTTATTTCAAGTAAGTGTTGAGAACCTGTCACAGTCCCCGCCGCTCCGCAAAATTTTATCCTCATTATTTTATCTCCTTTATGATTTCTTTGTTTAGTCTATGTTTTGTTACGTATGCATTGTCCTTTATGAAAAATCTGTAAGGAAGCTCTGCCCCTTCTTTTATTCCGATTCTTGTAGTTACCGCTATTGTAAAACTGTCCCTTCTTTTTTTCCTGAAAATCTTAATCCTGTCTTCTGTTAGATCAAGTGAGTTATCTTTTCTACCTATATCAAATGCCATGCAGAACTTGGCTGGTCCGTTCGTAAGGTTTACATCTCCAATTGGATAATTCCTGTTCTTTCTCATTTCATGTATTCCTTCTATCGGCTCTACTGCCCTTATTAACACAGCCGAACCCGTACCCTTATTCTCTGTTACAACATTAAAGCAGAAGTAATTCCCGTAAACAAAATAAACGTAAGATATTCCTCCATATTCAAACATAGGTCGGTTTCTGTCCGTTAATTTTCTGTATGCATGACAGGCAGGGTCATTATTTCCCAGATATGCCTCCGTCTCAACTATTCTTGCGCTAAGTGTATAGTTAGGCGTTTCTTTCGTAATAAGGCATCCAAGCAGTTTCTGTGCCACCGTTATTGTATCCTTCATATACAGCTTTTTCTCTAATAGAATAGTATCCACTTTTCAAAGTCGCATTTTATGCTGGAATATTAAAGTCAATTCAATGTTCAGTTATTTTTCTTTGCTCTGACTTTTATTCTCCGTTTTTTGATTCCTGTGTTTATCATTGTCTTTTCTATTCAGTATTTATAATTTAATAGGTTATTTCGATATTCAATCTTTATCTTAATAATTATACAAAGTATATTTCAATAATAATTTTAACATATAACTCATGAAAAAATTACACATTAAAGTTAAAATAACAATGAGTATTTTAACTCTCCTCGCAGTCTCGTTTTCTTTCTTCGCTTTCAACGATAGTGGAAACTATTCGAATGACGGAAAAGTAATTAAAAGAGGTCCCGGAAAGATGTATGAAGTCGGGAAGATAAATGTCAAATTTAGAAATAATGTAACAGGTTTTACAAAAACAGCAACAGGAATAGAACAAGTCGATAAAGTTCTTATCGATTTAAGATCCAGCGATATCTTTCCGCTATTTCCGCTTAAAAGTGAAATTAAAAAGCGAATGATTGGCGATGAAGACCTTGCTAAAATAATTCGTATTAATTATAACAGCGCTGTGGATCCATTTGACGCAGCAAGTATGATAATGAAAGATAATAAGGATATTATTGAATGGGCAGAGCCATCTTTCGTATATGAGCGTGATTATATTCCCAATGACCCGTCCCTAAGTGGTCAATGGCATATAGCTAAAATTAACTCTTATCAGGCTTGGGATATTTTCAAAGGTGATACAAATGTTGTCATTGGCATTATCGATTCAGGCACCGACTTTGACCATCCTGACCTCGCGGCTAACATTAAATACAATTACGCCGACCCAATTAACGGTATTGATGATGATAATAATGGTTATATTGATGACTTAAAAGGATGGGATTTCTATTACAACGATGGCGACCCGCAGATACAGCCAACCGGCAATGACCACGGTTCCCACGTTTCGGGTTGTGCCTCTCAGGTAACGGATAATTCGGTTCATGGTGGTGGTATAGGTTTTAAGACCAAAATAAGAATCTCTAAACACACAGATGATACAGATCCCCAATCATCTTTATATAATACAGACCAGGGAGTTTATTATTGTTATTCCAATGGCGCAAAAGTTATTAATTGTAGTTTCGGTTCATCTTATTATAGTTCTACTTCTCAAGCAATAATGAATAGTGCTTGGGCAAACGGAACAGTTATTTGCGCCTCAGCAGGTAACGGCGATGCAAATGGAATCGGACAGAATTGGGCAAGGTATCCAGCTTCTTATGAAAATGTCGTTTCAGTTGCCGCTTCAACCACAGGTGACGTGAAAACTACTTTCTCAAATTTCCATTCTACGGTTGATGTTACTTCACCGGGTCAGGGAATTTTAAGCACAGTTTACAATAATAGTTATGCCACTTGGGATGGTACTTCAATGTCTTCTCCGATTACTGCGGGTACAGTAGCGTTAATCAAGGGACAATATCCTGCATGGACTCCCCAGCAGGTAGTTGACAGATTGAAACTTGGTGTTGACAGTATCTATAACCTCAATCCATCATACATTGGGCTTTTAGGCACCGGCAGAATAAATGCATTTAAGTGCTTAACTGATTTCCCGATTGCTAAGCTGGTTTCTTTCTCGGCAAATGATTCTATCTACGGTAATAATGATAAAGTCTTTGACGTAGATGAAGTAATCGCTTTTCAGGTTGATTTGAAAAATACTCATTTCGCGGGTACTAACGCCTCCATTAGACTTTCAACAACAAGCACTGATGTTGAATTAGTACAGGATTCTGTCTTTATCGGAAGTATTCCTGCATACGGTAACTTCAGCACAACTTTAGCAAATACATTCAAAGTTAAAGCTCTTTCTTCTTGCCCGTTCGATAAAGATATCACATTTAAAGTAAAGAGTTCTGCTTCGTGTTATACAGATGATAACGCAAATACATTTACTGTTAGATTTAGAACAGGTTTTGCATTACATAATATTAATAACTTGAAATTATGTCTTACTAAAGACGGTAATGTTGGTAAAAAAGCACAATCTTACGGAACTGGTCTTCAAATTGGAACAAGTACACAGAATCAGCTTTATGAAGGCGGACTTATGATCGGCTTAAGCAATACTAAAGTTTCTGACGTTGTAAGACGCGGTTCGGTTCCGGCTAATGTCTCAGATACAGATTTTGTTGGATTAAAAGCTTATACAATTAACACTCCTGGTGTGCATTCAGCACAGGACGGCTCGGGAAAATTCAATGATGACGGTGCTGGCTCTAATAAGATTGGAGTTGAAGTTGAAGCATTTTCATACGCATTCAATACCGCACCCGACGCTGATTATATTCTCCTAAGTTATAATATCAAAAATACCAGCGGTGTTGCTCTTAATAACGTTTATGCAGGTTTATACACATGGATGACGCCTAATGGTATTATTAACACTGGAAACATCTCAAGATTAGTCAATGCAAATAAGCTTGCTTATACGTATAACAATACTGTTGCTAATAGATATCTTGGTGTCGGTATCATGACAAATCAACCGTTGAATTTTAAGATTTTTTCATCAACTGAATTGTTAAATGGATTCACAACTCAGGAAAAATGGGATGCTTTAAGCAATGGCGTTTCAAATGATTCACTCGGACCGGGTGGAAATGCTTTCGTACTCGGTGTCGGACCTTTTAATCTTGCTGCAAATCAGGTCGAAACCATCGGCTTTGCTATTTTGAGCGCAGAATCTGTTGCTGACCTCATTACAAAAAACTCTCAGGCAATCGTGAAATACGGAACCGTCGGTATTCAGACAATAACCACCGAAGTTCCAAAAGTTTTCAGCTTGTCCCAGAACTACCCGAATCCTTTTAACCCTGTTACTAAGATTCGCTTTGCTGTTCCTAAAAACGAGATGATTAGCATAAGGGTTTATGATATTCTCGGTAAAGAAGTTGCTGCTTTAGTCAATGAACAAAAGAGTCCTGGGATATACGAGATTGATTTCAACTCGACTTTCCTAAGTTCTGGTGTTTATTTTTACAGAATGCAGGCCGGTTACTTTGCTGATATTAAACGTATGGTAGTTATTAAATAAAAATATAGACTTTAAAATATTAGCTGCCTCAAGTTCTTTTGAGGCAGCTTTTTTTATTTATAAATAATGATTCTATACTTAATCTTATGATAGCAATTCAACTTTTCTTCTAAGAAACTTAAATAAATGCTTGTTTCATTAACATTGTGTTAAATTAAAATCGGTAGCAAAACAATCAAACTTAAATGAATGCCGTCAAGCATTCCATTTATATTATTTGGAATCAAATATCAAAACATATAACTATTCGTTTTATTATCCGCGTAAATCCGTCTAATCCGTGCGTTTCGCGTTCCATAGTGCCCCAACGTTTCTTCTTTTTTTAACATCATTTTTGTAATTTGGGCTGTCAATATAAATATAATCCGGATATTCTTATTTTCAATTCATCAACCTTTGGACCTTTATAATATCATTTACTATCAACCCTGTCAGTATGTGTCTTTATTCCCGCAGTTGTCTAAATTAAATTGGGAACTCTAATTAACAGTCAGTTACATCCCAATTATAATAGATGTGTATAAACCTGTCGAATTATATGCATTTATATCTTGATTGTAATTAATTAAAAATCTATATTTATATGATTTTGGTGTATTTTATAACGAGTGGGTTGGTGACCCACTTTTTTATTTTAGTATGGTTTGTAATATGGAAGAAAAAATCAGAAATATATTGGCTCCGTTATTTTACGGAAAAGACTATCATTTAATTGATGTCGTTATCAGAGGCGAAAGGAAGAATAAAATCGCTGAAATTTACGTTGATTCGGAACATAGTATTGACCTTGACGAACTGTCTAAAATTAGTTGCGATGTGAATGATGCTATCGATTCAGATGCTATCGCTGATGAGTTACTGAAGGTAGTCGTTTCTTCACCCGGTGTAGAGAATCCGTTCAAATACTCCTGGCAGCTTAAGAAGCACGTCGGCAGGGTACTGAGCTTTTCTTCGAAAGGTGAAGCGCTCGAAGGAAAACTGGTTGACGTTATCAGTGATTCAGAGGAACTCGTATTCGAGATAATCAAGAGTAAGAAAGAAGTTATAGAATTAAGGTTTATATTCAGCGAACTAGAAAATTTAATCGTTAAATTACCTTTTTAGAAACAAAAATTTATTTATTTATATTATGAAGTCAGATATAGTAGAAGCGTTTGTTCAAATGGCAAAAATGAAGAGTATCGATAGGGATATTCTTGAAAGCGTCATTAAGGATTCTTTCCGAAAGATGATGGAAAAGAAGCACGGTCCGACTGCTAATTTTGATATAATCGTTAACATGGAAAAGGGTAATATCGAAATATTTCTCTATAAAACTGTAGTTGAGGAAGTTACAGACCCTGCTACTGAAATCGACGTTGAATCAGCTATGGAAAAAACTGGTGAGGAGTTCGAAGTCGGCGATGATTATGTTGAAGAAGTTCCGATTGATGAGTTCGGTAGAAGGTCTGTTCTTAACCTTAAACAGAACCTGAACCAGAAGCTTAAAGAAATAGATAAAGAAGTTACATACAATTTTTATAAGGAACAGCTCGGTGAAATTCTCGTCGGTGAAGTTTACCAGATAAAACCGAGTTCAATTTTGCTTATGCATAACGGCTGCGAACTTTTTTTCCCAAAAGAAGAACAAATTGCTAAAGAAAGATACAAGAAGGGCGATAACATTAGAGTCATTATTAAAAGGATTGACAAAAAACCCTCGGGTCCCCCGCTTATAGTAGTTTCTCGGGCTGATGAAAAGTTTTTATATAAATTATTTGAAAACGAAATTCCTGAAATATACGACGGTATTCTTGAGATTAAAGGTATCGCAAGAGACCCGGGCGAAAGAGCTAAGATAGCAGTACTTTCTAACGACGATAAGATTGACGCAGTTGGAGCATGCGTCGGTATGAAGGGTATGCGTATTCACTCTATCGTTAGAGAACTAAGTAACGAAAATATTGATGTCGTTAATTTCACTCAGGATGATGCTCTCTACATTGCAAGGTCATTGTCCCCTGCAAAGCTTCAGGATATATATCTTGACAAGGAAAATAAAATTGCTAACATCTATGCAAGTGAAGATCAGGTGAGTCTGATAATAGGAAAGAATGGTCAGAATATTAAACTCGCATCCAAGCTTACTGGCTATCAGATTGACGTTATCAGGGATAAGGAAGATGAAAAAGATGACGAAGAAGAAAATGGTACTGAGGCTGAATCTGCTGATGAAACAAAAGAAGTAGTAAATGATGCAGAACCTGAAGAAGTATCAAAAGTGGATGATGTATCCGATGAAGAGACTCAAAATAAGAACGAAGAAGTGGAAAAAGAAGAGAAATAGTAATGGCATTTTAGAAATTTTAAAAGTTTAAGAATAACAAAACAATTTATGTCTGATACACCACAAAAAATGAAACTGGTTAAGCTTGTTAAAGAAGTTAACAGGTCTAAAGAGGATATCATTGAATATTTGAAACATATTGGTATTGAAAAAGTTACTATTAATACTACTCTGGAATCAGATATAGTCGGAAAAGTTCTTAATAAGTTCAAGCTTGATGTTGCCGAACACGAAAAACAGCTGAAGAAGATTGTTGACTTTGCTAAGTCAAACAAGGTTGAAATTTCGGAAGCCAATGAAGCTATAAGAAAAGAAGAAGAGTCGAAGAGAAAAAAAGCGGAAGCAGAAAGATTAAGAAGAAATCTCGAAGAGCAAAAGAAAAGAGAAGAAGAAGAAAGGAAACGTCAGGAACTTCAGGCTTTCTTGGAGCACGAAAAGAGGAAAAAAGATGAGGAAGAACTTGCTAAGAAAAGAAAAGCTGAATTAGACAAGATTTATGAAAATAAGAAGAAATCAGCACGCGAAAGGTCTGAAGAGGCTCATCAGAAAAGAGCAAGAAAAGAATCTTCCATTAAAGGTCTCGAAGAGGCTGCTAAACTTATTGCAGAACAAAAGCCTGAGGATAAGTATGTCCCAAAGGTTAAACAACCTAAACATGAACCTAAGCACGAGCCAAAGCATGTACCTGCTAAGACTGCATCAGAAGTTAAACCCGATGCTTTAGTTAAACATGAAACAGATAAAAAGGCCGACCATGATTCAAAACCGTTACAGGATAAAAAACCTGTTGCCGATAAAAAACCGGTTGTTAATAAAACTGGCACTTTTGCAGGAAAGGATAAAAGTGAAAAACAATGGAGTAAAAAGCCTTATAACAAAGATGCTTCTAAGCCCGGTTATTCAAAACAGTACAACAAATCCGACTCTAAAAAGGGCAGGTTTGAACATAAAAAGGACAGTCAGGACCCGAATAAAAAAGGAAAGTTTGAGAGAGTAACTATAAACGAAACTAAACCCGCAAATAGATTTAAGGATAAAAAGCCCGGATTCTTTAAACCTTCTTCCGGAGTTCCTCCGGTAATGCCCTCGGGTAAGGATGCAAAAAAAACCGGTAGTAAAGATAAAGATAAAGATAAAAAGTCTAAGAATGAATTGGACTATGATAAGAAGAAGAAAAAGTTCGGCAAAAGCATTAAAGGAAAAGATATCTCACAGAAAGAAATCGATGATGCAATCAGAGATACAATGGCTAAGATTGATGATGATGCAGGTGCATCTGCAAGAAGTATTGCAAGAAGGAAGAAAAAGAAAGAAAGAGCTGAACAGGAAAAGAAAATTCAGGAAATTAACGAATCAAGAAAAAATGTTATAAGCGTTACCGAATTTGTCTCTACTGTTGAACTCGCATCTATTATGGGTGTCCCTGTTACCGACATTATCAAGAAGTGCATGGACCTTGGTATGATGGTCTCTATTAACCAGAGACTTGAAAAAGATATTCTTCAGTTAATGGCAGAAGAGTTTGGTTATACTATAGAGTTCCAGAATGAGTTTGAAGAAACCTTGATGGTAGAAGCAGATGACGCTCCTGAAACACTTAAGAGCAGACCTCCGGTTGTCACTGTTATGGGTCACGTTGACCACGGAAAGACTTCTCTGCTCGATTATATCAGAAAAGCAAACGTTGTCGCCGGTGAAGCTGGCGGTATTACTCAGCATATTGGTGCATATAAAGTTAAACTAGATAACGGTAAATATATCTCATTCCTCGATACACCCGGACACGAAGCATTCACGGCAATGCGTGCAAGAGGCGGTCAGGCAGCAGATATTGTTGTTCTCGTCGTTGCCGCTGACGATAGCGTAATGCCGCAGACTGTTGAAGCTATAAATCACGCACTTGCTGCAGGAGTTCCTATTGTTATTGCAATTAATAAAGTCGATAAACCGGAAGCTAACATCGAAAGAATTAAATCGCAGCTTGCTGAAAGAAACATACTCGTCGAAGAGTGGGGAGGTAAATATCAATCGGTTGAAATATCAGCAAAAAAAGGATTGAATATAGATAAACTTCTTGAGAAAATACTTCTTGAAGCTGAACTTCTTGAACTTAAAGCGAATCCCGATAGGACTGCAAAGGGCGTCGTTCTTGAATCAAAGCTCGATAAGGGTAGAGGCTCCGTTGCAACAGTTCTCGTCCAGAAAGGTACACTGAAAATCGGCGATGATTTTGTTGCCGGTATTTATTCCGGTAGAGTCAGGGCAATGTACGATGAAAGAGATAACAGAATTGAAACTGCCGGTCCTTCTACTCCTGTACTGATTACAGGTTTCGAAGGTCTTCCTCAGGCTGGTGACTTAGTCGTTGTTATGAAGTCTGACGTTGAAGCAAGAATTATTGCCAACAAAAGACAGCAGTTGAAACGTGAACAGGATATCAGAAGAATTAAGCATACAACATTAGAAGATATCACAAATCAGATAAAAGAAGGTAAAGAAGTTGAACTTAATATTATTCTTAAGTCAGACGTGGACGGTTCAGGAGAAGCCCTCGCTGATTCATTGCACAAACTTTCAAAACCGGGTACTGCTACAGTAAAGGTAATACATAAAGCCGTCGGACAAATAACAGAGTCGGACGTTCTTCTTGCAGAGGCATCAAGAGCTGTTATTATCGGTTTCAACGTTAGACCGAATCTTAATGCAAGAAAACTTGCCGAAAAGAGCAGCGTCGAAATAAGAATTCATAATATCATTTATAATGTTCTCGATGAGGTGAAACAGGTGCTCGAAGGTCTGCTGGCTCCTGAAATTAACGAAGAGATTACCGCTACGATTGAAGTAAGACAGGTTTTCAAAGTTCCGAAAATTGGAAACATTGCAGGTTGCTACGTTCAGGACGGTAAGATTGTCAGAAACCATAAAGTTCGCCTTCTCAGAGAAGGCCTTGAAATTTTCAACGGTACCATTTCTTCTTTGAAAAGAATTAAAGATGATGTTCGCGAAGTTGAATCAGGATATGAATGCGGTATCGGACTCGAAAACTTCAGCGATATTAAAGTTGGTGATATTATCGAAGGTTATAAATTAATCGAAACTAAGAGAAAATTAGAATCTGTATAACAGATGTCAATAAGAACAGAAAGAGTTAGCGAAGAAATAAAGCACCGAATGAACTCAGCTATGTCGAAAGACCTGATGGAGATTCATGCAGGACTTGTTACGGTTTCTCGTGTTATAATGTCTCCCGACCTGAAAATTGCAAAGGTGTACGTCTCTTTCCTCGGTAACAAAGAACCCGCAGAAAAGTTAGTCGAAAGAATTAACAACAGAAAAAGTCACATTAGATTTCTTCTCGGTAAACAGCTTACCCTTAAATACACTCCAGACTTAATATTTTTCTACGATGATTCCATGGAATATGCCGATAAGATTAATAAACTCTTAAACGAAGTCAAGAAAAACGAATCAAAAGAAAAAAACGAAGAACATGAAAAGGATGAAGAGATGTAAATTACAAACTTTCTTCTATTACCAGAAATCTCATTTCATCAAGCTCTTCTGACTTTTCATCAATCATTCTAATATCAAAATCACCAACCCTTAATCTTCTTAAAGTTTTTAAATATCCGCCTATTCCAAGCTCAGCACCAAAATCATTCGCAAGTGAACGTATGTAAGTTCCCTTCGAAACCGACACAAAGAACTTGATTTCCGTCTCACTGATTCTCTCAATTTGAAATTCTTTTATAAAAACTCTTCTTGGCATCAGTTCCAGCGTCTTTCCCTTTCGGGCAAGTTTGTAAATTGGCTTACCTTTATGCTTGATTGCCGAATGCATTGGAGGTATCTGTTCTATCTCACCACGAAATTTGTTTCTTACATCAATGATTTGTTCTTCAGTTATATTTGACGCATCCATTATATCCTGCTCATCTGATTCTGTATCGTAAGTTGGCGTTACAGCCCCTATTCTTATAGTTCCTTCATAATCCTTGTCAGCACCAATCATTTCTGTAATCGTCTTAGTTTTCTTTCCCGTGCAAATAACCAATAGTCCTGTTGCTTTAGGATCAAGTGTTCCCGAATGTCCTACTTTCTTCAGTTTAAATGTCTTTTTAATTTTATTTGTTACTTTTGCTGAAGTCCAGTATAACGGCTTATCCACCAGAATTACCTTATTATCATATTTTTCTTGTATATCTGAGATTTCCATTGTCTAAAATAATTCTTCTGTTGTCCATTATGAATGGCATTATTTTTCCTAATCCTATCTGTTTACATTAATTTAATGCTCAAATCATGGAATACATTGAAAAAATTCATTAGAATTAATATATTATCCTCTTATATACAGAGAGATGGCTGAGTGGTTGAAAGCGGCGGTCTTGAAAACCGTTGTAGCCTTACGGTTACCGGGGGTTCGAATCCCTCTCTCTCTGCATAGTAGTGTTATATTTATTTATTCAATGCTTACTACTTTAGTATCAATTTAATTCAATGTCTTCACCGAAACCAATCATCGGGGAATTCATTTTTTTATTCTGATTCTATATTTTACTCTTGAAATTGATACATGTTTTTTGTATATTTAACTAATAGGCGAAACTCCTTGAAGGTTATTTATTTGATGAGATAATTAAATATTAGCTCTGTAAATAAATGACAAAAACCTCAAATACAACCTGTTTCTACACTTTCCTAACACTCTTCCAACACTCTGAGTACACATTGTTTACACAACTCTTATATAGTCCTTGTATATAGCTTATATACAGCTTATATGTGCCTTTAATTCAGATTTCGAAACGATTTCTAGATAGTTTGACATTTATTTTTCTCCACAAAAAACTCAAATAACACACTTATAATTTTCCCATTTTATCTTCCCAATGAATTGAAAATGCCTCCATAATTCTTTAATTTACTCTGAAATTATTCGCAAATCATTGATTATTGGTTTAGTTGTAGGATTAATAACTGGATACTTATTGTCCATGCCCCCAATGGGTCCGACAAATATACTCGTGATTTCTCTCGGTCTTAGAAAAGAAGTCAAGTATGGTGTTGCTGTCGGTGCCGGTGCTGGTTTTATGGATATGGTTTATATCATTATTTCTTATGGCGGCTACGCCCTCATCAAAGGATTCATTCCGGATAGTATAAATGATTTCTTCTCAGATAATGAAAAGTTCTTTATGGTCCTGCTTACGCTTGTTGGATGTATTGTTGTCGGGCTTTCCGGCTATAAACTTATGAAGTCAAAAGTTGAAGCTGATATAACAACACCTGCAAATGATATCCACATTGAAAATAAACTATCAGTTGTTACTTCAAAGCTTGAACAGACCAATGAAGACATATCGCGTATCTTGCACACAAACCTTCTTAAGAAAAAGGAAAACAGCCTCGTTGGCGGATTTTTAAAAGGTGCCTTCCTCTGTGTTTCTTCCGTAACTATACCTGCATCTTGGTTTGCACTAACAGGTTATATGAAAAATTACGGTATCATTGATTCAAGGTTCATAACAGGCTTTATTTATTCTATAGGTGTCTTAGCGGGTACAACTTTCTGGTTCTGGACACTTGCGAATGTTATTTCTAAAAATACACACAGAGTAAGTCCAGAAGCACTCAATAAAATTAACCTTACTATCGGTATAATTCTACTTCTGCTAAGCTTGTTTTTATTGTATAAAGTAATTGATTTTTCTCTTGCGTAGTATTACTATACTATTATGATAAATCCTGACTCAAAAGAAAACTTTCCGATCTGCCAGTACTGTATGGAGCGCGTAAATGACGACGAGAGCAGATATTGCTGTTCCGCTTGCGGCATGATTTATCATATCACTTGCTGGGAAAAAGGTAATGGCTGTGCGGTTCTCAGCTGCTCACAGAAAAACATTCTCCTTAATCCTTTGTTCCAATCCTCCGTTCCCGTAAAAGAACTCCTTGTTCATATTGAGTACCTGCTTAATCTGAAAAAATACACGGAAGCAATTAACGAATGTAACAGAATACTCTACGCCGAAAAGTCAAACATGGAAGCTAAAGTCTATTACAACAGAGCTGTCTCCGCATTGAATGTAAAAATGAAAATATTCGATAGTGCCGAAGATAGCTTCAAAAGAAAAGAATACAAAGCAGCTTCAATGTTCTACAACGATTATCTTAGGTATTGCGATGAAGAAGAAGGGGACTTTATTAAATCTAAAATAAAATATTTAGATGAACTCCTTCCAAAACTAAAACGAAAAAATGTTATTCTGAATGTCCTGTATGTTTTCATTGTTATGATAATTCTATTTTCAGCCGGATTTCTTGCTTATCAATTCATCTATTTGAAAGAAGATACCGAGTTTGCAGAAATTGAAAGGCATGATGATTTTTCGGACATAAAGCAAATGGAGGCACAGATTAGCAGGTATGAGAAGTTCATCATAAAATATAACGATGGTAAACTAAAAGAAAACGCTGCTGATAAAATCAGATTGCTGGCAGCAGAAATTGCTTCAAAAATCTGCGACCACGACTGGCGCTCTGCACTTGTTTATCTTAAAAAACTCGACTCAAAAGAAATACCGATTACTTACAAAAATATTTATGAAAGTATTGTAAAAAATGCCAATAATGAATTAAGCGCTCTTAAATCTGAAGCAAAAGACTTAAACTCCCGAAAAAAATATGCCGAAGCGAAAGATAAAATTGAAAAATCATTAGCCATAACAGAACATTTTTCCGATAGAGAATTCGGAAAAATCCGGCAGACATTGTATGACAATAAAAACCTGATTAATAAAAAGATAAGTCTTCTAATTAAATCTAAGGAAATAGAAAAAGAGATTTCTGCAAAAACAACAGAGCTGAAAAATTCTGACCCCGACCTCGAAAACGAGAATATTATCCAGATTGAAGGTAAAGTTATGAAAAAAAGCGGGGAATTTACTATTATTAAATCTTATGATGATAAAAAGCTCTATGCACTTAAAAAACCATCAGAAAACTACGAAATCGGAGAAGAATTGGTAATTAGTGCCATTAAAAATGGAAAAACAGAGATTTCTGACGATGCTTCTAATACTATGATACTGCCCGTAATATTCGAAATTTCCGGGTCACAATTCGAGAAAGGTGGATTTAGTACAGAAAGTATTCTGCAAAGATTAAACTACCTTAAAAATGAGAAAGGTAAAATCGATAGTCTGCTAAAACTGGGTATCTGAGGTTAAAATCCTATCGAAATATTTTCTCTAAAAGATATTAATAATATGTTGATTTATTCGTATTAATTACATAAATTTAATGTTCTCGGTAAAATGGGTAGGTAGCGAAGTGGTTAAACGCATCAGACTGTAAATCTGACGACTGATGTCTTCGGAGGTTCGAATCCTTCCCTACCCACACGCGGGAGTAACTCAGTTGGTAGAGTCACAGCCTTCCAAGCTGTTGGTCGCGGGTTCGAGTCCCGTCTCCCGCTCTGTTTTATTTCTTAAAGCAAGAGTTGCTGATGTAGCTCAGTTGGTAGAGCACTTCCTTGGTAAGGAAGAGGTCACCGGTTCAATCCCGGTCATCAGCTCTGACTTGAAACTATTTTGACTGCTGCTGTGCTTATGCAGATTGGTTTTTCGGTTTTTGAAAATATAATTTTTATACGAGTGTAGCTCAATTGGTAGAGTAGCGGTCTCCAAAACCGTCGGTTGGGGGTTCGAGTCCCTCCACTCGTGCTTTTAAGAAAATCAAATTCACATGAGAGAAAAAATATTAGGTTTTTTTACGGATATATTTAAAGAAATGAAAAAAGTCTCCTGGCCCAAAAAAGAAGAATTGAGAGACTATACTAAAGTAGTCGTTGTTACTATGTTCATTTTTGCTATTTTTGTGTACATTGTCGATAAGGGTATCAGTGAACTGCTTAAAATTCTATTTTAACACAATCAGTTTAAGATGATAGATAACGAAGAAGATATAATCCAGGAAAATACGGGCGAAGAAATTTCTGAAACTCCTATGTCAGATAGTTCTATCGATTCTGATAACGGCAGGTTCAGTTGGTATGCTGTACGAATTGTTTCCGGTCATGAAAATAAAGTAAAATTATACATTGATAACCAAATAAAAGAGGAAGGTCTTGAACACAAGATTAAAACTGTTATGATTCCTCTTGAAAAAGTATTCGAAGTTAAAAACGGGAAAAAGAGAATTAAGTATAAAAACTTTTTCCCCGGTTACATTCTCCTTGAAGTTGACCTTGATGACAACATTAAAAGAATGCTGTCTCAGGTACCAAGTCTAATGGGTGTTGTGGGCTCAAAAAATATTAAAGGGCAAAGACTTGAACCCGTACCTTTAAGAGAATCTGAAATTAAAAGAATAAAAGCTATTTTAAATGATGAGAACGCTTCCGAGAAAATTGACCTGAAACTTCTTGAGGGAGACTCTGTTAAAGTTACTAGCGGTCCTTTCAACAATTTCAGCGGTGTTGTGCTTGAAATTAATACCGAAAAAATGAAAGTTAAAGTTATGGTCAGTATTTTCGGCAGAAAGACTCCTATTGAACTCGAATTTAATCAAATAGAAAAATTAAAATAAACATTTTTAAAATATAAATATATTATGGCCAAAAAAGTAGTAGGTTTCATTAAGTTACAAATTCCGGCAGGGCAGGCAACAATGGCCCCTCCCGTTGGACCGGCATTAGGACAAAGAGGCGTTAACGGAATGGAGTTCTGTAAACAATTCAATGCCAGAACCCAGGGCAAAAAGGGTTTAATAATTCCGGTTGTTATTACCGTCTTTTCGGACAAATCATTTACCTTCATCACCAAAACTCCGCCAGCAGCAGTATTATTACTCAAAGCAGCCGGTCTGGAAAAAGGTTCAGGTATCCCGAATAAGACAAAAGTAGGCAAAGTTTCTGTTAAACAAGTGAAAGAAATTGCTGAAACTAAAATGGTTGATTTAAACGCAAGAGATGTTGAACATGCAATGAGTATGGTTAAAGGTACTGCAAGAAGCATGGGAATAACCGTAGAATAATTATTGAACTTAAATTGTTTTTAGAAAATGAAACTAACAAAAAAGCAAAAAGAAATTAATAAGTCTTTCGATTCAAAGAAAGAATATAAAATAAAAGATGCTGTTGCTATCGTTAAGCAGTATGCGAAAGCTAAATTCGATGAGTCTGTCGATATCGCAATGAACTTAGGCGTTGACCCAAAACATGCCGACCAGGTTGTAAGAGGTACTGTCTCATTACCTAACGGTACGGGAAAAACCGTCCGGGTACTCGTTATTGCAAAACCGGAAAAACAGCAGGAAGCTGTTGATGCCGGTGCAGACCATGTTGGCTTTGAAGATTATTTGAAAAAAATTCAGGAAGGTTGGACAGATGTTGACGTTATCATCGCAACACCAGATTCTATGGTTGAACTTGGTAAATTAGGTAAGATTCTTGGTCCTCGCGGACTTATGCCTAATCCCAAAAGCGGTACGGTAACACCTAATGTCGGACAGGCAGTTAAAGAAGTTAAGGCAGGTAAAATTGATTTCAGAGTTGATAAAAATGGCACAGTTCACTCAGCTATTGGAAAGGCATCTTTTGAAGAAAATAAATTGGTTGAAAATGTTACAGCTTTTATTAATATGATTATTAAGCTGAAACCTGCAGCATCAAAGGGTACATACATAAAAGGGATTACAATGTCTAGTACTATGGGTCCGGGTGTAAGAATAGATAAATCACTAACGGATTTACACTCTGCTGTTTAAAAAAGTTTACGCACTCAAAACATTTATCATCGGGATTGTGATAACCGGTGAGCAGCTTCAAATGTTTTATTAAATATATAAATATCGAATGGAAAAAATTAAAAAGAATGAGGTCATTGCTGAAGTTAAAGTCTTGATGAACAATTCGCCTGCATTATATTTTATCGATTTCGCCGGATTGACTGTTGCGGATGATGACAAACTCCGCGGTGAATTCTTTAAGGCAAACATCAAATACAAGGTTGTAAAAAACACTCTCATTTTGCGTGCTTTAAATGAAAGTGAAAATTACAAACAGTTTGCAGATGATATAAAAAATCATTTAAAAGGTAATACAGGTGTAATTTTCTCGGGTGATGATCCGGTTGCTCCTGCGAAAATTCTTAAAAAGGTTACGGAAAAAAGCGATAAGCCAAAATTCAAATCAGCTATCGTCGATGGTCAGTACTACGGCAGCGGAAAAATGGATTTACTCGCTTCACTGTTATCAAAAGAAGAAATTATTGCAGGTATACTCTCAAGTCTCGATTCACCCATTTCGGGTATTGTCGGCTCTATTAATGCTGTCGTCAGAGACCTTGCAAGTATCATTGAGGAAGTTGCCAAGAAAAAGGCA
Source organism: Ignavibacteria bacterium (assembly GCA_041649015.1). Classification (NCBI taxonomy): domain Bacteria; kingdom Pseudomonadati; phylum Ignavibacteriota; class Ignavibacteria; species Ignavibacteria bacterium. Next base: position 147,933 of record JBAZNU010000004.1, read on the forward strand.
GCTTAGTTTAAACAATTTTAAAAATTAAATTTAATTTAAAGGAAATAAAAAATGTCAGTAGTTGAAGAATTATTAGAAAAAATCTCAAACTTAACTTTAACTGAAGCTTCAGAATTAAAGAAAGCTTTGGAAGATAAATTCGGCGTTACAGCAGCCGCACCGGTTATGATGGCAGGTGTTGCAGCCGCTCCGACAGCAGCTGCAGAAGAAGAAAAAACTGAGTTTACGGTCTTCTTAAATGAAATTGGTGCAGATAAAATTAAAGTAATTAAAGCTGTAAAAACAGCGACCGGATTAGGTCTCACTGAAGCAAAAGCTCTCGTTGAAAGTGCACCAAAACCAATTAAAGAAAATATGCCTAAAGCGGATGCCGAAAAATTAAAAGCAGAATTGGAAGCAGTCGGCGCAAAAGTTGAGATTAAATAGTTCTCATAAATAAAATTTATCTGAAGTAATGTGTTTAAGGAAAAGAAATTTTCCTTAAACATTATTACTTTTTATTGTATTTATATTCGCAAATAATCTAATTTAAAAATAAATGGAATTAAAAGGTGTTTTATCAGGCTTAAAACCCCTCAACGCAAAAAACAACAGATTAACGTTCTCAAAATCTGACATTCATAAAGATCCACCGGATCTCCTTAACGTGCAGCTGCAGTCTTATAAGGATTTCTTACAGGAAGATGTTCCTATCAGCAAGAGAAAAGCTATTGGACTTCAAAAAGTATTTGAGGACAATTTCCCAATAACGGATTCAAGGGAAACTGCATTATTAGAATTTGTAGAATATTTTATTGAAAAACCACCTTACACTATAATAGAGTGTCAGGAACAGGGACTTACTTATTCGGTACCTGTTAAGGTTAAATTAAGATTATCTACAAAACCTAACTCAGCTGCAAAAGAATACAACTATGTTCTCGAACAGGATGTGTACTTAGGTCAGTTACCTTACATGACCCCGAGAGGCAGTTTTATCATAAACGGTGCCGAACGAGTTATTGTAAGTCAGCTTCACAGGTCACCGGGCGTTGTATTCAATGAATCTACTCACGCTAACGGAACAGAATTATTTTCAGCTCGTGTAATTCCTTATAAAGGTTCTTGGGTGGAATTTACAACAGATATAAATGACCTTCTTTATGCGTATGTAGATAGAAAGAAAAAATTCTATTTCTCTACTTTGTTAAGAGCATTATCTATTAACGACAAGGTTAAGATGATGGAATTGTTCAATCTTATAGAAGAGGTAACGATTAACGACAGATCGTATCTTGACTTTGTTGGCCGGATAACTGTTGAGCCTGTAATTGATAAAGAAACCGGTGAAGAATTTGGTATTGATACCGGTACTATTCTAACCGAGGAACATTTAATCTCCATTTTAAACGGGAAACTGAAATCACTTAATTTACTTAAAGCTGATTGTACTGACGGTGAAAGGGTAATATTTAATACGATTATTGAAGACGAAGAAGAAGAATTAGCAGAGAAACCAGCTGAGCCGATGACGGCAAAAGAAAAGAAAGCTGCTCAGCTCATTGCTGAAGCAGAAGGCGAAAGTGCTAGAAGTTATATCGAAAAGCAATTCTTTAATCCTAAAAAATATGATTTAGGCGAAGTTGGACGTTATAAAATAAACAGAAAACTGGAACTTAATATTGATGAGAATACAACCATTCTCACATTAGAAGATATTAAGAAAATCATTGAATATATAAGGGACCTTGTTGACGGGAGGAAAGAAGTTGATGATATTGACCATTTAGGAAATCGTAGAGTTCGTACCGTTAATGAACAGTTATCTCAGCAGTTCGGACTCGGTCTTTCGAGAATGATTAGAACTATTAGAGAAAAAATGAGTATTCATGACGAAGAAAATTTAACTCCTTTAAGGCTTGTCAGTTCAAGACCTATTACCAGTGCTTTATCTTCCTTCTTCGGAACAAGCCAGCTTTCACAGTTTATGGATCAGACCAATCCATTATCAGAGATGACTCACAAGAGAAGAATCTCTGCTCTTGGTCCGGGTGGTCTTTCAAGAGAAAGAGCCGGCTTCGAAGTAAGAGACGTACATTATACACATTACGGAAGATTATGTCCAATCGAAACTCCTGAAGGTCCAAATATTGGTCTTATATCTTCTTTGTGTATTCACTCGAGGGTTAATGAACTCGGTTTCATTGAAACACCTTACAGGAAAGTTGAAGACGGAAAAGTATCTACCGATATCGAATTTATTTCTGCGGATATAGAAGATGATTACAAAATTGCACAGGCTAATGAACCTCTGGACGCAAAAGGAAATTTCTTGAATAAGAAAGTTAAATCAAGATTTAAAGGTGATTTTCCGTTAGAAGAAGGAAAGCACGTTGACTATATGGATGTTGCAACAAACCAGATTGTAAGTGCTGCTGCGGCGTTAATACCGTTTTTGGAACATGACGATGCTAACAGAGCACTGATGGGAAGCAATATGCAGCGTCAGGCAGTACCTTTATTAAGACCTCAGTCTCCTATAGTAGGAACAGGATTTGAGGAAATTGTTGCACGTGATTCACGCTCAATGATAGTTGCTGAAGCAGATGGTGTAATCGAATACATTTCCTCAGATAAGATTATTGTTAAATATAACATAAGAGAAGATTCGGAAGAAAGTTTATTAAGTTTTGAAGATAAGAGAACAGTAGAATATAAACTTGTTAAGTTTTTGAGAACTAATCAGGATACTTCAATTAATCAGAGACCTATTGTTAGAGAAGGTCAAAGAGTTAAAAAAGGTGATATTCTTGCTGACGGTTCCTCAACCGAGAATGGTGAATTAGCGCTTGGCAGGAATATTCTTGTAGCATTCATGCCGTGGAGAGGATTTAATTTTGAGGACGCTATAGTTATTAGTGAAAAAGTAGTATCAAAAGATATATTCACTTCGGTTCATATTGAAGAATTCAGTCTCGAAGTAAGAGATACAAAGAGAGGTGAAGAAGAATTAACAAAAGAAATTCCAAACGTTAGTGAAGAAGCAACAAAAGATCTTGATGAGAACGGAATTGTCAGAATTGGCGCAGAAGTTAAAGAAGGTGATATACTTATAGGTAAAGTAACTCCTAAAGGTGAGACTGAACCTACACCCGAGGAAAAACTTCTTAGGGCTATATTCGGAGATAAAGCAGGTGATGTTAAGGATGCTTCTTTAAAAGCTCCTCCGGGATTGAAGGGAATTGTTATTAATAGAAAATTATTCTCCAGAAAAACCAAGGATTCAGAAGGCAAAAGAGAAGAAAAGAAAAGAATTGATAAATTTGAATCTGAGAGAAAGAAAGAGATTAAAGAGCTTAACTTAAAACTTGCAGAAAAACTTGGTATATTACTCGATGGTAAAGATTCTGAAGGGATAAGAGATACAAAAGGAAATATTATAATCAGAAGAAACTATACATTTAAGAGGGAAACATTCACAAACCTTTTAATTAATGATAACATTGATTTAAGAGATCTTGACACAGAAAGTGATTGGTCTAATAGCAAGAGAGCCAATTCAATGATAATAGATATTTTCAAGAATTATCAGTACAAGTATGTTGAGATAGAAGAAAAATACAAAAGACTTAAAGTTAAAGTAACTTTGGGAGATGAACTACCTAATGGTGTTGTTAAACTTGCAAAAGTTTACGTCGCAAAGAAAAGAAAATTATCGGTTGGTGATAAAATGGCTGGCAGACACGGAAACAAAGGAGTGGTTGCCAAAATTGTATCTCCCGAAGATATGCCATTTATGCCTGATGGCAGACCTGTAGATATAGTTCTCAATCCTCTCGGTGTTCCTTCACGTATGAACCTCGGTCAGTTGTACGAAACTGCATTGGGCTGGGTAGGAAAACTAAATGGGGTTAAATTTGCAACACCCATATTTGATGGTGCTTCTGTTGAAGAAATAATTAAGTCGTTAGAACAATCAGGTTTACCCAATAATTCTCGTTCTGATTTATACGATGGAATGACCGGCATTAAGTTTGATCAGCAGGTTACTATAGGATATATTTATATGTTAAAGTTATCTCACCTTGTTGATGATAAGATTCATGCTCGTTCGATCGGACCTTATTCACTGATTACTCAGCAGCCTCTTGGTGGTAAAGCTCAGTTTGGTGGACAAAGATTCGGAGAGATGGAGTGCTGGGCATTGCAAGGATACGGAGCTTCTCATATCTTGAGGGAAATGCTGACAGTTAAGAGTGATGATGTGATCGGTAGAAGCAAGGTGTATGAAGCAATTATTAAGGGTGAAAATCTTCCTGAACCTAATATACCAGAAGCTTTCAACGTCATAATGAAGGAATTACAAGGACTTGGTCTAGATATTAATATTGATTAATTCAAACAGTAAAAGAAATTAAATTTATTTAAATATATGCCAATTAAACCCGAACAAAAGAGGAAACGCTTTTCAAAAATAACGATAAACGTTGCCTCTACGGATACAATAATATCAAATTCTTATGGTGAAGTTACTAAGCCTGAGACTATAAATTACAGAACTTTTAAACCAGACAAAGACGGTTTATTCTGTGAAAAGATTTTCGGTCCTGTAAAAGACTGGGAATGTCACTGCGGTAAATACAGAGGCATAAGATACAAAGGTATTGTGTGTGACAGATGTGGTGTTGAGATTAACATGAAAAATGTCAGACGAGAAAGGATGGGGCATATTTCTTTATGTGTACCCGTTGTACATATTTGGTATTTCAGGTCATTACCATCCAAGATTGGATACGTGTTAGGTATTACATCAAAAGATCTGGAGAAGATTATATATTATGAGTCATACGTTGTAATTAATCCTGGTAAGTCAAGGTTCAAAAAGAATGAATTGATATCGGAAGAGGATTATTTAGAAGAATTAGCGAAGATGCCAGAGGATAATCAGTTTCTGGATGACGATGATAAAAACAAGTTTTTGGTTGACCAGGGTGGCAAAGCTGTTAAAGAGATGTTAAGAAGAGTTATTATCAATGAAGAAATATCAAGACTCCGAGCTGAATTACAGGATGAACCTTCAGCTGTGAAGAAAGCTGAAAATATAAAGAGGCTAAGAGTACTTGAATCTTTTAAGCTGAAACCGGATGGTAAACCAAATAAACCTGAGTGGATGGTATTTGATGTTATTCCTGTAATACCTCCGGAATTGAGACCTTTAGTACCTTTAGAAGGCGGCAGGTTTGCAACAAGTGATTTGAATGATTTGTACAGAAGAGTAATTATCAGAAACAACAGATTAAAAAGATTAATAGATATAAAAGCACCGGAAGTAATTCTGAGAAATGAAAAGAGAATGCTTCAAGAGGCTGTTGATGCGTTACTCGACAATTCGAGAAGAGTCACAGCGGTAAGGGCAGAAAACAGAGCTTTGAAATCTTTATCGGATATTCTGAAAGGCAAGCAAGGAAGATTCCGTCAGAATTTGTTAGGTAAAAGAGTTGACTATTCAGGTCGTTCAGTTATTGTTGTCGGTCCGGATTTAAAGCTGCATCAGTGTGGTATTCCAAAGGATATGGCTCTTGAATTATTTAAGCCTTTTGTAATAAGAAGGCTTATTGACAGGGATTACGTAAAAACAGTAAAAAGTGCTAAAAAACTGATAGATAAAAGAACTCCTGAAGTATGGGATATTCTTGAGAACGTAATAGACGGACATCCTGTATTGCTAAACCGTGCACCAACGTTACACAGGCTAAGTATACAAGCATTTCAACCGGTACTTATCGAAGGAAAAGCAATTACACTTCATCCTTTCGTCTGTACAGCATTTAACGCTGATTTTGACGGTGACCAGATGGCAGTTCACGTTCCTTTATCTTATGATGCACAGCTTGAGGCAACAATCTTGATGTTATCAACTCATAATATTCTGTCGCCTCAGAATGGTAATCCGATTATTGTTCCTAATCAGGAATTGGTTCTTGGATGCTATTATCTGACAAAAGACCTTAAGGGAGATAAAGGAGAAGGAAAATTATTTTCTTCGCCAAAGGAATTATTGGTTGCAGTAAACAATAAAGTAGTTGGTTTACATGCAAGGATAAAGATAAGAATTAAGGGTGAATTAATAGAAACTACTGCAGGACGTGTAATCTTTAATGAAATAGTACCTGAAGAAATTCCTTTTATTAATGAACTTCTGAGAAAGAAGAAAATCATTTCGATAATCGGAATGATATATAGAAAAGTAGGAAATCAAAAAACTGCTATATTCTTAGACAAACTTAAAGAACTTGGATTTAAGTATGCTACAGAAGGCGGTTTATCCGTAAATATTGATGATATTGAAGTTCCGAGTACGAAGAAAAGAATAATTGAAGAAGCATTAGCTAAAGTAGATTCAATTGAAAGACAAAAGAATAAAGGTATAATCTCCGAAAATGAGAGGTATAATAAGGTTATTGATAACTGGACTCACGTTCGTGACCAGGTTAAGAACGACCTTATGGATAATCTTCGCAAATCTAAGAAAGGATTTAATTCTTTGCACATGATGATTGATTCCGGTGCAAGAGGTTCAGCTGAGCAGGTGAGCCAGCTTGCGGGTATGAGAGGTCTTATGCAGAAACCGCAAAAATCTTTAACAGGACAGGCTGGAGAAATTATTGAAAATCCGATTATTGCGAATTTTAAAGAAGGTTTGTCAATACTTGAATATTTTATTTCAACGCATGGTGCCAGAAAAGGTCTTGCGGATACAGCATTAAAAACTGCTGACGCAGGTTATCTTACAAGAAGACTTGTCGATGTTGCTCAAGACGTAATAATCACTGAGAAAGATTGTGGTACTATAAGAGGAGTATATACTGAAGCACTTAAAGAGGGTGAAGATATAAAGGAACCACTTACTGAAAGAATTCTTGGAAGAGTTACAACTCATGATGTTATAAATCCTTTGACAAAGGAAATAATAGTAAAAACGGGTGATGAGATCGATGAAGATAAAGTGAAAATTATTTCTGAGTTACCTATCACGGGTGTTGAAATTCGTTCAGTTTTAACCTGTGAATCAAAACGGGGTGTCTGCACTAAATGTTACGGCAGGGATTTATCAACAAGCAAAATGGTGAATGTAGGTGAAGCTGTCGGTATTATTGCTGCACAGTCTATCGGCGAACCGGGAACTCAGCTAACACTTAGAACATTCCACATTGGCGGTACAGCAAGTAAAATTGTAACACAATCAGAAATTACTTCAAAGTTTGAAGGAAAGGTAGTATTTGAAAATTTCAAGATTGTCGAATACATAACACCTGCTGATGTTCAGCATATTTCATTAAGTAGGAATGGTGTTATAAATATTGTAGACGACAAGAAGAATATTTTAACTAAATATCAGGTTCCTTACGGTTCAAAATTAAAAGTAAAACATAACGAAAAAGTAACTAAAGATCAGAAACTTTATGAGTGGGATCCTTATAATTCTGTAATTGTTGCTGAACATAACGGAACACTTAAGTATCAAGACCTTGAAGAAGGCAAGCAGTATGAGTTGGTAGTTGACGATTTAGGCAATCTTCAAAAAACAGTTATAGAAAGTAAAGACAAAACAAAGAGTCCTACATTACAGATTGTGAGTAATAAGGGTAAAGTTTTGAGTTCGTATCTTATTCCTGCAAAAGCAAACCTTTCATTTGCTGATGGTGAGGAAATAAAAGCAGGAACTATAATTGCTAAAATTCCAAGAGATTCAGGTAAGACTCGAGATATTACAGGCGGTTTACCCAGAGTTACAGAATTGTTTGAAGCAAGAAGTCCTGCCGACCCTGCAAAGATTGCAGAGATTGACGGTAAAGTTGAAATCGGTAAGATATCAAGAGGAAGCAGAGAAGTCCTGTTATCAAGCCAGGATGGATCAAAGAAAATTGATTACAGAATACCTGTTTCAAAGCATATTCTTGTAAGAAGTGGTGATTATGTATCTGCAGGTGAACCGTTAACCGGCGGTGCTTTTGACCCAGTTGATATTTTGAAGATTAAAGGTGTTTCTGAAGTTCAGGAATATCTTGTTAACGAAATTCAGGAGGTTTACAGAATACAGGGCGTAAAAATAAATGATAAACACATTGAGGTTATTGTAAGGCAAATGCTTCAAAAGGTTAAAGTTACAAGCTCCGGTGATACAACATTCCTTGAAGGCGACGTTATACATAAGAATACTTTTGCTGAAGGAAATGAAAGAATTCGTGGAATGGTGGTTGTAACCGATAAGGGTGACAGTGATGCGGTTTCCATAGGTGAGCTTTTGCCGAAAAAAGCTGTTAAAGAACTAAATTCATTGTTAAAGAAAAAGAATAAAACAGGTATTAAAACGAGAGATGCAGTTCCTGCGACGGCTGATGCGGTATTGTTGGGAATAACACAGACATCGTTATCTACTGACAGCTTCATTTCAGCAGCTTCATTCCAGGAGACTACAAGAGTTCTGACTGATGCAGCAATTAAAGGCAAGGTCGATTATTTACTTGGACTAAAAGAAAACGTTATTATCGGTCAGATAATTCCAGCCGGTACAGGTTTAAGGAAATATAAAGAATTAATTGTTTCGCATATTGATAAGCACTCAATGGAAGAATTTAGTGATGTTGTTGAAGAAAAAGAAAAAGTCAAAAAAGAATACGAGATATAAAAGTATTTTGAATATGAATAAAAAGGGGCTGGGAACAGCCCTTTTTGTTTTTCAATAAAACTATTAGAATTAAGAGTACCGTTTCCCTTTCAATGTTTATCTTAAAAATAAATATCCTTCCTTTTCGTTTCAAACACCAATTTTATTAAAGACATAAATGGTATAGCTATATAAATTATTGAAAGTTCGAATTGATTTGGTTTATCGACACATTCCTTTGCGAATATACACCTTACCACTTTAATTATATGATATATTATATACTTAAGGATAATCCGAAAGAGAAAGTAGTATATTTTGGGTATTCGAATAGGATATATCTATATCGCAGGCATATCGCAGGCATATCGCAGACATATCGCAGGCATACATAAAAAAGCGACTTTTTGAGAATGCAGGGAACAAAATTTTGAAGTTTTCTTTAATTATGCGCTATTTCCAAAATTCTCAATAAATATTGTTTATCAGGAAGGAATTTTGATAGCGAATCAAAAAGGGGTACCTTTGTATATTAGGAGAAAAATATAACTGCTTATCATCAATAATCTTCTTATTAAAAAATAATTCTATAAATTTCAAAGAAATCTGTTTGACTTTAAATATAATTTATGTATTTTTGTAGTGGGATAAAGTGGGATAAAGTGGCTTTAATTCCCAATTTAATTTAAAATAAAGTCATAATATTGTTTCAAGGACATTCAATAGTCGTATTAGATTCGAAATCGAGGATTGTACTTCCTACGAAGTTCAGAAGTAAAATGTCTCCAGAATCGAATAATAAAATTGTTCTTACCAGAGGACTAAACGGCTGTCTTATGTTATATCCACTTGATGAATGGGAAAGGGTAAAAATAGGTCTAATGAAATATAACGTCTTCGATGAAGAAGAGAGAAGTTTTATGCGACAATTCATGATGTATGTACATGAATGTGATTTGGACTCTCACAACAGATTTTTACTGCCCTCCCAACTAATCGAGTTTGCTCATATCAAAAAAGATGTGCTTCTCCTTGGAATGTTACAGAACATTGAAATATGGAATCCGGAACTGAAGTTAGAACTTGATAATAGAAGTCCGGAAACATTTGAAAGTGTTGCTCAAAAGGTAGCTGAGAAGTTTTTAAATAAAAGCAATAATTAATATTTAAATTACATATTTCTTTGATTTCGGTTTACCATACACCGGTCCTTATGGACACAGCAATATATTATTTGATAAATCCTCTTATCAAAGAAGAAATTATTGTAGACGGGACTTTAGGAGGCGGCGGTTATACTGAATCCATTCTGAATATAATTTCAGACAAAGGGAAAGTAATAAGTATAGACAAAGATTTAAATGCACTTGAATACTCAAAGGCAAGATTCAAGAACACAAACAAAAATTTGTATATACTGAATGATAATTTTGCAAATGTACGAGGTATTGCGACTGAACTTAATCTTAATTCAATAACCGGATTGGTTTTAGATTTAGGATTATCAACATATCAACTTAACAGCGAGGATGGATTCAGTTTTTTAAAAGACACCCCTCTGGATATGCGAGCCGACAAAGAGTCCGAGAAAACTGCTTCAGAAATAGTCAACGAATACAGCGAGAGAGAACTGACTAATATATTCGAAACGTACGGAGAAATAAAGAATGCAAAAAGACTTTCGAAGGCAATCGTTGAAGGCAGAAGGAAAAATCGTATAACAGCTACAACAGAATTTGTCAAGATAGTGCAGAGAGAATATGAAATGAAAAAGGATATACCTGTTAAATTTTTCTCAAAGATTTTTCAAGCATTGAGAATCGAAGTAAATAATGAACTGAGTGATTTATCAAAAGTGCTTGAAGATGCATTAGATATGATGCAAGACGGCGGCAGGATAGTTGTTGTTTCATATCATTCTTTAGAGGACAGAATCGTTAAAAATTTTTTCAGGAATCAAAAGCGAGATGACAGAGAGATTAAAATTCTAACTAAAAAGGTAATTAAGCCAGAATATAACGAAGTAAAAAATAATAGTCGTGCGCGAAGCGCAAAATTAAGAGCAGCTGAGGTAGTCTTGAAATGAGACAAAACAAAGAAAAGAAAATATCAATATTTATGCTAATAATCTCATTTCTGATTATATCTTCACTCTCGGTAATTCTGATTAATACTATTATTTCAGTAAATAATTTAATACAAGATGTTAGTTCGGTTAAAGAAGAGCTGAGTTTAGCTACAGAAATAAATAACACACTAAAAATAGAAATTGAGAAGTTGAGTTCTTTTGACAGAATACGAAAATTAGCGGAAGACAGAATTGGGCTTAAAGTAAATGAACAATCGTTTGTTAATGACAGATACTTTAGAAATCAGAGCAAAGAGGATTGAAATATTTAAACTTAAATAAGGACGCAGCCAGATTCAGAAAAAGAATTAATTTTACTTTAGCAGTAATTTTATTAATGTTATTTATTGTTATTGGAAGGCTTATTACGCTGCAAATTGTTGATTCTGAAAAATACTCAATAATAGCAAAGAAACAGTCACAGACGAGGGAAATCATATCTCCTTTAAGAGGTATAATATTTGACAGGAATATGAATCCATTTGTCTCAAATATTTATAAAGTATCGGTTATTGTAGATCCTTACAAGTTGAAAAATCCTGACACTGTTGCAACATTACTTTCAGGAGTATTTGGAAAAACAAAGCAAGAATATTTAGAAAAATTATTAAACAAGAACGAATCATCATTTTATATTGAGAGAAAAGCTGCGGTGAATGATTTAAAGGGACTCGATACTGTAAGAATAGAAGGTTTCGAAGTGTTTAAAGATCCTTCAAGGTACTACAATATGGGGCAAACCGCATCACAAATAATAGGATATAATGATTTAGACAACAAGGGAGTGAGCGGAATAGAACTTTCATTCAATAAAGACATGACCGGAAAAGATGGATATATGATATCAAGAAAAGACGGAAGAGGGAATAAGAGACAGGATATTAATTATATTCAAAAAGAACCGGAATCGGGTGCAAACGTTGTTTTAACGATTGATAAAAACATTCAACAAATTGCAGAAGAGGAACTTGCAAGTGGAATAAGTTCATATAATGCGGCGAAAGGAAAAGCAGTTATAGTATCGATAAAAACAGGTGAAATATTGGGTATGTGTACATATCCAACTTTTGATCCAAATAATATAAAGAGGGAAGATACTGCAGGGATGAAAAATTCAGTAATCTCAGACATATATGAACCGGGTTCAACTTTCAAATTAATAACAGCGGCAGCAACGATAGAAGAGAAGTTGAGTAATGCAAACAGTGTTATAAATACAGAAAGTGGGCGTTATAATGTCTACGGTATGGAGATAGTTGATTCTTACTCAGCATCATCTCTGACTTTTCAGGAGGCGGTGGAAAAATCAAGTAATATAGGATTTGTTAAAATGTCACAGAAACTCGGTGCAGAAAGATTCTTTAAGTATGCAAGAGATTTTGGATTTGGTATATATACCGGTATCGAATTAAACGGTGAGAATAGAGGATATTTAAAGAGACCAATAGATTTTACAAACGGTTCTCTTGAATACATGTCAATAGGTTATCAGGTAGCGATAAACGCACTTCAGTTAACGATGGCTTATTCAGCTATAGCAAATAACGGCATGCTGATGAAACCATATATCTTAAAAAAGATTGTTAGTCCAGACGGCAGGATTTTACAGGAAGGCATGCCGTCTCCAGTAAGGCAAGTAGTATCCGTTGAAACAGCGAAGGAATTAACCCGACTACTAAAAGGAGTAGTCGAAAGAGGAACTGGAGTTGATGCAAAGATAGAAAGAATCTCGATTGCGGGCAAGACAGGCACAACACAAAAATTGGTTGATGGTGAATATTCAAGCAGTTCACACATTTCATCTTTTGTAGGTTATTTTCCGGCTGATAACCCGGAAATTATTATAACAGTAATAATAGATGAACCAAAGAATGGGTATTATGGCGGAAAAGTAGCAGCGCCGGTATTTCAAAGAATTGCATCAAGATTGATTGATTATGTTGGAAAATCAAACGGATATAAAGATGAATACATGGTCAGTAATAATATGCAAAACAATAACATAGAAGCTGCAGGAAATACAAAGATAATACCTAATCTCGTGAATATGAGAATCAAAGATGCCCAAGAAATACTTAAAGAAAGAAATATTGAATTTATTGTGAATAAGGAATTAAGCAAAAGTGTGTCTGACGAGCAAGTTGTCTATAATCAAGAGCCTTCATACGGCAGTGTATATCATGATGGAACCGTAGTGAAGTTATTTATATCAGAAAAGAATAATTTAAATGAAGCAAGTTTTATTATACCAGATGTGAAGAACATGAGTCTTAGAAAAGCAATTAATAAACTTGTATCTGCAGGATTTATCATTGATGTAGATGGAAGTGGAGAAGTTGTTGATGTATATCCAAAAACAGGAACGAAAGTTGCTTCAAATAATAAAGTAATTTTATTTTGCAAAGAGAAAAACTGATGTTATTAAGTGAGTTATTAAATATTAATGGTTTAAGAAAATCTGAATCAATAAAAGATTTTGAAGTTCAGGGTCTAAGTCTTGATTCAAGAAATGTACAAAAAGGGTATATCTTCTTTTCGATTAAGGGAAGCAAAGCAAATGGCAGGCAATTTGTTGAACAGGCGGTGAGTAATGGAGCTGAATTTATTATAGCAGAATCAGATTACAGAAAAGAATATGATGGGATTGAAAATATTATATTTGTCGATAAGATAAGAATAGCAATGGCAGAGATGAGCAGTGCATACTATGGTAATCCATCGAAGAAAGTTAAAGTAATAGGAATTACAGGTACTAACGGAAAGACTACTATATCATACATTATAAAAAGTATTTTAGAAAAAGCAGGTTATAAATGCGGGCTGCTTGGTACTATAAGTTATATAACAGGGGATACGAAAACGGAAACAGCAAGGTTAACAACTCCAGATTCTATTGAATTGAATAAAATGCTCGCTGAAATGGCTGAAAACAAAATGGATTATTGCATTATGGAGGTATCTTCAATTGCTTTAACGAATTACAGAGTACATAATATTGAATTCGATACTGCAATATTCACTAATCTTACGAGTGAACATATGGATTTACACATTAACATGCAAAATTATTTTGAAGCTAAAAAGATACTTTTTGATAATCTTAAGAATGGAAATCCGGCAATATCAAACTCAGATGATAAATATGGTATAAGGATACTGGAAGATTGTCAAGGATTGAAGAGACTATATTCAATTAACGAAGATTCTGATTTGCAAGCCCACAATCTTAAAATCAATTTAGATGGGCTTGAATTCAGCATAAAACATAACGGAAAAACCTATTTAGTTGAATCGACTCTTACCGGCAGATTCAACATCTATAATCTACTGGCAGGAATACTGTTTGGTTTGGAAAAACAAATACCAATTGAGACAATTCTTAGTTCTGTAAAAACTTTTCAAGCTGCAAAAGGCAGATTTAACCGTACAATGCTTCCAAATGGTGCCTGTGCAATAGTAGATTATTCCCACACTTCGGATTCATTAAAGAATGCTATTGAAGCAGCTGTTGAGATAAGGAATGCAGGATTTTCGAAAGGAAGAATTATTACAATTTTTGGGTGCGGAGGAGACAGAGATAAAACAAAAAGACCTATTATGGGTAAGATAGCAGCGGATTTATCGGATTTAATTATAGTTACCTCTGACAATCCACGTACGGAAAATCCCGAAGATATTGTAAAAGATATATTAACCGGAATCACAGGAAAAAACAATTTTCTGGTAGAAGTAAACAGAGAAAAAGCAATAAAAAAAGGTCTCGGTATGTCAAAAAAAGGTGATATCATCCTTGTATGCGGGAAAGGACACGAAACTTATCAAGAGATAAACGGAGTAAAAAGTCATTTTGATGATCAGGAAATAATAATTCAAAATATAGGTGCAGCGGAAATATGATATTAATAGATGACATATTGAAAGTAAAAGGCAGTTTAAAGAACTATAAGAATACTTATAACAAGAAGTATAAAAGAGTAAGTATTAATTCTTTAGACGTTAAAAAGGGTGAGATATTTTTTGCGATAAAAGGTGAGAAGAATGACGGACACAAATATATAGATGATGTAATAAAAAGAAAAGCAGGATTAATTTTTGTAAACAATAAGTGGTATAGCAAAAACAAGAAGGAATACACAAATAGTGTATTCTATGTAGTTAAAGATACTACAATTGCCTTAGGAGAGTTAGCTCATTATCACAAGAGCAGGATGGGTATCCCAATACTTGGTGTAGCGGGAAGCAACGGTAAAACAACGACAAAAGATATTATAAGCAGTGTCTTATCGAGTAAATTTGAAGTACTGAAAACCGAGGGAAATTTTAATAACCATATCGGTTTACCATTGACCTTATTAAGGATACAGGATACACATAACTTTTGTGTTGTAGAACTTGGCAGCAATCATTTTAAGGAGCTTAATTATTTATGTAAGATTGCTGAACCAGATTTTGGATTAATAACAAACATTGGTAAAGAACATCTTGAATTTTTTAAGAATATAAAGGGAGTCGCCAAGGAAGAATTTACTCTATTCGATTATGTCGGTAATAACGGTTCTGTATGCTTCTATAATTTAGATGATGCACTAATAAAAAATTATAAGGAGACACACAATTACAATGCGTTTACATATTCTTACAAATACTCTTCGGATGTAAAAGGAAATAATTTAGGTTATGACAAAAAATTTAGTCCGCTAATTAAATATGAATACAAAGGGAAAAAATATAATGTTCGAGTAAATACATTCGGTAAACACTCATTTTTTAATGGTTTAGCTGCAATAGCGGTGGGACTATACTTTGGAGTTGACCCAAAACATATTTCGATTACACTCAACAATTTAGAAAGTATAAGCCAGAAAAGAATGGAGTATTTTGAGTGTTCCGGAATAAAAGTAATTAATGATACGTATAACAGCAATCCATGTTCAGTAAAACTGGGGCTGGAGACGGTTAAAGAATTTTTTACAAAAGGAAAGAAACATATTGTGATTTCAGATATGCTTGAAATGGGAAGCAATTCGATAAATGAACATTATGAAATAGGGAAATTAATCAATCGATATAAATTTGATTTTGTGTATACATACGGAAAAATGTCATATCATACATTTAAGGGCTGCAAAGGAATGAGAAACAATTTTTATTTTGAGACTAAGGAGGATTTAATTGAATTTGTAAAACTCAATACAGCAAAGGATGATATTGTATATTTTAAGGGCTCAAGGGGAATGAACATGGAAGAAGTTGTTAGCAAGGTATTTAAAACTAAAATCATAAACAAATAATGTTATATCTATTAGCAGAATATTTAGAATCGCATTTTAGTCCACCAGGTTTCAATATTTTTAAATATCTGACATTCAGGTCTGCATTAGCTGCCATTACCGCATTACTTCTAACGTTCTATGTAGGTCCCAAAGTATTAAAGTTACTGAAGAAAAAGCAGATTGGAGAAGCAAAGAAGGAAGACGGACCGAAATTTCACTGGTCAAAAGCCGGTACCCCTACAATGGGCGGATTGATAATACTTATGTCCGGTTTGATACCTGTTTTGTTATGGGGAGACTTACGGAATATCTACATTTTACTCGTGCTGTTTACTACCATAATCCTCGGGATGGTTGGATTTTTAGATGATTATTTGAAAGTAGTGAAGAAGTATAAAAAAGGACTTGTAGCAAAATACAAGCTTGCAGGGCAGGTATTTGTCGGATTAATTGTTGGTTTAGTAATATATTTTGCACCTCAGTTTGAAGGAATAAACACAATCACTACAATTCCATTTTTAAAGAATTACGAATTTGATTTTGCATATTTATACGTCCCCATAATAATATTCATAATAACAGCGACCTCTAATGCGGTAAATCTTACTGACGGATTAGATGGACTTGCAACAGGCACAGTCGGAATCGTGTTTTTTACATTAGGTATAATTGCGTATATATCCGGAAATATAGAATTATCAAAATACCTGAACATCATATACTTAAGAGGAAACGGAGAGCTTGTTGTTTTTTGTACAGCGTTTGCAGGGGCAGCAATAGGATTTTTGTGGTACAATTCTTACCCTGCACAGATATTTATGGGTGACACTGGATCGTTAGCATTAGGAGGAGCAATAGGGATGCTGAGCATTCTTGTTAAGAAAGAATTTCTTTTACCACTTCTTGGGGGAATTTTTTTTGCCGAGACAGTATCGGTTCTAATGCAAAGATATTATTTTAAATATACAAGGAAAAAATATGGCGAGGGAAAACGAATATTTCTTATGGCACCATTACATCATCATTACGAAATGAAGGGGATACCCGAGCCAAAGATAGTATTGAGGTTCTATATAATTGCTGTGCTTTTAGCAGTGATGACTTTAGCAACATTTAAAATCAGGTAATGAATATTAAAAATGATATAATAAATAAGAAGATTACGGTTTTAGGAGCAGGCCGAAGTGGTATTGGTATAGCAAAACTACTTACGAGAAATAAAGCTGCGGTTTTTGTGAGCGATTCTTCTCCAAAAGAAAAACTTATGTACTTTGATGAAAAGGTTTTCCAAAATTATTCTATAGATTACGAAATAGGTCGAAATAGTGATAAAATCTATGATTCAGAAATTTTTGTAGTAAGCCCTGGAATTTCACCAAATTCAGATGTATTAAAGAAAGCTGTAAAAAAGAATATTAAAATATTAAGTGAGGTTGAAGTTTCGTCCTATTTTTGTGAAGTACCGACAATTGCTATAACAGGTACAAACGGAAAAACCACAACCACAGAATTAACCGGAGCAATACTCAGAGAAGCGGGATATGATGTATATATTTGCGGTAATGTAGGGCTGGCATTTTCAGAAATTATACCGAAACTTAGCTCCGATTCAGTAGTTGTGATAGAAGTGAGTAGTTTCCAACTCGAATATACGGTAGACTTTAAACCAAGAGTTGCGATGATACTTAACATAACTCCGGATCATATAGACTGGCATCTTAGTTTTGAAAATTATGTTAATGCTAAATTTAAAATTTGTAGAAATCAAAGTGCTGATGACCTTACAATTATTAATTATGACGATAGTATTCTGAAAAACGAGATAAAGAATTTAAAATCTACTATGGGTGCTTTTAGTAAGGATAAAATTATTAATGATAAAATTGCGGTGAAATGTTTTCTGGAGGATAGTGAAATAAAATATATGGAGGAATCAATAAATAACATAATAAGAAAGGATGAAATTTTATTAAGAGGGACTCATAATATTATGAACTCGATGGCAGCGATACTTGCTGTTAAGAAATTTAATGTGAATAATGATGTGATTAAGAAAGTACTTAGGAATTTTAAGGGAGTGGAGCACAGAATCGAATTCGTGAGGGAAATTGACGGAGTACGATATTACAATGATTCGAAAGCAACGAATTATGATTCACTTTATGTAGCACTCGAGAGTTTTGATAAAAATATTATACTAATAATGGGAGGCAAAAAAGGAGCTGAAAATTTTGAGACAGTAGATGCCTTGATAAAAGACAGGGTTAAGTTTATTTGTGCAATAGGTCAAAGTTGTTCTTCTATTAGCGACCACTACAAGGATATTAAAACCGTAAATAATTTTGATACTTTAGAAGAGGCGGTCAAATTTGCAAAGAATAATTCTGTGAGAGGGGATTATGTACTTTTCTCCCCTGGTTATAAGAGTTTTGATATGTTCAATAATTTTGAACACAGAGGCGAAGTTTTTAAAAGTATAGTGAGTACATTGAAATGAAAAAGGTTAATTATAAAATAGATATATACATCCTGATACCGGTTTTATTACTGATTTTTTTCAGTATAGCACTTGTTTATAGTGCAAGTTCTGATTATGCTTCTACGAAATTCGCAGACTCGAGTTATTTATTAAAATCACATTTGTTCAAAGTTTTAATATCGCTTGTTTTATTCTTCTTTGCAGTCAAAATAGATTACAGGATATATCAAGATACTAGTAAGTTTGTGGTTATTGGTGCAATTATATTATTGATTATTGTTCTTTTTACTACTTCATCAGTAAATAATGTTAACAGATGGTTGTACATAGGTCCGTTAAGTATTCAACCATCAGATATAGCCAAATATGCATTGATATTACACATCTCATCATTGCTAGTAAAGAAGGAGACATATTTAGGTAATTTGTACAGAGGTTATTTACCAATAGTTTTTTATGTTTTGTTGATATGCGGTCTAATTGCAATCCAGCCAAATTTTTCTACTTCGGTAATTGTTTTCATGTCATCCATTCTGCTAATGCTTACATCAAAAATAAAGTTCAAACATATAGCAGTTACAATAGTATCGTTAATACCGTTTGCTATATTGTTTGTGCTATCAAAATCTTACATGCTTGCCCGTATTGAGAACTTCGCAGAATTCAGTTCAAAAGGGACAGCCCAACATCAGTTAAATCAGGCAATAATAGGACTTGGAAATGGGGGATTGCTTGGAGTAGGTATGGGCAACTCTGTTCAGAAAGAGTTTTTTCTTCCAGAGTCATACGGAGATTTTATTTTTGCCATTATGGGTGAAGAATATGGTTTCATCGGTACATTATTTGTTGTGTTACTTTTCATGTTATTTCTTATAAGAGGATACAAGACCTCAAAAGAAGTAACAGATCCATTTGGAAAGTATCTTGCATTTGGAATTACTACAATAATATTACTTTATGCGGTTGTAAACATGTCAGTTGCAAGCGGAATATTTCCTACAACAGGAGTCCCTATACCGTTTGTCAGTTTTGGCGGTACTGCTTTGATATTTAATTCGATAGCGGCGGGTGTCTTAGTGAATATATCTTCATTTCGTGATAGAAATATTAACTCAGTTCAGATGAATGAGGTAAGAATATGAGAGTTATAATGACAGGAGGGGGAACAGGTGGACATATATTCCCGGCATTGGCGATTGCAGACGAGTTAAAGAATAGAGAATCAGATTCATGTATCAAGTTTATCGGTGCAAAAGGTAAGATGGAGGAAGTAATAGTACCGGAGAATAATTATGAGATAGCACTAATTGAAGTAGTCGGGCTTAATAGAAAGAATATGCTTAAGAATATTAATTTTATACTGAGATATTATACTTCATTAAGAAAGTGCAAGAAAATAATTAAAGACTTTAAACCTGATGTAGTTATTGGAACGGGCGGATACGTAACAGGTCCGGTTGTGTCGTCAGCCGTAAATCTTGGTGTTCCCAGTATTATTCAAGAAGGTAACTCGTATCCAGGTAAAGTAATAAAATATCTTGCACCAAAAGTAAATAAAGTTATAGTGAATTTTGAAGAAACAAGGGATTATCTAAAAAGGAAAGACAATGTTGTACAAATATCCTATCCCGTTAGGAATAAAATAAAATCAATAAATAAAGAAGATGCATTGAAATTCTTCGAAATAACAAATAGGTATAAAACAATTTTTGTTTTTGGAGGTAGTCAGGGTGCAAAAGCCATTAATGAAGTGTTGGAATCGAAAATAGAAAAGTTATCTAACGAAAGTATAAATATTATATGGCAGACCGGAAAAGCCAATTATGAAAGAATTTCAAATAAGTTTAAAAATATAAGTGATAGGATTAAAATATATGGATTTATAAATGATATGGATAAAGCCTATGCAGCATCAGATTTAGTGATTTGCAGGGCCGGAATAAGCAGTATAATGGAGCTTAGTCTTACTTCTAAACCGGCAATACTTATACCATATCCATACGCTGCGGAAAATCATCAAGAACTAAACGCAAAGTCATTAGTTGAAAGGAGTTCGGCGGTAATGATAAGAGAGGATGAAATAAGGGAAACATTGATTGAGAAAATCAAATCTTTGTTGTTTGATGAGGATAAGCTGAGAATGCTGAGTAATAACATATCAAAAATATACGATACTGAATCACCTTCAAAAATTTACAAAGAAATTAAAAGTATACTAAAATGACAGAGCAAGTAAAAATATTTAAAGCAAGATTAGATTATTATTATAAGCTTCTAGTAATATACTTTTCTTTCCTGATTGCTTATGCGATGTTAAGAGGTACTATTATTGCAAAAGAGTTTACAATAGTTCTGCATGATCCAATACTATACATTACTGCATTTTTTGTTGTTTATACATTTCTTGCATATCTGATAAGTGTAATAAAATCTAAGGAATTACACTTTTATGACATTAGATTTGAAATAAAAAACAGGTTCGGAAAGAGGGAAATATTTTATAAAGATATTGTCTATGTAAAATTCTCAAGAGAAAGAAGAAAATACAAAGCAGGAAAAAGCAGTGTAAAAAGAGTCAGAATAAAATTAGTGAATAGAAAGAAATTATTAAGAATAAGATTAAGTGAGTTCAACGATGAAAAGAAACTTTATGAAGAGTTTTATAAACTTATTAAGCATTCATAATGCCCTATAAGTATAAATATTTGAAAAAGAAAGTAAAACAAATACACTTCATTGGTATTGGTGGAATAGGTATGTGCGGGCTGGCTGAATATCTAATAGAAAAGGGATATAAAGTGACAGGAAGTGACATAGCTAAGACATTTATTACGGACAGATTAGTAAAAAAAGGAGCAAAGATTTATTATGTTCATAAAGCGGGTAATATAAATAATAAGACTGATTTAGTTGTTTATACATCTGCTTTAAAAAAAGATAATCCAGAATATAGGAAGGCAAAAATTAATGAAATAAAGACTATAAAAAGAGCGGCATTACTGGGCGATATAGTAAACAGCAAGTACCTTATAGCTGTATCCGGGACTCACGGAAAGACAACAACGACATCAATGATTGCAAAAATACTTATAGATACCGGATTTGATCCGACTGTATTTGTGGGCGGGAATTTAGATGTTTTGGGTGGTGCTTCATACAGGAAAGGTGAAAGTGGATTTGCAATAGTAGAAGCAGATGAGTATGATAGAAGTTTTTTAACTTTAAATCCTAATGTGATAATTATTAATAATATTGAATTGGATCATGTTGACATATACAGGAATGAAGATGCATTATTAAAATCATTTGCTAATTTTGTACTTAAAATAAAATCTAATGGCACATTTGTAATTAACTGGGATGACAGAAATATAAGAAGTCTATTCAAATCGAGCAAGAAGAAGAACGTTTTGAAATTTGGAATAAAATCTACGGGATTAGTTACGAAGGTAAGGAACAACAATTTTAAAACAGAATTCACTTATAAAAACAAGAAGATTAATCTAAAGGTGCTTGGAGAGCACAATGTTTATAATGCATTAGCAGCAATAAAAGTATCCAGCGTTGTATGCGATGATACAAAAGGTATTTTTAAAAGCATAAGCAATTTTAAAGGTGTAAAAAGAAGGCTTGAATTGAAGAGCAGCAGACAGTACAAGATCTTTGATGACTATGCACATCATCCTTCAGAAATAAAAGCAACATTACAAGCTTTAAAGGATAATGATGGGGGAAGAATATTAGTAGTGTTTCAACCGCATACATTTACACGAACAAATATGTTCTACAAGGAATTTGCTGAATCATTGAATATTGCCGATGTGGTTTATCTTTTACCGATATATCCAGCGAGAGAAAAAACAATAAAGGGCGTGAACTCGAGACTGATTTTAAGAATATTAGAAATAAAAGGATGTGAAAGTTATCTGTTTGAGAATAAGATTGCTCTTTTCAGACATCTGAAAAAATCTTTAAAGAGAAACGACAGGGTTGTATTTCAGGGAGCAGGAACAATATCGAATTACTGTGATGAATTCATAAAAAAGATTACGGTCAAATGAGTAAAGGCAGAATAATATTATTTATTGCTGCTTTATCAGCAATTACATTATTAATCATCATTCTTGCTAATAACTGGAGAAATAAAATTTATATAAGCAAGATTACGATAAAAGGAAACATAACCATCAGCGAGAGTGAAATACTGACGGCAGCAGGATTGAAGGTGGATTCAACAATAAACCTTGATGAATTAAATGAAATGTTCATACGAGACAGAGTTGCAAAACATCCGGAGATAAAGAAAGTAGTTGTGAGCAAGGAGCCTCCTTCTGAACTTATTATTGAGGTAATTGAGAAAAAACCAATTGCTATTGTTATTAAAAGCAATGAAATATATTTAATAGATGAAGAACAAGAAATATTTCCAATAAAGAATTACGATAAAGCATTTGATTTGCCAATAATAAACGGACTTGGGACTGATGACAGGAAAAATAAAACCGATATAAATGCAGCAATGAATTTTCTTAAAGCGGCTTATGAAAAGGGAAAATACATACAGAATCTTATATCTGAAGTGAATATGAAGGACAGTTCTAAGATAGTCGTAAAAACAAACGATAAATTAACATCATTTTATTTTAAAAGAGTTGATAAGAACACGAACGAATATTACAAACCTAAGCTGGAGCTTTTTAAAAGATTTATGGATTCGGAAATAACTTTAAGAAACTTGAATTGTGAATATGTTGATATGAGATTTTCTAATCAGATAATTGCAAAAATAAACTAAACAAATATGGTATCAAAAAGAAGTAAAAAATCGGATGACGAGATTATTGTTGGGCTCGATGTAGGTACGACAAAGATATGTGTCATTGTAGCACATAAAAAACCTAACGGAGCTGTAGATATTATTGGAATTGGGAAAGCACCGTCTAACGGTTTAAACAGAGGGATAGTTGTAAGTCCGCAGAAGACCATAGATTCAATTAAGATGGCACTGGATGAAGCAGAGCTCAATTCTGGTATTCCAATAAAGTCAGTTTCTGTTGGTATTGCAGGACATCATATAAGATGCATACAGACAAATACAATTATTGGGATACAGAATCCAGATAGAGTAATACAGGAAAGCGATATACAAAGACTTGTTGAACAGGCGAGTTTATTGAAAATCCCCAGTGATACACAGATAATTTCTGTGATACCGCAGGAATATAATATAGATGGTAAAGACGGCATTTTTGAGTCACCTATTGGAATGTATGGCGTAAGACTTGAGGCAAAAATGAACATAATAACATGTTTAGTTTCGTCTATAGATGATTTATCAAGTTGTGTTAATAACTGCGGTGTTGGTATAGATGATATTGTATTAGAGCCGATAGCATCATCACATGCAGTTCTTGAAGAGGGTGAGAAAAAAGTAGGTGTTGCAATGATAGATATAGGAGGCGGCACGACGGACATTGCAGTATTTAAAAGAGGAGCATTGAAATATACTGCCGGTATTGGAATAGCAGGCAGCCTTGTCACGAAGGATATATATGAAACGCTGGGAATATCCGAAGATGAAGCAGAAAGAATAAAAAGAGAGTACGGGTTCGCTTCTGTATCGGAAATATTAAACGATGATGAGATAATGATAGAATCAATAAGCAGAAAGATCCCTAAGAAAACAAGAAAGAGCATTTTAGCCAGAATAATTCAGGCAAGGATGCAGGATATATTTGAACTTGCGGCAATTGAACTGAAAAACTCACAAATATATGATGAATTACCTGCGGGTGTAATAATAACCGGTGGTGGTTCATTAATTAAAGGCACCAAAGAACTTGCTGAGCAAATATTAGGACTTGAGGTCAATCTTGGGTCACCGAGAGGATTATCAAGCGGACTATCAAAAGAAGTTGAAAGCCCGATATATGCAACAGGAGTTGGACTGATATTACACAGGGCAAAACAATTGAACACGTACGATAAAATATTAAAAAAGAGCAGAACAACAGGGAGACCGAAATTAACTGCAAAATCAATATTCAATACAGTGAGGAACTGGTTTGATGAACTTTAAAACAAGAAATTAAAGAATTTTAATAATACAAAATAAATGAAAGGGTAAATTAATGAGCATTCAATTATTACCACACGAGCTAAATGGCGCAAGGATAAAAGTAGTCGGCATAGGGGGTGGCGGCGGCAACATATTAAACTCGATGGTGGACAGAGGAATTGAGGGAGTAGAATTCATTGCAATAAATACTGATTCACAGGCACTGGACATTAGCAAGGCAGATGTGAAGATACAAATTGGCAAGACTATAACAAAAGGACTTGGTACAGGTGCCAACACAGCGCTTGGTGACAAGGCAGCAGAAGAAAGCCGGGAAGAAATAGGCAGAGCATTAGCGGGCAGTGATATGGTTTTTTTAACTGCCGGAATGGGCGGCGGTACAGGAACAGGAGCATCTCCGTTGATTGCAAAACTTGCGAAGAGTCTTGATATTCTTGTGGTTGCAATAGTAACAAAGCCGTTTGGTTTTGAGGGTAATCCGAGGATGCAGGCAGCACTGGATGGAATTGAAAAGTTAAAAAGGGAAGTGGACAGTTTAATTATAATTCCAAACCAGCGTATTCGTGAACTAATACATGAAAAGGCAACTAAGAATCAGGCGTTAGCACTTGCAAACATTGTTTTATATAATGCGACAAAGGGGATCTCACAGATTATTACAAAGACAGGCGAGATAAACGTTGACTTTGCCGATGTAAAGACGACGATGAAGAACACGGGCGACGCAATAATCGGAACAGGAATAGCGACCGGAGAAGGAAGAGCGATGAAAGCAGTTGGAGAGGCCTTGTCGAATCCAATACTTGAAAGCATTGATTTATCCGGAGCGAAGAACGTACTTGTTAACATAGCATCAGACGGAAATATTGGTTTTGATGAAATTGATATAATCAATAGTCAAGTACAAGATGCGGTTGGAGATAAAGCAAATTACATATTTGGATTAATGGATGATAAGGATATAGACGGAGAGGTTATGGTAACAGTTATTGCTACGGGATTTAAGAAAGAACAGATAGAGACGGCAATCGAAAATAATACGGATAACGAATACGGAAATGTGATTGGTATGGACAATTTAAAAACAGCGAGGGGAAGAATTGATGAAATGCCAGATGACATTAGAAAATTAGACATTCCCGCTATCACAAGAAGACAGCCGTCTGTAAAAGATATGCTTAATGATGATTTAAGCGAGAAGGAAACAAATTCATTTAAGCGGAGTATAAATAAGTACGGATTCCCCGACGAGGATCTAAAAAATGTTGATCCTCCAGCGTTCATGAGAAGGACGTTAGATTAATATTAGGTCATAAATTTTGAATATATTTGAGTGACTGTCTTGACTGCCGAAAAGACAGAATTGCAAGAAACGGAGCAATAGCTCCGTTTCTTTTTAGATTGAAAAAGTTCATTATTATAACAATCTTTAATTATTAATCAACAACTAAATATCATTACTATGAAAAACACAATAAAGATATTATTACTATTATTTGTATTATTAACACCTATATATATATACTCACAAGGCACTTACGGAGTTAATTTAGATACCGTAAAAGCACAAAAATTCGATAATGGAAAGATGTGGACTTTTGACTTTCCTCCACTGGATTATTTTCAATCGGAATACGGATTCAGACCTACACAAGAATGGCTTGATAATGTAAGAATGTCAGCATTGAGATTTGCTGATTACTGTTCAGCATCATTTGTCTCTGAAGACGGACTTGTAATGACCAACCACCATTGCGGCAGGGAATCTGTTTCACAAGTAGAGAAAGAGGGAGAAGACCTTCATAAAGAAGGTTTTTTAGCGATGAAAATTGAGGATGAGAGGAAAGTACCGGGATTGTTTGTAGATCAGCTAATAAAGATTATTGATGTTACAAAAGAGATGCAAACAGCGATAGATCAGGGAAAGGATATAGAAGAGAGAGATGATTTCAAGTTTAAAAAGACTACAGAAATTGAAAGCAGGTATAAAGAGGGAACAAGTGTTGTATGTCAGGTAGTTTCTCTATATAATGGAGGAGTATATTCAGCATACATATACAAAAGATACAACGACGTCAGGTTAGTATTTGCTCCAGAAGACAATGCAGGATTCTTCGGCGGAGATCCCGATAACTTTACTTATCCGAGGTACACCCTTGATTGCACGTTCTTCCGAGTGTATGACGAAGCGGGAAATCCATTAAAAGTAAATAACTTTTTCAGATGGAGCAGCAACGGGGCAGCACCAGGAGAGCCGATATTTGTTGTTGGAAATCCGGGCTCTACATCAAGACTTCTTACTGTTTCACAGCTTGAGTTTAAAAGAGATATAACAGACCCGTTAATACTTAATTATATAAATAATATTGTTGACAGTCTTTATAGAGTTTTAGCGGCTAATCCTGATAAGGAAAAAGAATTGAATAATGAGTTGTTTAACTATACGAACAGCCAGAAAGTATACAAGGGTACTCTGAAGGGACTAAATGACGGAGTGTTAATGGCAAGAAAAAAGGATTTCGAAAAGAATTTCATTAAAGCAGTTAACAGTAATGAGAAATTGAAAGCAAAATACGGAAACGTATGGAATGATATATCAGAATTAGTGAAACAAAAGAAAGAAATATTCGAAAAGAATAAAAGCGGGGATTTCAGGTCATTATACAGAAAACTTCAGGTATTTGGTGCTAAAGAGGAATATTATAATCAGATATTAGGGCGAGCTATATATGACGTTTACGGTACCAAGATACCACCGGATGCAACTTTCACTTTACGAATATCTGATGGCGTAATAAAGAGTTACGATTATAATGGAACAATAGCACCTCCTAACACGACGTTCTATGGCATGCTTGACAGGTATTATTCGTTTGACAAAAAGTATCCATGGGAAGTTCACAGTAGATGGCTTAATCCACCCGCGGATTTTGATTTAGGTACGCCATTTAACTTTATATCAACAAATGACATAATCGGGGGGAATTCAGGGAGTCCGATGATTAACAAGAATTCTGAAATAGTGGGGCTTATTTTTGACGGTAATATAGAGAGCATGCCGGGAGAGTTTATTTATTCGAGTGATGTACCGACGACAGTATCGGTTGATTCAAGAGGACTTCTTGAAGCAATAAACGATATGTACAATCTAAAGAGGATTGGTTCTGAGTTAGTAAACGGAAAGATAACAAACAACTAATTTCAAAATAATTAAATTTATTGATTATGCTTAAGAGAGTAATAAGAGTTTTAGTATTAATGTTAGTAGTATATTCGAGTACTTCGTACTCTCAATACTACGGTGTAAACCTTGATACAGTAAAGTCATCGAAGTATGATATGGGCAAGATGTGGACATTTGATTTTCCGCCTGTAGATTATTTCAACGAGACATACGGATTTAAGCCGACACAGGAATGGCTTGACCATGTACGTATGTCAGCAATTAGGTTTGCGACTTACTGTTCATCGTCGTTTGTATCCGGTGACGGGCTTGTTATGACAAACCATCACTGCGGTCGTGAATCTGTATCTCAAGTAGAAAAAGAAGGTGAAGACCTTCACAATATGGGGTTTCTTGCGATGAAACTTGAAGATGAGAGACCAGTACCGAATTTATTTGTTGATCAGTTAGTTAAAATCATAAACGTAACTGATGAGGTACAAACTGCAATTGAAACAGGAAAGACAAACGAAGAGAAGGTAGCGAACAAGAAAGTTAAGATACAAGAAATTGAGAAAAGAGTTGCTGCAGAGACCGGACTGAGATGTCAGGTGGTTACATTATTTAACGGTGCTGTGTATTCTGCTTATGTATATAAGAGATATACGGATGTGCGTTTAGTTATGGCACCTGAAGATCAGGCAGGATTCTTCGGTGGTGATTACGACAACTTCACATATCCGAGATATAATCTTGACATGACATTCTTCAGGGTTTATGGTGATGACGGTAAACCTTTGAAGACAGAGCATTATTATAAATGGAGTCCGGGAGGAGCAAAACCGGGAGAGCCGATATTTGTAGTAGGTAATCCAGGAAGAACAGAGAGACTTAACACATATTCACAGCTTGAAGTAGCAAGAGATTATACAAATCCTGATGTATTAGCAATGCTTGATATGCTTGTTAATACATATACTGATATCATTGCTAAAAATCCTGATAAAGGAAAGGAAATGAATAACACATTATTTTCGATGGCAAATTCTCAAAAGGTTTACAAAGGAATGGTAAAGGCATTAAATGATCCTGTACTAATGGCCAAGAAGAGACATTTCGAAAAGACTTTCCGAGCAGCAGTGGATGCTAACCCAACACTCAAGTCAAAATACGGTAAAGCATGGGATGAAATTTCGGATGCAAATACCGAACTGAAGAAAATGTATAACGAAATATATTCATATCAGAACAATCCAAGGATGTCGTCAGTTGAATTTAATGCTGCTGACAGACTTGTAACATCGGCACTTTCAAAGGAGACGTTAGAGCCGGCAAAACTTGAAGCACTTTATAAAAACTTTGATCCTGAGTTAAACAAGGCGTTAATGAATTTCAAACTTAATGCGATGCGGAAGAAACTCGGCAAAGACAATACTGCTTTAAAGATTTTCGAGAATCGAAATGCCGAGTCATTAGCCGGTACATCGGTACTTTCGACCAAGGATGGTGCATTGGGACTGCTTTCACAAGGACCTGATGCAATTTTGAAATCTAACGATCCATTTATTAAGTTTGCAATAGAAACTGCACCAAGATTTGCAGAATTGAAGAAAAAGAATGAAGAACTTCGGAATAAAATTTTAGTTAATAAAGAACTTATTGGAAGGGCAGCATTTGAAGTTTATGGTACATCGATACCGCCTGATGCAACGTTTACATTAAGGATTTCAGACGGTGTAATTAAGAGTTATAATTATAATGGGACAATCGCGCCTCCGAAGACTACCTTTTATGGATATTATGACAGGTACTATTCGTTTAATAAGCAGTATCCATGGACATTTTCAGAGAGATGGGAAAATCCACCTTCAGAATTTGATAAGTCAACACCTATAAACTTTATATCGACAAATGATATTATCGGAGGAAACTCAGGTAGTCCTGTAATAAATAAAGATGCGGAGATAATCGGTCTTGCTTTTGACGGCAACATTGAAAGCCTTGACGACAATTATATATATAATACAGATGTTCCTCATACTGTTTCGGTTGATTCAGAGGGTATGATTGAAGCAATTAAAGATCTCTACAAACTCGAAAGAATTGCGAAGGAGTTGAGAGAAGGAAAAATAACAGAATAAAGGATGAAGAATTTTTTAGAACTACTAAAGGATAAGATATTAGTTTTTGACGGTGCGACGGGTTCAACGTTGCAGACATACGGGCTTACAGCCGATGATTTCGGGGGGAAAGAACTTGAGGGATGCAACGAGTACCTTTGCAAGTCAAAACCGGAGGTAGTTACTAAACTTCACAGATATTTTCTTGAAGCAGGGGCGGACGTGATTGAGACTAATTCGTTCGGCTCTGCTTCAATAGTTTTAAATGAGTATAACATAGCCAATCTTGATTATGAACTATCATTGAAAGCGGCACAGCTTGCGAAGGCAGCTGCACTGGAGTTTTCCACTGATATAAAGCCGAGGTTTGTTGCGGGTTCGATAGGTCCGACGACAAAACTACCGTCATTGGGACACATTAGTTTTGATGATATGGAGGAGTCTTATTACAGGCAGATGAGCGGATTGTTTGACGGTGGAGTTGATATATTCTGTATTGAGACATGTCAGGATTTGCTTCAGATAAAGTGTGCACTATCAGCCGCTGACAGATTATTCCGTGAGAAGAAAAGAAAACTGCCAGTGATAGTATCTGTAACAGTTGAGACGATGGGCACGATGCTTATGGGAAGTGAGATTTCGGCTGCACTTACAACGCTTGAGCCATACGACATGATTGATATAATAGGGATGAACTGTGCAACGGGTCCGAAAGAGATGGAAGAGAACATCCGTTATCTTTGCCACAATTCACCGAAAAATGTATTCTGTATGCCGAATGCGGGAATTCCCGAGAACGTAAGCGGGAAGGCACATTATCATTTAACTCCTGAGGAAATGCAGAAATGGGCGAAACTTTTTGTGCGTGAGTTTGGAGTTAACGTGGTAGGGGGTTGCTGCGGAACAAATGCAAATCATATTAAACTTTTAAGCGAAGTTGCAGAGCAATACACACCGAAAGAAAGAAAATGGAATTACACTTCATCCGTATCTTCGCTGTTCAGTATTTCAACGATGACGATAGACCCTGCACCGATACTTGTCGGGGAACGGTGCAATGCAAACGGCTCGAAGCAGTTCAAACAGCTTCTTGAAAAGGAAGATTATGACGCGATGGTGAACATGGCAAAAGAGCAGATAAGAGAAGGGGCGCATATACTTGATGTGTGTGTTGCGTTTGTAGGCAGGGATGAAGTAAGGGATATGACTGAAGTGATAAAACGATTTAATACATCGGTAACGCTTCCGCTGATGATAGATTCTACTGAGGTTAATGTAATTGAGACTGCTTTAAAGCTATATGCGGGTCGAGCAATAATTAACTCGATTAATTTTGAAGAGGGGACTTTAAAGGCGGATAAAATACTTACGCTTGCAAAGAGATTTGGTGCTGCTGTTGTAGCTTTATCGATAGATGAAGAAGGGCAAGCTTATGACCTTGAGAAGAAGGTAGCAATTGCAAAGAGAATAAGAGACCATGCTGTGAAGGTACATAATTTCAGAGAAGAAGATTTAATATTTGATGCACTGACATTTCCGCTGGGTTCGGGTCAGGAAGATTTGCGCAAGAGCGGGTTGAACACGATTAATGCAATTCGCGAGATAAAGAAGATTATGCCAAAGTGCAAGACAATACTCGGGCTGAGCAACTGTTCATTCGGGTTGTATCCAAATATAAGACACGTGCTAAACTCAGTATTTCTGCATTATGCTATAGATGCAGGGCTTGATATGGTGATAGTACATGCAGGAAAGATAATGCCGTTGTATAAAATTGACGAAAGAGGAAGAGAGATATGCAGACAGTTAATTTTTGATGATAGAAAATTCGAAGAAGTTGAGAAATAGAGAAAAACACCTAATTATTGCATTTCTGTTTTATATTTATTAATAATTTATTGGCAAATCGTTAATTTCTGATTAAACTTTGGTTTTTTAGCAGAGTATCGCTGAGTTATTGAAATAGGTAAGAAATAGTCGAGAATAGACCAAGTTGATACTAATTACACCGTACTATAATCGTATAATTATCGTATTATTACCGTATTTTTATCGTGGATTATCTTTAAGATTTGTATTATCAGTAATTTATACTGTTATTAAGATAGAAATTAAACTAAACAGCATCTAAAATACTGATGATTAAGCAGTATTGGTACTATTTTCAAAATAGCATTATTTTTTGAGAAAGTCAAGAGAAAAGATCATAAAAACTCTGAAATAGCTACGGGTTTTAGTTTGTAAAATAAAGGACAAAGCCTAATTTACAAAATTATTTGAGAAGCACCATTCGCTTTACGCTAATAAAAGAACCGGTTTGGAGTTTACAGAAATAAACACTGCTTGTTAAATGCGAGCCGTCGAACGTTACTTCGTACGTTCCGGGTTTTAGTGATTCATTCACGAGTGTTTGAACTTCTTTCCCTTGTATATCATAGACTTTTAGCGAAATAAAACTAACAAAGGGCAACTGAAAACGAATAACTGACGTAGGATTAAAAGGATTCGGATAGTTTTGTGATAATGAATACTTTGAGGGAACCTCCATACTTATGTTATTTATTGATACAACACTATCCGGGTTTATGTAGGAGCGAACATTTAAAAATATTTGAGGCTGATTGCTTAATCGTAAATCTCTCCAAACATTAACAATTTTCTTATCAATTAAAAGAACATCTGAACCGCCTTTACTGCTATTAGGAAACTGTGTTGAAACAGGGAAATAACTTCCTATAAAATTATCATTATTATCAATTCTTAAATTGTTTATATAGCCGACGCTTCCATCGTAGCTTAGTAAAAATATTATGTTCCCAACTTCGTCATAGCTCACGAAAGCTTCATAAGCACCGTTACCAATAATTTTATTAATCCCAATTTTATTGCCACTGTTGTTGTATCTTTGATATTTAATTCTATCTACACCAGTACTATATGGAAATTCAGAAAAAGAAATCACATAATTCCCTGTTGAATCAATAGCAATGTCTGTTTGTGTTTGATTATTTAAAGTGTCAATATCAAACTCAATATCATTTACTTGTTGATTACTTCCAATCGGAGTACCGTTTGCAGAAAATAATTGACTGTAAATATCAAAATGGTTTGGTTTAGGTCCCGAACTCTCCCATGCTATTACAAATCCGCCATTTTGTTGAACTCCAATTGCCGGTTTCCCATAACTCGAATATTGATTCACTTTAACATTGTTACCAACTTTTACGCCATTTGAATCAACTATTTGGAAGAAGATGTCTTTGTGATAAGAAACAGGAGCAGTATAATCGAATGAAATAATGAATCTATTTAAATTATCTGTACCAATTCTTATGTTAGGGTCAAATCCTTTTATAGTATCGTTTAATTGAATTTCCTGTGAGATAGGGATACCATCTTTATTATATATTTTTAAAAGAATTAATGAGCCACTAGGACTTACAGAAACACCCCTCCAAACTATACCAAATGAGCCATCTTTTCTTACTGCAACATCCGAATTTATTGAACCACTTGTAGAATTAACCTTAAAATTATTTCCTATTCTATTGAAGCTACTATCAAATATTTGTGCGTACACATCTATTGGTGAATTAACCCCATTTTGCCATACGATAACAGAATATCTTTTTTTGTTTGAAGAAATTTTAGCGAAATATTTAGGTACTGATAATGCCGTATCAGTGTTTACTCTGAAATCATTTACAAGTTGGGCGAACAATGAATTAGATATGAAAACAATTGATATTAATACTATCAATTTCATACTAAGAATAATAAATTTATTAGCATACATATAGTTTATTATTTTTATTTATACAAATAATACTAGTTGTAAACATCTCTATTAAAGTACGTTAGAAAACAAACATTTAAAACAAATCATATTTCAAATAAGGGATGGCATTTAACTGCCAACCCTTAATGAAATTAAGAATAATTACTTTATTAAAACCATTCTCTTTGTTTGAACAAAATTACCAGATTTTAACCTGTAAAAATAAATCCCAGTTGATAGCTCCGACACATTTAAGGTAATAGAATAGTATCCTGCTTTTCTGATTTCATTTACAAGAGTTCTTATTTCCCTTCCTGTTATGTCGTATATATTTAAAGAAACGAATCCGTCTTTCGGTAATGCATACTTAATAGTTGTAGACGGATTAAACGGATTTGGATAGTTTTGCGATAGCTCATGCTTTGTTGGAATACTGTTGTTTGAACCATACTTATTCTTTGATTTATATTCTTCATTTCTAATTGGAGGAACATCAGGAATATAGTTATTAATCAATATTTCATAAATGATCTTGTCTTTTATTATTTCCCTTAAATGATCGTATGATTTTTTATTCAACTCTTCAAGGTTATTTGGAATTCTTTTTAGCAGATAATCAAACTTTGAATTACTTGATTTAATTTTGATCGTCTCTTGTTTGCTATTCATCATAGATTTATTAGAAATTTTACTTAAGTCCGATTTCAATAAATTGTATAATTCTGGTATCGAAATAATACTATTACTATTATCACCACCTGAAGAACTATCAAGCATACTTAAGATTCGTAATTTATCAAGATTAGCATAAAGTAACTCATAAGAATTTGAAGCATTTGCAATTATAACATCAAGCTCAAAAAGAGCGTTTTGTAACTCCTCGTTTATAACCTGGGATTCAATTTTCAGTCCGTTATAATACTTTTGAAGTAAACTATCATTATTGTTTATATTAATCATATTCTGATAATAAGAAGGTAGTGTTGCAATCCCAGAACCATCTGAATATATGTAACTATAATATAAGCGGGAACCTGTTTTTTGAAAAGCACGATCACTACCAGAAGTTATTAACTGTTCAGCATAGTTAGCAGCAGTAATATAATTTCCAGTCAAACTTGATTTCAAAGCATTACCTAACAATAAAGTTTGTTGCGATTTGGAAGAATTGTCTTCATTTATCGTTGTAATTTGACAATTAGTAGGTGGCGCCGGTATTGATATAAGAAATGGATTATAATAAAAGTAATCTATAGGAAACAATTTATAGCCAGGGTCGCCTATATTACCCCAAAAATTATTTGTACATTTAATTATTTCTGATTCTGAGCTACCTTCATTTTCAATATATATTAAATAATCATTGTTGTCATCATCCTCAATTATATTAATACCATCATCCATTAATAAGTTACTTGTGGCAGTTTCAGTGTTAAGTATATATATTTCCTGTCCCGAATTGCCATAGAAGTGATTGTATCCGGCTAAATTTTCTGTTTGATTACCGGTATATGCAGGGGACATAATAGGATATGTATTGTTAGTAATGTACATGCCTATTCCGTTATTATGAATTATATTTTGGTAAAGAATTGGATTAGAATTTATATACTCTAGTCCATAATAGCAATCAGAAATATTATTGCAATGATACGCTCCTCCTGATAAATAGCTAGCAATACCAACTAAACCTGAACTGGAACTTTCAATTGTATTATTAATAACGTTTGGCATGTTACAGTTAAGTAAAGTAATACCAGCAGTTTTTACGTTCGGGAAACTGTTGTGATCAATTAGTATATATTTAGAATTTGAAACTCCTATGTGCTGTGGAGTATTGTCATTAGTTGGGTTAAAGATATTATTAAAAATAAAACCATTTCCGGGAATTTTATTAAACTTATAATTATCAACAGACAAGTCCAAATATTTATTATCAAAAGTACAGTTTGTAATCTTTAATTCATTCATCAAATTATTAAGTATTAATCCATAGTGGGCATCTTTTATTGTAACTTGGTTAAAATTAATACCACCCCCATATACATTTAATCCCTGCCAGTTACTGTAACTATCATCCTTTAATAATTGAGAATATGACCCGTATAAATCACAATCATAAAATACAAAAATTGTATTACTGGTAAATTTATTAATTCCGAATATACCTGCGTAAGTATTGAAAACATTGATATTACATTCGGGAGTTGTTATAAGTAGTCCTAATTTCAAACTTACACCATTAATGTTAACCTTGTTTATTAATGCGCCGATTAAACTAATATCATAAGAGCTTTGCATTGTGCAAGGATTGTCCCTTATGCATGGATTATCAGTCGTTATATTCTCTATTTCAACAGGATATTTTTCACAATTAACACAGTATTGCATCCCAATTTTAACCTTATTATCGTTGATGTTTGTAAAATGTATATGTTTGAATACTACAGCATCAACTTCATCGAATGTGTTAAAATTACTATTTATACGCATACCATTGAATTTGCAATAAAAGGATTCATATATGTTTTCATAACCGGGACCCGAAAAAATAATTTTATTTAATTCCTCACCAGTTGCCTTTACCCCTTTTGCTGTAAACTCGCTATTTGGTGCAATATCAATTTTAGCACCAGGAAAAAGTCTGAAATAATCATATCTATTTTCTTTATGGAAATAAATTCGTCCTGATGTTGAAACGAGATTGTTTTGCGCTTGTGGCGAAAAGTTTATTACTGTATAATCATAATTTGGTGGTAAAGAAATATTGTAACTTAAATTAAATATAATATTACTGTTTACATTGCTATAATCTGCTTGATGAATATTTTGTATCTGTATCCCGGTTTTTAAGTTTTCCTGAGAGAATGTCCTATTTTGAAGTAAATTGTAGAAACTTGGGTTTTGTAAACTATTTTGATAAGCAAAAAAGTATTCTTGATTACCACTATTTTGGTAAATATCATTAGGGGCTATATCATTAGGCGTTATTAATTTATACGAATGTAATTCTAAATCTAATCCGGGGGGAAAATTGAATTCTCCGTATGGACCGTAATGCCATATTAGCAATCCGCCTTTATATGGACTCGAAATGGGATTATCGGTTAATAGTTTTTTATCAAATCCAAGTCGTTTTCTGTTTTCAACAACATAACATTCACCTGATAAATGATCAGGTGCGGCTGATGGATTACCATAAATTGTGATAATACCTACCTGTTTGCTCGTTTCAATTGGTTGGAGTTCAATACTGTTTAAGTTTGAGCTTAAATGAATAGGAGTAACCCAACCTTCTCTTAATTTTAAAATTGGATTCGGATGTGATGGACAATTAATATCTTTCGTCTGATTCGGATTCATTAAACAATTTCGACCTGCTATAGTGTGCTGCCATCCAAAAGCGCAATGAGCAAATTCATGTGAAATGCAAGTAATGCCGTCAATAACAGCAAATTCAGAACTTATTTGATCAAACATCCCTCTTACAATTGTTTCCGAACCTGTTCCAATACCTTTAAATTTACTATGTGAACCAGCTATCACATATATAACTATTCCATCAAAATTATCAATCTCAAACTCTAAACTGTCATTGTTGTGCATTCTTCGAGCTACCATTTCTGCATCAATTAACATTTGATACATACCTCCTTCATGAAGATTATCAAAATCTGGGAAATAACCTGAATTCAAATTCCGGGCATATTTCATTCTAGGTAACATAATACTTTCTATAACTTTATCACCGTTAGATAATGTTTTGATATTATTTACAATGCCCGTTCTATACATAGTTTCTACTTGATCTGAATGGGTTATAGCAGGTATAACAGTAAATTTTGAATTAGAGATTTCTGTGAAATACTCTTTGAAACTTCCATATGCTTCTTTACTTAACGAAGTATATCCAGTATGTGAAAGATTGTCAGGATGTGCACTACCTTGATAAATGCCAGTAGAAAAAAGCATATTCCATCTGTCTGACCATTTATACTTAAATACATTAGCATATAAGTTTGGATTTGACGATGGAAATGGGCTTTGCGTGCTTGTTAATCCTATTTCCCCAACTGCATCTCGATTTGGGACACTACTTAATTCAATATTATTTTCAGGTATTTTTAGAATTCCTGGTACTCTTCCATCCGGAAAATCTAAATAAACAAATGCGACTTGCTTAGTTCTAAAAATAGGTTGACCGGTATTATCAAAAGCATCGTATTCTTGTCTTTGTATATTATCTTCACTTATTATGTAATCATTATAATAATAGTCCTGCCCTTTTAATAATGATGGTACAAATAATAAACCTAAGAGAAATATAGATATTTTGTTTAAATTATTAAAATTTTTCATATATATAAATTAAAGTTTGAAATATATTTTAATTTGATTTAATATT
This sequence comes from Ignavibacteria bacterium, assembly GCA_041649015.1. Classification (NCBI taxonomy): domain Bacteria; kingdom Pseudomonadati; phylum Ignavibacteriota; class Ignavibacteria; species Ignavibacteria bacterium. The sequence goes on from JBAZNU010000004.1 coordinate 186,005, forward strand.
AATTGCTGGTTTTAATTTAAAATATTGCTTCATTATCCTGTATTGGTTCAGCGGAAATTGGACTTTTAATAAAAGATATTTTGTGATAATTAACTAACATTAGCAGCCTCATATCTTGCCTTTTTTGCTTCTATTAGTTTTGATTCTCTTTCTTTAAGTCTGTCATCTTTTCTTCCTTTAACATAATCTTCCGGTGTTAAATAATTCAATGCACTATGTAATCTTTTTGTGTTATAAAATTCTACATAGTTTGCTATCTGCTTCCTTGCATCATTCAAGTCAATCATTGATTTCTTCCTTATGCATTCTGTGGAAATGGTTCTATGGAATCTTTCTATTTTACCATTGCTTTGCGGATACATTATAGATGTCCTTACGTGTTTTAATCCCAACATCTTTAAATATCCTGCAAAGTCTTTCGATATAAACTGTGAACCGTTATCACTTATTATTCTCGGTTTTGCATTTGAGTACTTATCTATTCCACTTTGAACAACTAATTTCTTTCTCCAGATATATATATCATTTGGATGAATATCGTGCTTTTCAGCAAGCTGGTTTATTGGGACCTTGTTCTCAAGTAGTTCTCTCAATATCAGAACTTTTCCCCTCGATGAAATAACTTTGTACTTTGACATCTTAAATCTCCTTTTCTACAAATTTAATGATTTAATTTGTCCAATTCCATCTGAAGCAGTACAATCCTTATATTAATTTTTATATTTTTGATTAATAATACCAACTTCGATTTATTTAAATTCAATACGGAGGTAAGACATTAGAATATTAAAAAGATGAGGAGAGGAATCAAATAAAATTTTAATTCCCTCAAACTCGTCTTGTAATAGGAAAACCTTTTTCATATAAGATAATATTCTTATTTCAAATAATATAATATAATATTCTAATGCTCAATAATTCAAGGGAATTGTTATTACCGGTGAGTTTCAAATATTTTTATTTTAATTTGCTATTAACGGAATAACATGCTTTCAAATTTTGTTAATAATGACATTTGATTTAAGAAGAAATATATTTTTTATTATACAGGAACTTATGAGGCAAAAAAATCATTTTAGATTATGAAAATTTAAATGTACATACATGAAAAAGTCAATATATATAATAATTTTAATGACCCTGATAACTGTGAATATAAATGCTCAGGAAAAGGGGGGAATTTCAGGGAAGGTAGTTGACAGAATGAATCAACAGCCTGTAATCGGTGCTGTAGTAGAGGCAAAGAATACAGAAACCGCCGAGATAGTAAAAACCGGAACCGATGACAATGGTTTCTTTTATTTTGAAATTGTACCTGCAGGCAGGTACAGCATAAGGTTCAGTTCGATAGGGTATATTACGTTTGTAATAGATAATGTTATTGTCAATTCGGGTGTGATAACTGACAGGGTAGCAGAGCTTGATATAGTAGCGACTGATGAGATAGTTGTTGAAGATGAGAGGTTTACAAAGCCGGGCGATATATCCACCTCATTGAAAAACCTTTCAACTGAAGAAATTCGATTTACGCCGGGAGGATTTGAAGATGTCGGACGAGTAGTGCAGAATTTACCCGGTGTATCTTTTGTAAATGACGGAAGGAACGATTTGATTGTCAGAGGCGGTGCGCCGTCGGAGAACCTATTCGTTGTGGATAATTCATACGTACCGAACATAAATCACTTTGGTTCTCAGGGAGCAACCGGAGGACCGACGAGCATTATAAATCTTGATTTCATACGCGATGTAAATTTTATAACAGGAGGTTTCTCAGCAAAATACGGAGATAAACTATCTTCAGTATTAGAGATAAAACAAAAAGAAGGAAGCAGAATAAAATTCATGACAGATATTAATTTATCTGCTACGGGATTTGGCGCTATCTTAGAAGGACCTATAGGTTCTGAGAAAAAAGGTTCATGGTTAATATCAGCAAGGAGAAGCTATCTTGATTTAATATTCAATGCGGCCGGATTCGGTTTTGTTCCAGAGTACTGGGCGTTTCAAGGAAAGGGAGTTTACGACCTTGATAAGAATAACTTTCTTACACTGAACATTATTAGCAATATAGATAAGGTAAAATTTAATAATGACGATGAAGAAAAGAAGCAGGATAATTCTGTAATTCTTGACAATGATCAATGGGGGTATGTTTTCGGAGCGGAATGGAAGTCGCTGTTATCATCGAAATCATATTCAGTTTTAAATCTAACAAGGACTTTTACGAATTATAATTACAGCGGCAGGGATATTAATCAGGTTGAATACTTTAAGAATGTATCTAAAGAAGGGGAGACGAGCATAAAAGGGGAGTATAATCTTCAGGCAATTAAGACAGGTCAGTTGACGGTTGGGTTTGAGGGTAAGCTGGTGAACTTCAAAAATGAAATCAAGAAAGAACAAGATACACTTTATTACATAAATCCCGCAACGGGAAGCAGGTATATACTTGATGCAGTTAATATTAATGACGACCAGAATACATTTAAGGGAGCTGCTTTTGCACAATGGACACAGTTTTTACTAAACAGGATAAAGCTGAATATAGGACTTAGGTATGATTACTTTGATTACATAGAGAAGAAGAATTATGTATCACCGAGGGCATCGGCACAGATAAGCATTCTGAATAATCTTTTTCTGAACCTAAGTTATGGAATATTTTACCAGTCGCCCTCTTATGTTTGGCTAATAGGCGACCCGATTAATAAAAATCTTGAAGATATGCGTGCAGACCACTACATAGCGGGACTTGAATACATTATAATGCCAGACTTAAAGGCGAGCGTGGAGGTGTATTATAAGAAATATTCAAATTACGCAGTGAGTCTGGAACGTCCATATTTTATACTTTCAAACAACGGCGGAAACTTTGAGAATCAGAATAACTTTGGATTGGAGCCATTAACATCAGCGGGAACGGGATATGCAAACGGGATAGAATTATTTGTACAGAAGGTATTTTCGAAGGACTACTATTTTAACGCGAACCTATCGATATTTCAGGCAAGATACACATCGCTTGACGGTTTCGAAAGGAAAAGTGATTTTGACAATAATATATTATTCACTACATTCGGCGGTTACCAGCTTGGCAAAAACTGGACGATAGGAGGAAAGTTCAGGTATATAGGCGGACGACCATACACTCCGATAAATCCTATTGACGGTACACAACTTGTTTCAGAATATAATACAGCAAGGCTTCCAAATTTTTACTCACTTGACTTAAGACTTGACAAGAAGTGGATATTTTCGAACTGGACGCTGAACACATATATAGACATTCAAAATATAACGGGCAGGAAGAATGTAACAGGATATAAGTGGAATAAATACACTAACAAAATTGAGGCTAACGAAAGCATAGGGGTACTACCTACAATAGGAATAAACGCAATGTTTTAATGAAAATAGACTTTTTATAAAGTCTGAAAATTGGTAACTTGTTAGTTAAATTAATAAGAAAAAATGAAAAAGATATTTCTGGTTTTGATTATCGTTTTGATTTACAGTAACTCTTATTCACAGATATTCAATAAGTTTTCGATTGCAGTCGGACCTGTATTCGGATGGAATATACCAGCAGTATCAGACCTGAACACTGAGATTAAGAAGGCGGGAATTCCGGAGTTCTCGACAAGTGGTGTTTTTGGAACGGGCGGCAGTGTGTTTATAGATGTACCAGTAGTCAAGGGATTAAGAGTTGGATATACCGGATATGGTTTTACTGAAAGCAAGACGGGTACATTTGTGAACAACTCGAAGGTAGCAGAATTATCATATTCCACAAATTCGTTATCAGTTGAATACGTTAAGAAGTTAGGGTCGATTTTTGATTGGAGCATAGGAGGTCAACTGGGAATTGGTTCAACAACATTAAAACTCTCAAATTACTCGAATGCATTTAAGGAATGGAATATAGGAAACTACCTGGGAGACACGAACTCAACCGGACATAACACAATGTCTTTTAAAACAACATCATTTTCTATTATACCACAAACAGGAATCGGATTACAAATGAGCAGATTTTTGTACATTAAGCTGAATGCAGGATATATTTTTACGGTGAACTCAAAATGGAAAGCGGATGATATAATAGAAGTCAACAATTTCCCTACCGGGATTAAAGGAGACGGATTTATGTTCAATCTCGGAGTATATGTTGGATTCTTTATTGATTAAACAGTTTAAAAATTAGAATGAAAACAATATTAATAACCGGCGGAGCCGGTTTTATTGGAAGCAATTATATAAAATACTTACTTAAGCACTATGACTACAATATAGTTAATTTTGACAAATTAACTTATGCAGGAAACCTTGAAAACCTAACCGATATAGAGAATGACACGAGATATAAGTTTGTAAAAGGCGACATTTGCAGTGCTGAAGAAGTTGAGAAGGCATTAACAGAGAACAAAGTTGAAACGATAGTAAATTTTGCTGCTGAGTCACACGTTGACAGGAGTATATTAGGACCGAAAGAGTTTATAGTAACAAATGTAATAGGTACTCAAACACTTCTCGAGGCGGCTAGAAAACATGGAATAGAAAAATACTTACAAGTTTCAACTGATGAGGTTTACGGTTCATTACCTGAAGACAAACCAGAAATTAAGTTTACGGAAAAGACGCCGCTTACTACGAACAGTCCATATTCAGCATCGAAAGCCTCTGCTGATTTGCTTGTAAATGCGTATTATCATACATTCAAGATACCTGTACTTACAACAAGATGTTCGAACAACTACGGACCGTATCAGTTTCCCGAGAAATTAATTCCGTTAATGATAGCAAAAGCAATTGACGGAGAGAAACTTCCCGTTTACGGAGACGGAAAGAATGTCCGTGACTGGTTGTACGTTGAAGACCACTGTTCAGCGATAACGGAAGTACTTCATAAGGGAAAGATTGGGGAGGTTTACAACATAGGCGGTAACAATGAGTGGTACAACATTGATATAGTGAAAATAATACTGAAGATACTCGGAAAAGGTGAAGACCAGATTACCTACGTGAAGGACAGACCCGGGCATGACAGAAGGTACGCGATAGATTCAAGCAGGATTATGAGTGAATTGGGATGGTCACCGAAGTACGAGTTTGACGGGGGAATTGAAGAAACGATAAAATGGTATGTTGAAAATGAAAGCTGGTGGAGGAGAATAATGAAAGGTGAATATTTAAGTTATTTCGAGAAGAACTACGCCAACAAAATGTGATTTAGGATTGAAAAAATTTTATAAATGAATTAAATTTAAGGTTAATAAAAATTCAATATGTCAATTAAAGTAGAAAATTTAAGCAAGTATTACGGTCAACAACAGGCTGTAAAGAATATTTCATTCGAGATTAAGTCAGGCGAGGTTGTAGGATTTCTGGGACCGAACGGTGCAGGAAAGTCGACGACGATGAAAATGATTACAACATACTTAACACCAAATGAAGGTGCTATAAATGTTGACGGTATAGATACTAATGAAGATGCGTTGAGCGTAAGGAAGAAGATAGGTTATCTTCCTGAGCAGAATCCGTTGTACAACGACATGAATGTGATTGATTATCTTAATTATGCGGCTGAGCTGCAGTCGGTACCAAAGGATGAAATGCCTGAGGCAGTAAAAAAGATGGTTAAGGTTTGCGGTCTTGAGGAGGTAAAACACAAGGATATTGGAGAGCTTTCAAAAGGTTACAAACAGAGGGTAGGACTCGCGCAGGCGATGATACACAATCCTGATGTTTTACTTCTTGACGAGCCGACATCAGGACTTGATCCAAACCAGATAATTGAAATAAGAAAACTTATTAAAGATTTAGGAAAGCATAAGACGCTTATGCTTTCAACTCATATACTTCAGGAAGTTCAGGCAACCTGCGACAGGGTTATTATTATTAACAACGGTGAGATAGTTGCAGACGGAACAACCGACTCATTGCAGAGAAGTTTTCAGGGACAGCTTGCAATAAAGCTGTATCTTAAGAAAGATCCGAGATTCGGTAAAGAAAAAGTAGTAGCAGCGCTTGAAGAAATAAAAAATGTAGAGAAAGTAAGAGTGCTTGGAGATACCGATAAAATGTGGATGATTGACCTGACGGCTTCGAAGGGAATTGATGTGAGGGAAGAAATATTCAGAAAGATAGTTTCGATGGACATGGTGCTGCTTGAGCTGCATCAGGAAGAGACATCATTAGAAGACATATTTAGAAAATTAACAACATAAATAATAATGAATAACAGTATAACAATTTTTAAAAAGGAATTAAAATCGTATTTCACATCACCAATAGCATACATTATAATGGTGGTATTCCTTATAATAACAGGATGGTTCTTTACGAGCGGGTTATTCGTGGGCGGAATCGTGACGATGAGAAGTGTGTTTGACATAATACCTTTCATACTGCTTTTTTTCATACCTGCAATATCAATGAGAACATTTTCGGAAGAGAAGAAATCAGGGACGATAGAGTTATTACTGACAAAACCGCTATCGGATTTTGACATAGTACTCGGCAAGTTCCTATCGACTCTGACACTGGCAACGCTGACTCTCTTGCCGACTGTAGTGTACGTAATCAGTTTGAAATTTCTCGGACCGTTAGATATTGGACCGATAATCAGTGCCTACTTAGGATTAATACTTATGTCGGGAATATACATAGGTGTCGGAATATTTGCATCTTCGCTTACCGAGAATCAGGTAGTTGCGTTTATTATTAGCTTTCTGATAATATTTATTTTATTTATGCTTAATAAAATATTAATGTTTCTGCCGTCACCGTTCGTATCGACATTAGAATACATCAGCAGTGATTATCATTTTGGAAGCATATCAAGAGGAGTAATTGATACAAAAGATATCATATATTATTTCAGTGGAATAATAATATTATTGTTACTAACCAAAACGTCATTAGAAAGCCGTAAATGGTAATTAAAATTTTAAATCAGAAATGAACAGAAAAGACTTAAAGAAAGATACATTAATTAAATTAGCGATAATAATAGGGATTATTATTGCGGTTAACATAATTGCAAGCAGAATATTTACACGTGTTGACCTTACAAAGAATAAATCATACACGCTGTCCCAGGTAAGCAAGGAGATAGTAGGAAATCTACAGGACAAGATAGTGATTAAAGCATTTTTCAGTGACAACCTGCCGGCACCATATAATACGCTGAGAAGACAGGTTCAGGATATACTGAATGATTACAAATCATATTCCAACGGAAACCTGAATTTTGAAATATACAATCCAACAGCAGAAGAAGGCGGTGATGAGGGGCAGAAAGAAGCACAAAAATACGGGATTCAGCCAGTTCAGATTCAAGTGATAGACAATGACAAACTTGAAGTTAAGAATACATATCTTGGAATGGCGATACTTTATCAGGGTAAGCAGGAACTACTTCCTGTTATACAAACAACCGCCAATCTTGAATATGACTTAACGAGTACGATAAAGAAATTATCGACGGAAAAGAAAAAGAAGGTGGGATTTTTAGCAGGCAACGGAGAATATGATTACACAAAATTCCCGAATATAAATAATATACTTTCAGCCCAGTATGAGCTTTCAAAGATTGATTTGAACAGCACCCGTAATATTCCTTCGGACCTGACTACATTAGTAGTAATGGGACCTAAGGGAGAAATTCCTGAGTGGCAGAAGTTTTTAATAGACCAGTACATAATGCAAGGTGGTAACGTTGCGTTTTTGCTTAACAAGGTAGTACCAAACTTCCAGCAGCAGATAGTAATCGGGGATTTAGTAAAGACAAATCTTGACGATATGTTATCGAGTTACGGTATTGTATTAAATAATGATTTAGTAAGGGACGCACAATGTTCACAAGTACAAGTTCAGTCGCAGATTGGAATTCCAATATCGATAAACTACCCTTACTTCCCGAATGTATCGAATATTAATCAGGAAATATCAGCATTCAAAAATATAAAATCGGTTATTTTATCTTTTGTCAGTTCATTAGATTTAAATGCAGCAGAAGGAAAAGGATTGAAGGTGACCCCGCTTCTGACTACGTCAGACAAATCTGGTAAGGCAGAAGGATTTTTTATATTAAACGTAGAGCAGTTTCAGAATTTAACAAAGAGTGCATTTGATTCCCTATTTAATTCAAAACCGATGGTTGTATCAGCTGTTTATGAGGGGAACTTCAGCAGTTTCTATAACGGTAAACCTATTCCAAAAGACACAACACAGGGAGTAAAAGAATTTCAGGGAGCACAATTAAGTGCGTCTCAGAAGCCATCAAAGGTATTACTTGTAGGAGATGCAGAATTCGGAAATGAAGAGCAGAGACCGCCAAAAGATAACATAACATTCTTTGTAAACATGATTGATTATCTTTCGGACGATGAAGGATTAACCCAGATACGCAGCAAGGATGCATCAGAAGCACCTATTGAAGAGACTTCTGACTCGACTAAAAAATTCATAAAGTACTTTAATCTAATATTCCCTCCATTGTCAGTATTACTAGTCGGATTTTATGTCTGGAACAGAAAAAAGAACAAAAAGAAATTATTACAATCAAAGTAAACAATTATGAAGAATAAAAACATATATATTTTAGGAGCAGTATTAATAGTACTTGCTTTTGTATCATACCTGGTAATGCGCGATACTTCGGGCGAAAAGAAGACCCAGAAACTATCGGAAAAACTGTTTGCAGCAGATTCACTTTCAATTGACAAATTAGAAATTGAAAAAAATGGTAAGAAAGTGATAATGGAGAAAAAAGCAGGGTTGTGGAATGTAACTTCTCCTGTACTTTATGCTGCTAATCAGCAGTTTGTCGGCAGCGCCTTATCGAGTCTGAAGAACTACAAGCTATCAAGCCTTGTATCTGCAAATCCGGGGAATAAGGACTTTTACGGATTTAACGATACAAATTACACTAAAGTCACCGTTTATCAGGGCGGTTCACTTGCGGGAGTTATTCTTGTAGGGAATGCAGCACCAGGAGCAGCACAGACATACTTAAAAAAACCTGATGGAAACGAAGTATATCTTGCCAATGAATTTCTATTCAATAATTTTGTGAAATTCGATTTTTCAGAATGGAGAGATAAGGCAGTAATATCGATACCAGTTGGTTCGATAAAGTCGATTGATTTTGATGCGGGAACAGAAAAGTATACAGTAACAAAAGACACAACGATGAAATTTTATGTTGGGAACGATACAGTATCTACTGCCGTTTTCGACGGAATAACAGCAATGTTAACGAATTTTACGACACAAAATTTCAAAGATACGACACTTTCTGAGGATGAAAAAGCAAATTTTTCGGCGAGAGTAAACTGGTCGAGGGATACAGAATTTAAGTTTTTCAAGTATGGGGATGAAGAGTCGAAGAAATATTTGATGAGGGTATCTGGTGTTGACCAGGTGTTTGAGGTTGATGAGAATTTTGTAAAGGGCTTTATTAAATCACGTGATGAAGTATTAGGGAAAAAGAAGTAAATAATATAAGATTTTAAGTTGACTTGTATTTTGAGGTTAATTTTTATTATTTATGTGAATAGAAAAGTTTAAATCATGCTATATTTGATACTGTTAATATTGTCGAGTTATCTTGTTGGAGCGATACCATTTGCTTTGATAATAGGCTTAATCTTTAAAGGAAAGGACATACGAAAGTTAGGAAGCGGAAATCTTGGTTCGACTAATGCATTCAGAACACTTGGAATACCTTACGGAATATTAGTTCAAATGCTTGATATCGGTAAGGGTTTGCTTGTTGTAATGGTACTTGCAAACCTTATGTATGATAACTTGCCTTTCAGCAACATAACTCCATTTGATGACCTTACGCTTGTAAAGATTATTGCAGGGGTTTCAGCAGTATTAGGACACACATTTTCAATATTTGCGGGATTTAAGGGAGGTAAAGGAATAAACACAGCTTTAGGAATGCTTATATCTTTATCACCAATTGAAGCCTCAGTAAGCGCAGGCTTTTTCATACTGATACTTTTATCATCAGGATATGTTTCGTTAGGTTCAATAATAGCATCATTTGTTTTTCCGATGACTATGTTTATAAGAGAGAATATATTTAATGTGGAAATTTACGGATACAAAACACTTATATTTTTCAGCATAGCAGTTTCGATTTTCTTAATTTATAATCACAGGGCAAACATTAAAAGGCTTTTGTACGGAAATGAAAGCAGGTTTGATAAACTATGGAAGATAAGGATATTTGATATTAAAGCACCATTAAAAAAGAGATAAGAATTGAAAGCGGCAGTATTAGGCGCCGGCGGGTGGGGAACAACACTCGCCATTTTGTTATCGAAGAATGGCTGCAAGACCACTCTGTGGGAGTATAATAAAGATTATGCTGAAACTCTTGATGAATATAGAGAGAACTTTTATTATCTGCCCAAAGTTAAAATTCCACGCAATATAAAAATCACTTATGAAGCCGAAAAGCCATTTCATGAGAATGAAATACTTCTATTTGCAGTACCAACACAATATATCAGAAACAGTTTTAAAGATTATAAAGGATTTGATTTAAGAGGCAAGACAATCATAAGTGCATCGAAGGGCATAGAGAACGGAACATATTTTCTTGTGTCGGATATCTTATCTGACATATTCAGAGTCAGCAAGAGCAAGCTTTCGTGTCTTTCCGGTCCTTCACATGCTGAAGAGGTATCGAGAAAAATACCAACAACTGTGACATGCGCTGCAAACGACATTAAACTTGCAAAACAAATATCAGAAATTTTTTCGAATGATTATTTCAGAGTATATTCAAATAATGATTTAGTAGGCACAGAGCTTGCTGGAGCATTAAAGAACGTAATTGCAATAGCTGCTGGAATATCAGATGGAGCGGGATTTGGGGACAATACAAAGGCAGCATTAATGACAAGAGGCATGAGGGAGATAATGCGGCTTGGAACTCTTCTGGGTGCAAAGAAGGAAACCTTTTTCGGCCTTTCCGGAATTGGAGATTTGATAGTAACCTGTTCATCGAAACACTCGAGAAACAGGTATGTGGGAGAAAGGATAGGAAAAGGTGAAAAACTAAATTCTATACTGAAAGAAATGAAGATGGTTGCAGAGGGAGTATCAACGACAAAATCAGTTTTTGAACTTTCAAAAAATTTCAAGATAGAACTTCCCATAACACATAAAGTATATGATGTTCTTTTCAATGATGTATCAGCCCACAAAGCAATGCTTGACCTTATGAAAAGAAAGCTAAAGACAGAATCCGAAAACAAGGATTACGGACTCATCTAATAAAAATCACTTATTCATTTCGAGATACATTCCGCTTATGTATGGTATCAGCCAAACGAACCAAACAACGATTGAATATTTGTGAAATTTTAAGCGAGCAATTTCGTTACCCTTAATAACGATGTAAGAAGCCCATATAGCATGGCTTAGCATTAACCAAAGTGCAATCTGTCCGGTGAGAGTATGAGGTTCAGTAATATCGAAAGGATTTGTTGCAAGCAAGTGCATAGCATAAGTCCCGATCAAATCGAATATAAATCCGAGCCAGAAAAATACAACATGCCATTTTTTAAGATATCTGATAACTCTTTCTGCCCATATACCAATTGAATAGAATATGAGAGCAAGAGTTATGAGAACTGCGGACATCAATATTGTGATAGTCATCGTACAAAAATAATCAACGCAACATTAATAAAAAAGATTACTATAACAATTATATTTTCTGTCAAACATCCATGAAGGAAATGAAGAATCTGAACTATGAAATCAGCAAAAGAAACCTGGAACTGTGTCGCTACGTTAATTAAGAAAACAAGCAATTTGAAAAAGGGATTCATTTAGTACACATGTTTAAAAAATCGGAACAGGTGTGCACTTTTTTGGACTGTGGTTGTTAAATTAATAGAGAGGATATTAAAGAAAATAGGTGTAATAATAAATTGACAATTATTTAAAAATTTCCTATTTTTATAGATAAGTCAAATATCTTCAAAGAAATAATTTAACTTAATTAAAAAATCTAAATTAGTATCTTGACTTTTTAATTTAAAGTGTATATCTTTGTGGATACCTAAAAAGTATAACACGTTCTTTAAAATAATCGAGCCCATTAATAACACAAGAGTAAACAAAATGTGCGATTAGGATTAAACAAATAGGAAATCATAAGTTTGATTTACTACGGAGAGTTTGATCCTGGCTCAGGACGAACGCTGGCGGCGTGCTTAATACATGCAAGTCAACGACTTTTAGAGTAGCAATATTTTAAAAGGAGTGGCGCACGGGTGAGTAACACGTAGGTAATCTGCCTTCGGGACTGACATAACTCGTCGAAAGACGGGCTAATATCAGATAATGCAGCGGCTCCGCATGGAGACAGTTGTTAAAGTACAAGCGCCTGAAGATGAACCTGCGGTCCATTAGCTAGTTGGTAGAGTAACAGCCTACCAAGGCAACGATGGATAGCTGGTCTGAGAGGATGATCAGCCACACTGGAACTGAGACACGGTCCAGACTCCTACGGGAGGCAGCAGTAAGGAATATTGCTCAATGGCCGAAAGGCTGAAGCAGCAACGCCGCGTGAAGGATGAATGGCCTTTGGCCTGTAAACTTCTGTAAAAAGGGAAAAACAGTCAGGCATGTCCTGATTTGATTGTACCTTTGAAGTAAGCCCCGGCTAACTACGTGCCAGCAGCCGCGGTAATACGTAGGGGGCAAGCGTTGTCCGGATTTACTGGGTGTAAAGGGTGCTCAGGCTGGTTTGTAAGTCAGTGGTGAAATCCCGGAGCTTAACTCCGGAACTGCCATTGATACTGCAAGTCTAGAGATCGGGAGAGGTTGATGGAATATCTGGTGTAGCAGTGAAATGCGTAGATATCAGATAGAACACCAATGGCGAAGGCAGTCAACTGGCCCGATTCTGACGCTAAAGCACGAAAGTGTGGGTAGCAAACAGGATTAGATACCCTGGTAGTCCACACCCTAAACGATGAGTACTAGACGTTGAGCCTTTTAAGGCCCAGTGTCTGAGCTAACGCATTAAGTACTCCACCTGGGAAGTACGATCGCAAGGTTGAAACTCAAAGGAATTGACGGGGGCCCGCACAAGCAGTGGAGCATGTGGTTTAATTCGATGCAACGCGAAGAACCTTACCTAGGCTTGAAACGCAAGTTAAAACTGATGAAAGTCAGTGTGCCGCAAGGCAAACTTGTACAGGTGCTGCATGGCTGTCGTCAGCTCGTGCCGTGAGGTGTTGGGTTAAGTCCCGCAACGAGCGCAACCCCTTTCCTTAGTTGCCACCAGGTAATGCTGAGCACTCTAAGGAGACTGCCTACGCAAGTAGTGAGGAAGGTGGGGACGACGTCAAGTCCGCATGGCCCTTACGCTTAGGGCAACACACGTGCTACAATGGCCACTACAAAGGGCTGCAATACCGCGAGGTGGAGCTAATCCCTAAAAAGTGGTCTCAGTTCGGATTGGAGTCTGCAACTCGACTCCATGAAGCTGGAATTGCTAGTAATCGCGCATCAGCTCGGCGCGGTGAATACGTTCCCGGGCCTTGTACACACCGCCCGTCAAGCCATGGAAGTTGGGGGTACCCGAAGTCACCTTTAACAAGTGCCTAAGGTAAAACCAATGACTGGGGCTAAGTCGTAACAAGGTAGCCGTACCGGAAGGTGCGGCTGGATTACCTCCTTTCTAGAGAAAACTATTAGTTTACCAATCGCACATTTTATTTGCTTTTGTGTTATTAAAGATTATTCGGGCCTATAGCTCAGTTGGTTAGAGCGCACGCCTGATAAGCGTGAGGTCAGTGGTTCAACTCCACTTAGGCCCACAATTCAGGAGTGTTTATAGTGGTATATAATTTCAAATACTCCTTAATTAATGAATAAAAGGGTATTTGGGGTTATAGCTCAATTGGTAGAGCGCCTGCTTTGCAAGCAGGAGGTTAGCGGTTCGATTCCGCTTAACTCCACAACTAGTTCTTTGACAATATCGTAATAAAGAAAGTTTTTTTCAAAAGTTTCATATGATGCATACTTAGTGCTATCTGAATCAATAAGATTTTTTGGTTAAGTTACTAAGGGCATATCGTGGATGCCTAGGCACTACAAGGCGAAGAAGGACGCGGCTACCTGCGAAAAGCCTCGGCGAGATGGTAACAATCTTAGACCCGGGGATCTCCGAATCGGGCAACCGAACTGGGGTAATGCCCAGTTATCCTCTGCTGAATACATAGGCAGAGAGAAGCAAACGCAGGGAAGTGAAACATCTCAGTACCTGCTGGAAAATAAAACAACCGTGATTTCCTGAGTAGCGGCGAGCGAAACGGAAAGAGCCTAAACCTTTAAGCGTGTCAAGACTGCAATCGTTGCGCTTTAGGTGTTGTGGGACTCACAGACAGATTTGCAGTACGTCAAAGAGTTACAAAACTTAATATTAGCTGAATGGCTTGGAAAGGTCAACCGCAGAGGGTGAAAGTCCTGTAAGTGAAAGTGTTAAGACTCTTGTGAGTATCCCGAGTACCGCGGAACACGTGAGATTTTGCGGGAATCTGCCAGAACCATCTGGTAAGGCTAAATACTCAGTAGTGACCGATAGTGAACAAGTACCGTGAGGGAAAGGTGAAAAGTACTCCTAACAGGAGGGTGAAATAGTACCTGAAACGATATGCTTACAAACGGTAGTAGTCCCGGCTTGCCGGGATAACTGCGTGCCTTTTGTTTAATGATCCAACGAGTTACTCGTATGATGCAGGCTAAATCTTTAAGAGATGTAACCATAGCGAAAGCAAGTCCGAAACGGGCGTTAGTATCATGCGGTAGACGCGAAACCGAGTGATCTATTCTTGACCAGGATGAAGTATCGGTAATACGATATGGAGGTCCGAACCAATGTGGGTTGAAAACCGCTTGGATGAGTTGAGAATAGGAGCGAAAGACCAATCAAACTCGGTGATAGCTCGTACTCCTCGAAATAGCTTTAGGGCTAGCCTTAGGTAAAAGTATCACGGAGGTAGAGCACTAATTGGGCTAGGGCTGTCACAACGGTACCAAACCCAGATAAACTCCGAATTCCGTAGATATGTTTCCTAGGAGTCAGGCAGTGGGGGATAAGCTTCATTGCCAAAAGGGGAACAACCCAGACCATCATTTAAGGCCCCCAAGTCTACGTTAACAGACTAAGGATGTTGAGTTGCTATGACAACTAGGATGTTGGCTTAGAAGCAGCCATTCATTTAAAGAGTGCGTAATAGCTCACTAGTCAAGCGACTTAGCGCCGATAATACACGGGACTAAACGTAGCGCCGAAATTATGGATTGCAATTTATTGCAGTGGTAGAGGAGCATTCTAACGACGACTGTAGTTATACAGGGACTTCGGTCCGAAGGTGCAGGGTGATCTGTGCTGGAGTTTTTAGAAATGCAAATGTTGGAATGAGTAACGATAATTTAGATGAAAAATCTAAACACCGAAAATCCAAGGTTTCCTGAGCAATGTTAATCATCTCAGGGTTAGTCGGACCCTAAGCCGAGGCCGAGAGGCGTAGGTAATGGGAAACAGGTTGAATATTCCTGTACCGTCGAAATTTAAGTATAAGGGACACAGAAGTGAAAGGAGAGCCGCCTGATGGATTAGGCGGTCTAACGTCGTAGGTTGGGGCAACCCTTCTGAAAGCGGAACGGGAGGGCGCAAGCCCACAAACTCTCCCTAATCAGGCTGTCAAGAAAAGCTTATATGTATAATAAGACGTCCGTACCGTAAACCGACACAGGTAGATGAGAAGAGTATTCTAAGGTGCTCGAGTGAGCCGTGGTTAAGGAACTCGGCAAATTGACCCCGTAACTTCGGGATAAGGGGTGCTCCGATTTATCGGAGCCGCAGAGAAATGGGCCAAGCAACTGTTTAACAAAAACACATGTCTATGCTAAGACTTTAAGTCGATGTATATGGACTGACACCTGCCCGGTGCTGGAAGGTTAAGAGGAGAGGTTAGCCGCAAGGCGAAGCTTTGAATCGAAGCCCCAGTAAACGGCGGCCGTAACTATAACGGTCCTAAGGTAGCGAAATTCCTTGTCGGGTAAGTTCCGACCTGCACGAATGGTGTAATGATTTGGTCACTGTCTCGACCACGGGCTCGGTGAAATTGTGGTACCGGTGAAGACGCCGGTTACCCGCATATGGACGAAAAGACCCCGTGCACCTTTACTGCACCTTAGCATTGGGTTTGGATAAATTATGTGTAGAATAGGTGGGAGACTTTGAAGCGGTGGCGCTAGTCATCGTGGAGTCGCAATGTGAAATACCACCCTTAATTTGTTCGAATTCTAACCCGGATCCTTGAATCAGGATTGGGGACAGTGTTAGGCGGGTAGTTTGACTGGGGCGGTCGCCTCCTAAATTGTAACGGAGGCTTACAAAGGTACCCTCAGCACGCTTGGTAACCGTGCATAGAGTGTAAAGGTATAAGGGTGCTTAACTGTGAGACTTACAAGTCGAGCAGATGCGAAAGCAGGTCTTAGTGATCCGACGGTTCCGTGTGGAAGGGCCGTCGCTTAAAGGATAAAAGGTACGCCGGGGATAACAGGCTGATCTCCCCCAAGAGTTCACATCGACGGGGAGGTTTGGCACCTCGATGTCGGCTCATCGCATCCTGGGGCTGGAGAAGGTCCCAAGGGTTTGGCTGTTCGCCAATTAAAGCGGTACGTGAGCTGGGTTCAGAACGTCGTGAGACAGTTCGGTCTCTATCCTATGCGGGCGAAGGAAACTTGAGAAGACTCGCTCTTAGTACGAGAGGACCGGAGTGAACGAACCTATAGTGTACCAGTTGTCATGCCAATGGCACCGCTGGGTAGCTATGTTCGGATGAGATAAGCGCTGAAAGCATCTAAGCGCGAAACTCACTTCAAGATTAGGTTTCCCCTCCCTTGTGGAGATAAGACTCCAGAGAGATTATCTGGTTGATAGGCTGCAGGTATAAGCACAGTGATGTGTTCAGCCGAGCAGTACTAATAAGTCGAACGACTTGCCAATTTTTTTATTGTTCAGATAGCTAGTTGCATCATAATTATTTACTTTATTACGAGTTTTCCGGTGATTTAACAAAGAGGCCACACCTCTTCCCATTCCGAACAGAGTAGTTAAGCTCTTTGTAACCGATGGTACTGCATGGGCAACTGTGTGGGAGAGTAGGTTTTGCCGGATTTATTTTAAAAAGCCGATTCATTTGAATCGGCTTTTTTATTTTATACAAGTTATTGAAATTAATAAAAAGAAATCTTACTTTATTACAATATTTTAAATAGAAATTTTACACTGCAAAATGAAGAAATTAAAGTTCGAAGAGTTGGCACTTTCCCCATTGATGTTGAAAGCCATATCAAATCTCGGGTTTGAGGAAACAACTCCAATACAATCAGAATCAATTCCCTTACTGCTTGATGGTGTTGATATTACGGGTCATGCCCAAACAGGAACGGGTAAAACCGCAGCATTTGCAATACCCATTATTGAAAAGCTTGAAAAAGATAAGCAGGAGATACAAGCATTGGTATTGTGTCCAACACGTGAACTTGTCATACAGGTGACTGATGAATTTAGAAAACTTTTGAAATACAATGATGATGTTTTTGTTGTACCTGTTTACGGCGGCCAGGAAATTGACAGGCAGTTAAGAGCATTAAAAAAATTCCCGCAGATAATAGTCGGAACACCGGGAAGATTAATGGACCACATACAAAGGACATCTATCAAGCTAAAGAAAATAAGGTTTGTTGTGCTTGATGAAGCAGATGAAATGCTTGATATGGGATTCAGGGATGATATAGAATATATTCTAAAAGAAACTCCGGAAACAAGACAGACAATAATGTTCTCGGCAACGATGCCAGAACAGATTAAGAAGCTGATGGCAAAATATCAAAAAAACCCGCGAACTGTGGATGTAACACATCACAAGTTGAATGCACCAAAAATCGAGCAGGTTTATTTTGATATACCCGAGAAAGCCAAGCCTGAAGCACTTGCAAGATTAATTGATTTACATGACATTAAACTTGCACTGGTATTCTGCAACACCAAGAATCAGGTGGATAATCTTGTTGAGATACTTAAATCAAGAGGATATTTTGCCGACGGATTACACGGTGATTTAAGCCAGGGACAAAGAGAGAAAGTAATGAATAGTTTCAGAAGTGGCAGTACTGAGATTCTTGTGGCGACTGATGTTGCGGGAAGAGGAATTGATGTTAGTGATGTTGAAGCAGTTTTTAATTATGATCTCCCGAGAGATGATGAGGATTACGTTCACAGAATCGGTAGAACAGGCAGAGCAGGTAAATCCGGTATAGCATTTACATTTGTAGTCGGAAGACAGCTTCACAGCTTAAAAAGAATTGAAAAGTTAAACGACTTGAAAATTGTAAGACGAGATATTCCTACGCTTACCGAACTTGATGAAACAAGAATTGAGATACTTTCAAAAGAGTTAAAAGAAGTAATAAACCTGGGACATATAGGGAAATTTGTAACCCTCGTTGAGAAGATGATGGGTGATGATTATTCTTCGATTGATATTGCAGCGGCACTGCTGAAGAAAACGCTTGATAACAAGAATGAAGGATTTAATAAAAATCAGGATTTTGAAAGTAGAGAAAGCAGTGAAGGTAGATATGACAGAAAAGACAGAGAAGGCAGATACGATAAAAAGGGAAAGAAGGGCGGTAAAAGCGGAGGAAATAGATTCGGCGACAAAAAGTTTGGTAACAAGAAGTTTGGTAACAAGAAGTTCGGTGACAAGAAGTTCGGTGACAAGAAGTTCGGTGATAAGAAATTTGGTGATAAGAAGTTTGACGACAGTAGATCGAAGGATAAAAGAAGAGGGGATGATAAATTTTCAGGATATAAGGATAAGAAATCAGGCGAAAGGAAATACTCAGATACAGGATTCTATAATGATGGAGATAGTTTTAGCGGAAGCAGAGATAAAGGTAAGAGAAACCGTTCTTCAAACAAGATGTTTTCAGGAAAACCGAAGAAAAATAAAAAGGGTAAGAGATTTTGAATTTTGTAATTTTTAGAGGATTAAAATTACTCTGACTTATACAAAGTAATGTACGATATTAAACAAGAAACACCCCGCAGTTTTTCTGCGGGGTGTTTCTTGTTTAATATAAAACCAATTTTAAATTACTTTAGTAATATCATCTGTTTAGTGTTGCTGAATGAACCCGATTCCATTCTGTAAAAATAGACTCCGCTTGGGTAATCGTTTGCATTCCAATCAACCGAGTATGAGCCTGCGTTTAGTTTTCCATTTACGAGAATCGAGATTTCTTTTCCGAGCATATCGAATATTGTTATTTTTACGCTGCTTGCTTTTGGCACATCAAATTTAATTTTAGTCGTTGGATTGAACGGGTTAGGGAAGTTTTGAGAAAGAGAAAATGAATTTGGTATTTTTCCTTTTATTGGATTCAATCCTGTTAATGTTGTTGAAAAATTCCATACGGAAGACCAATTACTATACCCTCCCTCATTGCACGATCTCACTCTCCAGAAATATTGAATTCCATTTTGTAAAATGCCTTGCTGGATTTGAAGAGAAGTGTTTAAAATACCAACGGTATCGATAATAAATGTTGAAAATCCAGAATTCGTTGATATCTGAATATTGTATGTCATTGCCGATGTGATACTATCCCAATCAAAAGTTGGAGTTAATGAAACATTAACGACGTTATTTGAGGGTGAAATTAAATTAACGGATGAGGTTGATGAAACAAAATCATTTAAAGAGCGTTTAAAAATACTGTTATAAAACGTTCCTGCGTACAAATTTCCTTCGTGTACTATAAGTGATAAAGCTAAAGTATTATTTCGAGGTAAACCTGTTTGAATGCTTGACCAATTATTTCCGTTATTTGTTGAAATGTAAATTTTATTATTGGGGTTTTCATTTTGATTTGTAAAAGTAAACAGGCAATTTCTTGTAGCATAAACATTTTCCAAATCATTAGATGTAATTCCATTACTCGCTTGAATCCAAGTAATTCCGTTATTTGAAGTTCTATAGATTTTGCTTCCTGCAGTAGCAGCAAAAACATATCCATCTTTTGCTGCGAGTCCCCTGATTATAGACCCTGCCGGTAATCCGGAACTAGATAATCCCCAATTTTCACCATTATTAGTTGAGACAAAAACTCCAATGGATGTTCCAGTGAATAAATTATTATCTTTACTGCAAAAAGATTGAATAAATAAATTTGACAATCCATTATTGCAAGCATACCAGTTATCACCGTTGTTTGTTGTTTTAAAAATTCCCGAACCTGTAGTACCGGCGAAAACAATACCGTTATATGAATGCAAAGTCCATATCCAGCTTGTTCCACTGAAACCATTATTACATAACGACCAAGTATTACCATTATTTGAGGATTTGTAAATTTCTGGACCGTATGATGAAGCAACCGCTGCAAACAAAATGTCATTTGCGATGCAGATGTTTTTTATTCTGCTGCTATTTGGAATTCCGTTATTCTTCTCAATCCAGGTTTGTCCATTATCAGAGCTGCAGTAAACTCCATTATTTATTAATCCTGCAAACAACAAATTACTTTTTGAAAATAAAGAATATATTCGAAGACTTAAAATCCCATTGTTTATTTGTGACCAGGTCTGTCCGTTATTTGTAGATAAGTAGTTACCCGATAAACTCCCCACAAAAATATTTGTATTTTCAACTTCAATAGTTAAAATATGTCTGTTGCTTAATCCGATATTTGACCAGTTATTCCCTGAGTTAGAACTGAAAAATATTCCTTGTGTCGTTCCTGCGTACAGTTTATTACTGCTGTAATAAACTTTGTAAATGCCCAAAGCAGAAAGACCATTATTGATTTCAATCCAGTTCTGCCCAAAATTATATGATTTAAATACACCACCACCCGAAATACCTAAAAACAATGTATCTCCTGATGCTGCAAAGGATTGCAAACTTAAATTTGTCAAACCATTGTTCCTTTGTATCCAGTTTTGACCATTATTAGATGAATAATAAACACCGCCACCGTTATCAGCATAAAACGTATTACTGCCAATTGAAATAATATCAGCAGGATTTGGAATTGCCGGCAACCCATTATTAATTAAAGACCAATTATTGCCGGAGTTTGAAGATAAATAAATTCCATGAAATACAGACGCGACAAATATATTGTTATTGTAGAAAGAGATTGTGTTAACCATTCTGCTTGGAAACTGTATTGCAAAATTTGTCTGAATCCAGTTCAGGCCGTTATTAGTAGTATATAACAAACCAGATTGTTCCCCCACCCAAATTTCATTGTTTCGTTTAGCAATCCTCGTAATTTGCTCAAGCCCGGAATGAAACCAGTTATTTCCGTTATTATTAGATATATAAATACCGTTTAATGTACCGCAATACAAATACGAATCTGATTTAATTAAATCTCTTACTTCTGCACCTTCCGGCCCCATTTGTGTCCATTGTGAATAAGAAAGGGATAAGGTCAAAAAAGTAAAAGCGATAAGAATTAATATTCTTTTCATAATATTATTTTATTAAATTTAATTTGATTGTTTTCGAATAGTCTTTAGAGATTAATTTGCAGAAGTACAACCCTGAAGATAAACTACTTCCGTCAAACTGATAAGAATATTGACCTGCAGGTAATTCTGATTCGTAATTATTATATACTTCAGAGCCGCGTATATCATAAATGATTATCTGAACATCAGATTTTGTCGTTATATCAAATTTAATTGTGGTTGCAGGATTAAACGGATTCGGATAGTTTTGGTAAAGTTCATGTGATTTTGGAATTTCATTATTAATTTGGTTTATGCCTGATGGAGATTGTGTCTTGAAATATAATCTGCTTGAAAAAGATGAACTAGGTTGCCCTGCACTATTATAGGTTCTCATATTCCATCTGTATGGTCTGCTCCACTGCAGTATTCCAGGAGGAAGTGTATATGATGTTCCTGTAAATACAGAATCGTCTAAGACTAAAATTCCGCTTAATGTATCTTTAATATATAATCCATATTTCAACGCACCTGATACTGCTTGCCATTGCATTGTTGGAGTAAGTGTATATATTATATTTCCCGGGGGGGAAGAACTCCCCGGAGAAACGAGTGTTGGCGGAGGTAACAATGCTGCGTTAACAACCTGAAACGAAAGAGGGTTCACTCCGCTTCCTGTAGTTGTGAAATCAAACCATCCTGTTCCGATTTTGTAACCTCTTGCAACAGCTTTATATGTTCCGAGCGGCAATGAACTGCTGAAATAACCTGTTGCATTATAGTTATAAGTTCCGCCTGGAGGAATAGTTATGTTAGTTGCTTTGGTTAAATCAAAAATAAATCCATTGTTATTATACAATACGGCACAGACAACTGTATCAAAAGTTATTGCCGCCCCGCCGGTTTCCTGAAGTGTAAATGTTGCCTGTAAACTTCCACCGCTTATTACTGGATTTGGATTTACAGAAACACCTTGAGAAACTTTGGCATATCCGGAACCACTTGTAACATTATTGAAAGTTCTTAATCCAACAATAGTATTATAATTAGATAATAATCTTTCTGATTGATATAAAGGGTCTAATACAACAAAATCACTAGTACTGGTTCCGCTTCCGTTGTAACCTTTAACAACTATGAAATGATTTACCGTTGTGGTAACATTTACAATTACCGGGCTTCCCGCATCAATTTTTGATTTTATTGCTGATAAGCTATATCCTATACTGCCTGCAAAAGTAACTGTGCTTCCGGGGTATTGCACGGCAGTGCCCCAAATGATAAGACATCCCCCACTATAACCGCCATTATTGGTCAACCATGTGTTTAATTGTCCGGGGTTAACATTTACCCCGTTTGTTTTTAAGAGCATAGCCATGCAGACCACTGCACAACCATCCGAACACATCGTTAATCCGCTGCATGTACCTAATTGAGAACTGCTCCATGATTGTCCGCATTGCAAATATTGGTAAACGTTTATGATGCCTCTTTCTTCACTTTTTAAATAATTGCTATTTATGTGAAATAAAAGAAATATAAGTGATACTATAAATATTGCTATTGATAATTTTTTCATAATAATGTTTTTATTAGTTCTTTAAAAATCCAGAATTCTTTTTGATTTCGTTTGCTTCTTCTTTCTTCTGTGCAAGTTCTTCGGGTTCTAAATGATTCCATGCTGTTGAGAGTGCATTTTTATAAATAACCATTAAATTATCAACAATTGAATTCCAGACTAAAGGGTCATTTACAGGGATATTTGTTGTTGTATATGAATAGTAACTTTTTAGTTTAAAAGTAACGGCATCAATTTGGATACTCTTAACCCATATTTTAGTTTTGGTAAATGGTTCTGAAAATATCAAATTCAGTTTGCCAGAGACTGTCATATCCCCGTCTGCATAGTATTCAACAGCACTTGAACCATAAGAGAGAAGATTTATTCCGGTTTTCTGCTTCAAATAGTTTCCTGCAAATTGTAAATCAATTTCGGGTTCTATAAGTAAATCAGTTGTTTTCTTTTCATTGTAAACCATCTGATCAATATTTGAAAATGGTCCTTTATATGGATATCCTCTAGCAGTTAACATTTCGACAAAATCTTTACCCATATTATCGGCAAATATTTTATAAGGATCCACATTTCCTTCTCTAAAAGATTCTACATATCTTGGATTTAACAAAGCGAATGTGATGTCATTGGATTTTGTAATTCCCTCGGTTGGTGGTACAAAATCGAAACTTGCCGATTTTAGCGGAGGGGGAGGAGCATCCTGTTTTAAACCTGCCGAGCAACTGTATATTAATGCTGCAAATATGATAACACTTAATACTTGTAATGTCTTTTTCATAATTTGTAATTTTTAATTTTTTAAAAATGTTTTAAATCTCTTTCCCATACCCGTTTGTAACGTTGAATGGGAAAGATGTTATAATATTGATTTACAATTCTACTGTTATTTTATATTCGCCGTTTATTTCCGGTGACTCGTTTTGTACGTTGAGGTAGTTCTCTGCGGCAGTGTTTCCGAGTTCTGAGGCGAGCACTGTTTTCTTATCGTCCGCTTCGAGCATAGCAGTGGACTCACCGAGCGTGTTTTCATTCGTGCTTAGCCCGAATTTCAGTGCTACCGTGCAAGTGTAGTTCAGTGTTATTGAGTCTTCGGCATTATAGTGTCTTTCGTCAACATTTTTGATTGTGTTTGCAGCTATTTCGCCGCCGATTCTTGTCGTCTCGAAAATATTAATGAAATAACTTATTAAATCTCTCATTTTTTACTTCCTAATTTTTTATATTCTATGAAGTTTATAGTTTTTATGGTTATTCGATTTTTGATGCATAGCATTAATACTTCTTTTTTATATTGTAAACTTTTACAATTCTACTTTAAAACTTTATATCCCTATTTCCAATTTAGTAAATGCTACATCGAGACTTCAGAGCCCTCTTTCCAATTTAGGGTATGATCCTCTAAACTTCCAAAGCCTTATTTCATCTTTCGGAAACCTTCCCCAAAAGTCCGCCTGTGAAACAAGCGGACTTTAATTTGGTGGGTTATGATGTCATTTTACCATGGCTTTTTCCGGAAATATTAACAAAGAACTTGTTTGTGTACTGTTCAAATAATATATACTCACACTTGCCGGATTTTTTAGGAAAAATATTTTGCATTTGTAATAATTAATAGTTGATTTATATTAGCCAGTGATGTCAGTCTGCCTAAATAATTTCCGTTATGCCACGAGGCAAGAATTAGATAGTTTTATAAATGAAAATCTTGACCTAGGTGAAAGTTATATTGCCTTTTTAGTTCAAGAAATGGGTCATTATCTGCCGGATAATATTTCACCGAGAGATGCCGCGATAGATTTGTTAGCGGAAATCTTTCAAACCGAAAATAATGTTCTTATCAAATTCCGTCATTTTTTCGAGCATAATCTTGCATACGCAAATATGAATTCTGAAGAAGAGTATCGGAAATATATTCAGGCATTTATTTTTAAAATTATTCAGAATAATCTTCCGCAGCTTTTTAAATCTTCTGATTCCCCCTCATTTCATGTAATCAGAAACCTAAATGAAGCGATTTCTGACTTGGGACTGAAAACAGAATTCCATTTTTCGGATAAATATATTTATATGTCTGAATACAATAAAGCAGACAGCCCGCCTGCAGGCAGAGACGATTTAATTAGTATTGTCAATAGGGCCGGATTTATGAAAGATGTTATTAATACTAAACTGTTTGTAAAAAAGCTACTCAATGATCTCGAACATCAGAGGATTTTCACTAACAAAGTGAAATTCAATGATTTAGTTTATGTTTGCAAATATTTCTCTACACTGGATTATATAAACGTAATGAAAAATGAGCAGGAAGATGAAAGTATCTCAACAAAATTAAACATTAAATTTATTCTTGACGAAGCATATTTCGCATTCGATGAAGCATTCAGAAAATATTTAAACAAGAAAAATATGTCCGAAAAATTTACTGAATGTATGTATAATATAATAAACGACATAGTGGAGGAATATAAGGAGGGAAACCAAAGGGATTCTGTGCTGAATCTTACGGTAAAACATTTTGGTGCATCAGATAAAAATATTTGCAACAAAGTTCAATACTGTATTGATATGTTTGAAAATGAATTAATTAAAAATCTAAAAAACGAAATGATCTTTCTGAATGAAAGAAGATAACAACAAAATATTAAATGATATAAATAACTCAGGCGGCGAAATAGCAAAAGAAGAGCATAATATCTACAAAAAATTTCTTGAATTCCGCTCAAAATACAAAACGGAAAATGAAATAGCCGATAAAAAGATTATTGAATTCATTCCCGTAAAAAACGAAGAGGTTAATTATGAACCTGACTTGCGACTGTTTGCAGCGGAATCGGCGACAGGCAGTCATGATTCCGAAATGATACAATCTAATTTTTACGTATCCACCGACGATAAATATGCTTTGAAGTGTATTAGTATTGCCGAAGATGAACTTTGCGTGAATATATTAAGCGATGTAAACAGTACTCAGGAAATGATTTTGTTTTTACCCGAACTAAATAAATATTATCTGCCAAATGTAAACGGCGAGTATATTATTTCTGGTGCATCAGCAAAGAATTTAAGTAAAGTGAATTTCAAAGTATTTCTTTACAAAGAGAAAATAAAAATATCCGTAAGCGGAAAATCATATTCTCTACTTTCTGTTAACAATCTTACCAGACCAGATGTTATAGAGCTTAATACTTCATTCCTGATAATAAAATTAAATGGATCGAAGAACTTTTTAAAAGCTGTAATGATGAACGATAAAACACGTGAGTTTATTAATTATTCTGATGATTTAATTAATGTTCCTCTTCTGCTGTTAGATAATAATTCCGTAATCTATTTATTCTGATGTAATATGTTAAATGATATCATAAGAAAGTATCAGCTAACATTCAGCATAATAAAAGCAAGTCCAAATCCAAAAACCCAGTTAAAAGCAATAATTAATTTCTTTAAACTCTGCGAGCATCACGACTTTCATCATCTTTACAAATACTTCATAAAAGATTTCATACACTGCATTTATAACATTTTCAAACACAGCGCTGTGGATTTTCTCGATCCTTATTACCTGTACGCTTCAAAGTATATACTTAGGAAATCACTCGATATCGAAAAGGACAGGATTGCCGTAAATGAAATAAACTCTGCGATTGAACTAATTAATTTTCAGCTTTTAATTTTACTCTATCATCTCGGAGAAATTGAAAACGGAAAGTTGATACTGCTTGATTTAATAAAAAGCAAGAATATATTTACAGACAGGAAAGATGAAAATAGTAAGAAAAATAAAATATCTGATTCAAAATCACTCGTTGACCCTGCATTATTCCACATTAATAAAGCTTTCGACATACTGAAACGAATTGATTATGAAATCTCAATCGTTAATTCAGCCTCCGAAAATTCAGTGAATATACTCCTTGTGGAATCAGACAACGCTAAATTGAGCATGAAAAATAACGGAATGATTCAGGAACTTAGCTGCATTATCTCAGAAAATCCTAAAAACACACAGAATAATTTTTTCTTAGAAAACATAATAGATATTCACGAAGAAGGTTTTGAAGAGTTAAAAAATCCTTTGATTGACTCCGCAAATATTCTATTGAGACAATTCAAAGAATCACTTAATTCCTTTGAATCCAAGATTAGCATGAGGTTTACCGATACAAAAGGAATTTATAAGGGCAAGTCTTTTGGAGCAGGCGCCTCATTACTCCTTTGCACCGCATATTTAAAATATATTGATAAAAGAATAAAATTATCAATCGCATGCAATACGGCTTTTACGGGCAATATTTCAAGCAACGGTGAATTACTTCCTCTGCCTGAAAGTTCGATTGAAACAAAAGTAGAAGCAGCATTCTTCTCATGGATTAAAAATGTTGTCTTGCCGATTGATAATCTTCAATCAGCAAAGAAAATATTGAATGGTCTTCAGAAGAAATACAGAAAAAAAGAGCTTAACCTGTTCGGAGTGAAAAATATTTCCGAACTTTTAGGATACAAAAACATTGTTCAAATAAAAGAAGAAACAAGAATTCAGCATACTATACGAACAATTCAAAAACACAAGAACTTATCATATACAACTTTAATAATACTGCTTATAACGCTGACTGCATTCTCTGTATATAAATTCATTCCAAGAAATATCAAACCGCCTCCTTCTAAAAGTGATTATTCAAGAATGACTTACACTCCCGATAGAGATACAGTATGGCATTTTGCCAATATAGATAAAGCGGGCGGCGATACTATTAGGTTTGGAGAAACTGCCATCGGAGACCAGTGGCAAATAATAATGAGTTTATTTAATAATTCATATTCAAAGGAACCCCTTGCAATAGATGTAGAAGGAAAAGATAAAGATGAATTCGAGGTTATTTGGTATGACGATGCTGTTCAAACTGAATCTCCTGAATACACAATTAACGATGTAAATCAGAAAATGTATCTTAAATTTATTCCATTCAAAAGCACAGGCGATAAAGAAGCACAACTCATTTTTTACAATAAATCAAATCCCGAATACAGGAAAATATTATACCTTAAAGGAATCTCCGACATTTACAAAAACGGTTATTCACTTAAAATGTCGGATGATGATATTCTAACTATAAATCCTAAAGGTAATGTTCTGAAAAATGAATTTGCTTTTTCTTTCTGGTTTAAAGTAAATGAAAGAATCAATATTATAACTGATGGAACACCATCATGGTCGCAGACTAAATTCTGCGTATACATTTCTCCTGATTCGACATTGGAATTAACTATAATTAGTTCTTTGATTTCTCCCACAAATCACGCTAGAATAAAAACAAAATCAAAAATAAGATTTAATGAATGGGACTTTGCCGCAATATCCCACATAAATAATAAAACATATTTAATTCTTAACGATGAAGTTGTAGAGTATAAAACAGAAGATAATCATTTATTGCAGTTCGAGGATTATTTATACTTTGGGGATATACATCCCGTTCAAATGCTGACATACGGTTACCGCAAAGATAGCTGGGAGCTTAAACTTTCAGAATTTCGGTTGTATAACAAATTTATCAACCCGAAGGAAATCCTTTCAAAAAAACATCTGAGAGAATATCCTTATAATAAAAATTTATTGTGTTATTATGATTTCGATGAGGGCAATGGAAAAAATATTCATGATAAAACTATAAATGATTTGTATGGAATCATATATGGATTACCTCAGAGAAGTCTTGATATACCCAATTTAGTGTCGGAAAAGAAAGAAAGTATTGTACAAAAAGATAAAGATTATTGCATTCAAACAAAAGGCAAAGGTCAGGTTGTGCTAAACAAATCTTTATTCAAACATAAATCAAGTTTTTCGTTAGTGATGGATGTTAAATTTGATACTAAACTCCTTGAAAATATAAATGATTTGTTCAAAATAGATAACGGCGTTAGACGCAGTTATAATGCCACAGTTCAATATGACTCAGTCATTTATATAAGTCACAGTATTATTGATGGTAGTACATCGGCGAACGGAACGAAAATCGTATATAAAGCTTGGAACAGATGGAATAGAATTATTTATGATTATTCTCTTGAACAAAATAAAGGCAGAATTTTTATTGACGGTATATTGCTGTCTGAATACAGTTTCGGTAATCTACCTTATGACATATCAAAAACATTCTTCTCTATTTATTTCGCAGGAGATGGAAGCCACGATAATCCTCGCTTTTTAATGGGAGAAAAGTCTGTTGACAACATAGCTGTGTTCAACAGAATATTAAACGATGATGAAGTGAAGTTTAAAACATTTAACCAATTCAAAAACCTTCAGGGGCTTCTTGCTTTCTGGACTTTTGATAAAATAGAAAACAATATTTGCTACGACGAATTATACCGAATACCTGTTTTTCTCTGGGATGACTTTGAAGTATTGGTAAGAAAATAAATTTATATTCGTACAAAATTTATTTCTAAAATAAATTATTAAAATCAAACTTATTCAGCGATGACATTAACAAAAACAAATTACATCTATACAGGTTATTATTGTGTCCTTTTTATCCTTGAATACAATCCAATATGGGGATTTATAATGAATCTAACCAATACCATAACCCATGATTTATGCACATGCATCGTGTCGTAAAAATCAGGTGCTAATTTCTTTAACTGTGGTAATCTGCTTCCCGGAATACTTGGGAAATCATGATGTTCATTATGATAACCAACATTAAATGCGAGTTTATTAAGAGGACCATAGTATGAATATGTTTCCTGACCTTCTTTAAACACGTAGTGCTCAGCTATAAAGTGACCTGACATAGGGTGTAAACTTCCTGCAAGAAAATCCGCTACCAGCAAATAAATCAAAGCATACCATCCAGCAAAATATATAAATACGGAAATTACAATTACCTGAAATACAAGATTAATTATCTGCCATTTGTTCAGTTTCATAGGATGTACGAAAACCGGCCTGAAAGCATAAAAGAGTATTTGTATAAAAGCCCAGATTAGTTTACCGAAAAATCCTCTGAATATCTTTGCCTCATTATATGTCGGTACGTCAACATCTATTCCATCTACTCCCTGGTGCCGGTGATGCATAGTATGATAAACTTTAAATGACATTGCATAAGGAAATACAATAGGAATGTTTGCAAACAGAGCCAGCCAGTTATTCGGTGTCTGTCCTTTAAATGCAAGATTATGGGTTATCTCATGAATGGCTAGAAATAATGAATGCGTTACTGTCGCACCTATAAAATATGCTGCGAGAATGAAATATAAAAATCCATAAGGTAATTCCAGAAGTTTATGAATAAAGAAAGCAGATATTAACTGAAAAATCACAAGAAAGGCCGTTGTATAAGCAAGTTTTATATCAGGACCAATTAAATTCCTTACCTCAGGATATTTATTAAGTATTTCTTTTCTCCTTAAAAGATGTGGTTCACGCTCTTTTGACCAGTAAAAATCCTTCTTTTCTTTATCAATCATATATTTAAAAAATTAATAATAAATTTAAAATAATAACTATATAAATAATAGAGAAAAAACATAATTTATTTAACTAAAGATACTGTATATTCCATTTCAATATTTTTAAGTTCATTTTCGAATCTCTCAAGTTCATTTAAAATCTCTGACTTTGCAATCTCAAAACTTGATTTCAAATCATTAAATAGCGATTTGTAATATATAATTCCTTCATTAATGTTTTTTCTGAATTGCTCTATATGTTTTATTTGTATCTCAGTTGAATAATCAGAAATTGAATCTGCTAATTCCCTGAAATAATTTATATATAGTTCAAGTTCTTTTATGAATAAATTAGGTCTGTCTTTTCTTTTAATAATGTTAACTTTACCGTATATATGGTCAACCATTTTTTTCAATGACACGATCTCTGAAAAATATGCCATATTAGGACCCGGACAAATCGATACTCCCTGTCCTGTTTTTTTAGTATCCAGATTATTAACTATTAAAGCTGAAGTGCTCAATCCAACGCACAGACATGCTTTCTCAACTATTCTGTCGAAAATATTAAAATGAATCTTTGAGTCAAGATTTTTTTCATTTAGTTCAGCTATCTTGATTTTCTGAAACTGTCTTGATGCTGTACATATGGGCTGCTCCGTAAATTCTGTATTAAGTGAGCAGTACTTTTCAGGACAGGAACTTCCCGGTCTGCCCTTATCAGCTAATCCGTTTTTTTCTATATCCTTTGTGTTATTTCTTAAACTGTTAAATGGTACACCCAACGGCGAAATTCTACTCAGGTATAAATCATCTTCCTTAGCATTGCACAGCAATTTAGAAGTATCCTTGTCAACATTTGTTACTTCCGGAACGAGTAAAAACGGTGTGCCCCATCCTATTGAGTCCAGATTATACTTATTCAATAGATAATTATGTTCTTCTGCAGTCCCAATTCCGCCTTGAGCGGTGATTTTAAGCTCGAATGGAACTTCTGGTATAAATAATCTCTTACTTCTAAGTGATTTGCACATAAGTTCATGCATATTATCTTTTAATTTATCACGATTATTTTTGATTTCTTCTAAAACTGGACCCATTAAATATCCATCAGTTGCAAATGCATGTCCGCCGCAGTTTAATCCTGATTCCAAACGAAATTCTGAAATCCAAAGACCCTTTTTTGCGAATATCTTACTCTGGATGTAAGCTGATCGGTAATCACTTATTTTAAGTATTATTTTCTTCTTTCTCTTTCCATTAATATCAGGATAGAAATCTTTAAAGTTCTCAAAGTAACCGTATAGTCTTGTGTTTACTCCAGCCGACAACACTACTGAAGATTCCAGATTACTGTTTGCAAATCCACGCAAAGCTGCGTGAGCATCATTGAATTCAGGAAGCATCTGTTCTTTGTTAATGTAGTTCGCTTTATCAAGTTTGGTCATTATATTTACATCAATGCTGCCCATTACAATATTATTTCTTATCCATTCATGAATAATCTTATCACCTGGATTAAGTTTTAAAATATTTTTGAAATTTATTTTCAATTCCGAATTATCAGGCAGCAAATCAAAATATTTATCAAGTTCACTACCGGGCGTGTATTCGGATTTCTTTAGATTATTAAATTTCTCAACAACGATTTCGTTAACCAGATTCAGATATGCTGTAATTCTTTTCGCTCTATAGTCTTCCATTTGCATCGTAATAGGGTAGTATTCAATATTATTTAGTTTACAGTAATTTTTTCTCATCTTTTCGATTAATATATCATCTACAAGAGAAATCACGGATGAAATACCAAGGTGTGCTGTTTTTATTGGAGTGTCTATAGTAAATCCTATTCCCATAACGGGAATGTGAAACGTGTGTGCGTTATAAATTTTTGAATTCAAATTGCATTTGTTTGTGTGTCAGAATAATTTGAAACAAAAAATTATAACACAGTTTAATAAAATATTCGGAATTTGCTTACTTATTTTGTCCTGACGTAAACATGCTTAACTTTTCCCTTGCCAATTTCTCTCTCATCAATCTCAAACCTACCAAAACTACGTATAAGTGGAACAAGTTTTATGTAACCATAATTCCTCGGATCGAAGTTTGGCTGCTTCTTTATCAAAAGGTTCCCTAGGTCTCCTAAAAATGCCCAGCCGTTCTCATCGGCTATGTCTTCGATGCTGTCTGTAATCATCTTTACAAGTTCTCTGTCAGCTTTTAGCATCGGCTTCGAATATTGAGACTTTGTTTTTCTTTTAAAAACTCTTTTTTCTTTCTCCTTCAAGTCAACTTTCTCGTCCTCTGTTTCGAGCTCTTCTTTACTCAGTATTTCAAGATAAATAAATTTATCGCATGATGATATAAAAGGTCGCGGGGTCTTCTTTTCTCCGAAACCAAATACTTTCATACCTGCTTCGCGGAGTCTTGTTGCCAATTTTGTAAAATCACTGTCACTCGATACTATGCAAAAACCGTCAACTTTTCCGGAATAAAGAATATCCATCGCATCTATTATCATCGCTGAGTCAGTCGCATTCTTTCCTTGTGTATAACTGTATTGCTGTACAGGTGTTATTGCATTCTCAAGCAGAACTGTCTTCCATCCGGAAACAGTCGGTTTTGTCCAGTCTGCATAGATTCTTTTAAATGTAGGTACACCATATTTAGCAATCTCTTCAAGCATTGCTTTTACATTAGCGTAAGGTACATTATCAGCATCTATTAATACAGCAAGTCGTAAATCATTTTTGAAATCCATAATCATATATAAATGTGTTGTGCCCCGTGGAGGATTCGAACCTCCAAAACCAGAACCGGAATCTGGTGGTTTATCCATTAGCCTAACGGGGCTTCTATCAGTACTTTTTGTTCAAATGCCATTTCCAGGCAGTATCTATTATTTTATCAAGTTTATATTTTGGTGTCCATCCGAGTACTTCTTTTGCTTTCTTGTTGTCAGCAACAAGTATTGCAGGGTCACCCGCTCTTCTCGGATTCATTATGTAGTTTGCCTTTTTTCCTGTAACTCTTTCTGATGTATTTATTATATCTTTAACGCTGTAACCATCTCCCGTTCCAAGATTAATAACATTCGGTTTAAGATTGTCATTAAGATAACCTAATGCCCGAATGTGTGCGTCAGCAAGGTCATTGACGTGAATGTAATCTCTAATGCACGTTCCATCCGGAGTATCATAATCGTCACCAAAAACTTTAAGCTGCTTATTCGCATCGGACATACTCTGTAAAACAAGCGGAATCAGGTGTGTTTCGGGATTGTGACTTTCGCCTATATCTCCATCTTCTGAACATCCTGCAGCATTAAAATAACGTAAAGCCACATAATTTAACCCGTATGCAGTGTGAAAATCCTCAAGAATATTCTCAATCATCAATTTAGTCTTTGCATAAGGATTAATCGGCTTCGTAGTTTCGGTTTCAGATATTGGTATCTGTATTGGGTTTCCGTAAGTTGAACACGTAGAAGAAAAAACAAACTTTTTTATTCCTTTTCTTGAAACCGATTTTATCAGATTAAAACTGCCTACAACATTATTATTGTAGTACAGCTCGGGATTTTCTACCGACTCGCCAACGTATGCAAACGCAGCAAAATGAACCACTTCTTTTATTTCATATTTCTGT
Source organism: Ignavibacteria bacterium (assembly GCA_041649015.1). Lineage (NCBI taxonomy): Bacteria > Pseudomonadati > Ignavibacteriota > Ignavibacteria > Ignavibacteria bacterium. The sequence goes on from JBAZNU010000004.1 coordinate 220,273, forward strand.
ATTACTTTTTCAAGTTTATCGTAATCAAGCAAATCCACATTTTCAAACTCTGCTTTTGGATGAATTGCTTTCTTAAATCCTCTTGATAGGTTGTCAAGAATCAGAATTTCTTTACCTTTATCAATAAGCATTTTAACCGTGTGAGAACCTATATATCCCGCACCGCCTGTAACTAAAATCATAATAAGTCTGTATTTTATTACTTAATAATACGTATTTCCAAACTAAGAAATAGTGTAATTAGTATATTCGAAATTCGGACTATTATAAATTCGAAACTTCGGGAATTTGTATTTAGAAGATTTGTTAAATATGAAAACCAAAACTAAGAAATGAAAAAACTGATTTTATTCTTTATCACGGCTGTTACATTAATATCATTAAAAACAATTGCTCAGGAAGAACCTAAAGAGTTGTTTGAAAAATCATGGATTTTGGAAGATTCAACCGAAAAAAGAATTCTTAGAGAAAAAATAATTAAATTGTATCCTGAATCAGAATATGCCTTCTTTTGTAAAGGATGGCTCAAGACTGATAAGGAAGAGTATGCAGACGCTGTGGATTTTTTTAGTAAAGCAATAAACATAAATAATGAATTCTGGCAGGCTTATTATCACCGCGGAAATACTTACGGTGTTTTAAAGGATTATCAAAATGCAATAAGTGATATTTCTAAAGCTCTTGAGCTTAATCCCGAATACGGAGAAGGTTATTTTGTTAGAGGTGCTGCGTACTTTTTAGGTGTTGGAAACAAAGAACAAGGATGTGAAGACTGGCAAAAGGCTTTATCTCTCGGAAATGAAAAAGCTGGAGCATACATCACAAAATTTTGTAAATAACAATTTCAACTAATTCATAATTCTTATAAAAGAATACTGTAAAACAGTATTTCATTGTAATTTATAACAAATATTGCTATTTTTAAAATTATTGGAGCCGTAGTTCAGTTTGGTTAGAACGCCTGACTGTCACTCAGGAGGTCGCGAGTTCGAGTCTCGTCGGTTCCGCAAAATGCCGCAAAAGCGGCATTTTCTGTTTATGGCATATTATACTTATATTATAAAAGTGAAATAAATGGACGATATTATATCGGTTCAACCGATTGTCTCGAAAGAAGATTAGCATTACATAATGAAGGAAATTCAATTTCTACAAAAGCATATATTCCATGGGCATTAGTATATTATGAAACTTAAAAATCTAAAATTGAAGCTTTAAAAAGGGAAATACATTTAAAGAAAATGAAGAGTAAAAAATATTTCGATTGGCTAATTGATAAAAACTCAGGAGGGCGTCCCGACTAAGTCGGGAAGTCTCGTCGGTTCCGCAAAATGCAGAGTCATAAGCCCTGCATTTTTCATTTATTTCGCAAAATTACATACAAAGCAAGTTTGAAAAGTTACTTGTTTAAGTAATGATTAATTCTATTAATGGCATTTTGCCTGATATTAAAGTAATAAAAAGAATAGTCAAAACCGTGATAAATGCCGTGAAACGTGGGCTCTAATAAATTTGCATAAGTAGTATTCGCGATTATTACACCTTTTAATGTATCCACTCTGGCATCAGCGCATTGTGGCACGGCTGAAAATACCTCATTCGAATCCGGCATAAATGAACCTAAACCTTGTTCCATTGTAGCCAATGTTTGATCCCTTGTCCAGGTTATCGGATTTATAACAATACCTGTCAAGCCCCACAAAAATGGATTTGCTATTGTTAAATTAGGTTTTTCAGTATTATATGAAATTATTACTCCTGTGTCATCCGGTCCGGTTGCAAATTTAAGATGCTGGTTATTGTTAAGGTAGTCCTTAGTAATAGGATAACCTATGACATAAGCGGCAACCATCCGGGAATATACCTCAGGATTATCTTTTAGATAGCCTGCGAGCAGATTGCTCAGAATTGTTGAGCCCTGTGAATGTCCGGCTAAAATGTACGGCCGTCCGTTGTTAAAATGCTTTATGTAGTAATCAAATGCCATCGTTGCATCTGTGGTTGGTGTTCCAGAAACAATGGAAAGAGCGTCCGGTGTTAAATTTGCCTGCCTGTAAAATGGGGCATAAATGTTCGCAATACCTTCAAATGCTGTTGCTTGTCTTAAATATGCAAATGAAGCCATTCTTAACATCGAAGTGTCATCTATTGCACATACTTCAGGAAGAGAACTCGTACTTGTCCATGCTGTCGGATAAAGATAAAAAACATCAACCGGATAAATAGTTGCTGGTATTGATAACCAGTGTTGTGCCTTGGAATAATCTACAGATGAAAATGTTATAGATTTATCCACGGGATTCTGGCAACCTGGAAAAAAGATCAAAGTAAAAATTGCCGGAAATAGAAACTTGATTACGGTTTTCATTTTGTAAAATTATAATTTATTAGAAGTCTGATGCAATAATATCTTAAATAACATTTAAATATATCGTATATCAAAAGAAAAACAATATTAAATCTTCCTGGTCTGGGGATATTTTTTGTAATTTTTAATCTATAATTACAACTGTTTTAAACTAATCAAAAATAATATTTTATAAAAGTCAGATATTATGCATTATTTTTTTATAAATCAACTTCTTCCAAATCGACAGTAATGCTGCAAATAATATTAAAAATAGACAAAATACCAAATTTCCATTGAAAATTAACAAAATTTTTGATTACTAAAATATTGAAATGCTGTTCAAATATTAAATATAATCCTTTTAAATACGCCTTGAAGGCAATCTGAATGCAACCTGAATTTGCTCAAAACCGTGTATTAACAGAATCTATTTACCTTTCCCGGGATTTAAACCGTCTCTGCAATATCCTCCTGCTCGTCTTCGTATACTTCAGCATAGCGTTAAGCAACCTCAAACTGTTTTCTCTCATGACTATTATCAGGTTATCACTTGCCTTAAAATTAGTAAACTTTCAATGATTTTTAAAAACTGTATTTTTACACGAATTATTTATTCGAAATTAAATATTTTTCTTAACTATATAGAAATCATCACAAATGTGATTTTAGTTTCAGGCGGAGCAGGTTATATTGGTTCACATACAGATAAAATGCTTATAAATGAAGGACATAAAGTCCTGGTGATTGATAATCTTTCGAGAGGTTTTATGGAAACTGTTCACCCGGATGCTTCATTTGAAAAAGCTGATTTAATTGACAACTCAAGAGATCGTCACGACTAAATCGGGAAATCTCGTCGGTTCCGCAAACATAGAACCCTGTAAATATTTAGTTTATTGGGTTTTTGTTCTTACAAACCCATATTTCATGTATTTTACCAATATAGATTCTAAGTATGAAACAAAAAATATTTCTTCTCGTCCTCATTTTAATCGCCTCTATAGGAATAAGCGCGTTTTATATATTCAGCAATAAAATAAAGAATCAACGTAATCTTGTCGTTGAAAGTAATCCAAAAAATATAAAGAAATCAGATAAACCTGTTGTATATATGACAAAGGAATTAACATCTGATGGTTTGATTGCTGTTCATAAAGATCCGGGTCTCATTCTTTCTGGAAAAATTGCCGTTAAAATCGGTACAGGCGAACCTGATGGTAATAACTATATCTCATCCGATTTAATAAAAGAACTTGTACAAAGTGTCAACGGAACTTTAGTTGAATGTAATACCGCATATAAAGGTAAACGCTCAAATTCAAAGCAGCATAAAAAAGTCGCTGAAGATCACGGCTTCACTGCTATTGCTCCTGTAGATATAATGGATGAAGAAGGCTTTGTTTCTCTCCCTTTTGAAAAAGGTGAAAACATAAAGGAAAATTATGTTGGCTCGCATTTTAAAAATTATGAATCTTATATTATTCTATCTCATTTTAAAGGACATCGAATGGGGGGATTTGGCGGTGCAATTAAAAATATGTCCGTAGGTATCGCTTCAGCAAATGGAAAAATGTGGATTAACACAGCCGGTTTAACCGATAACACAAGCGATTTTTCAAAGGCATTCGAAACTCCGCAGGATAAATTTCTGGAATCAATGGCTGAAGCTGCGGGTGCTGTTATGTTATATCTTGGTGATAAAATATTATACATCAGTGTAATGAACAAACTATCCGTCGATTGTGATTGCATGTCAAATCCGGCAGCTCCAACTATGAAGGATATTGGAATCCTGGCATCAATCGACCCTGTAGCTCTCGACCAGGCATGTGTCGATTTAATTTACAAGGTACATGATGGTCATGACTTAATAAAACGTATGGAAGAAAAAAACGGGATTCATACACTTGAACACGCCGAAAAGCTTGGCTTGGGCAGCAGAACTTACGAACTTGTGATTATAGAGTAGTTTTGAAAATATTTGTTTTTACGAATTCTAATTAAGGATATAATTAAATAATATTTATAAAAGAAGTGTCGAGATTTAAGGGCTATTTATTGTTACTAATACTATTTCAAAAGAATAGACTTTATTGCAAATACAATTTAACCTGACAAAAAGGAAAAAACATTACTTAAAAATAATACAATATGAATATAACAGAAATAGCAACTGCATTTTCAAATGGCCACTTTAATATAACTTATCCCTTTTTGGCTGACAACATTGAATGGACTGTGGTTGAAGAAAAGCTATTTATTGGAAAGAATGCGGTTTTACAAAATTGTAAACAAATAAGTAATTATTTTAAATCAGTAACTACAAACTTCAGTACATTGAACGTTATCACCGACAACAATAAGGTTGCAATAAATGGAACCGCAGAATTTATGAAAGATAAAAAACGACTTTCATTTGTTTCATCTTGTGACTTTTATGAGTTTGATGACAATAAATATTTAGTGAGGATTACTTCATACTGTATTCAAAAGAAATAACTGTGGATGAACAACGACCCGCTAATACCATACACTTGGAAAATTAGGAACTGATTCAAACCTTAACTTGTTTGAGTATTAACGATTTAAGTTTTAAATTTGATACATAAAAAGCAGCAAAATGGAAAATAACATTGTAAAACTGCATCGGGTTTTTGCGGCACCGGTAGAAAAAGTATTTAAAGCATTCAAAGATGCCGACGCAATGGCTTCTTGGTTGCCGCCTTATGGATTTGTTTGTAAAATACATAGTATGGATTTTAAGATTGGGGGCACATACAAAATGAGCTTTACCAATTTTACCACAGGTAACGGGCACTCGTTTGGCGGCGAATATTTAGAAATTATCCCTAATGAGCTTTTAAAATATACCGACCAATTTGATGATCCCAATATGCTGGGACAAATTATTACAACAATTAAATTTAAAAAGGTTTTATGTGGTACAGAACTTTTAGTAACTCAGGAGGGAATACCAGATGCTATACCAATTGAAATGTGTTATTTAGGTTGGCAGGAATCGCTAGACAAATTAAAACGTTTAGTAGAACCTAATATACCTGACGCATAAGAAAATCACAAAACAATAATTAAAATGGCAAAACAAATATTTATAAATTTAGCAGTTAAAGACCTTCAAAAATCTATGGACTTCTACACTGCTTTAGGGTTTACAAATAATCCGCAATTTTCAGACGACACAGGAAAGTGTATGGTTTGGAGTGAAAACATTTTTGTGATGATAATGACACACGAAAAGTTTAAATCATTTGCAGCCAAACCCATTGCAGATACAAAATTAACCGTAGCAGGACTTTTTTCATTATCGTTAGAAAGTTTGGACGAAGTAAATCAAATGATGACTAATGGACTAAAAGCAGGTGGAGTCGAGCTTCAAGAAATGAAGGATTATGGTTATATGCAGCAACGGACCATTGAAGATTTTGACGGACACACCTGGGAAATTTTCTTTATGGACATTACTAAGTTTCCAAAACAATCATAATTTGATTCGATGATTAAAGAAATTCAAAAGTACAATCAATCACTGTAAGAAGTTAAACTTTGCAATAAGTTGTCAGCTTTAATAGATAAACACTTGAAGAATGCAGAAATTTCAAAACTCATCTGAATAAATTTCTGGAATCAATGTCTGAGGCAGCTGGTTCGGTCATGTTATACCTCGGTGAAAAAATTTTGTTTATTTATGTAATGAATAATCTTTCTGTAGATTGTGATTGTTTCTCAAATCCTGCTGCAATAACAATGAAGGATATTGGTATCCTTGCATCTCTCGAATCCGTTGCACTCGATCAGGCATGCGTTGATTTAATCTATAAAGTTCATGAACGACACGACTTACTAATACGTATGGAAGAGCGAAATGGAATTCTTGCTCTGTAACACGCTGAAAAACTCGGGCTTGGCATTACAACCTATGAGTTAATAATTATAAATTAATATAATATAAATTATACTCTCACAACAGTATAAACTTTTGTGAGAGTATAAATACACAGTCTGCGAAAGGATGTTATTGCTTATTCAATCGATGATTAATGCTGGTGATCAGTCGTACTGCAAGCACCAACTATCTCGTGGAAAACGTCATGTAAAGCGGTTAAATCCGTTTTAATCTCTTCGTCTGTGCAGTTTGCTTTTATTTTGTTATTCAAAGCTTCACTGCCGGCTACTAATTTAACAAGATTTTCTTTTATGCTGGATATGTTTGCAAATTCTGCAGGTATAGCTGATTTCTGCCATGCTATTGCTTTCTCGAGCATCTCACCGCTGCGCTCTCTTATTGGAGCGTAATTTCCGTCTTCAGCTGGATGAAAAGTCTGGCCCATAACCTTATGAAAATCATCTTTTTCTTTCCATTCCACCTTCGTTTGAGAAGATGCTAAAGAAGTTACAACAAAAAGAATTGAAAAACTAATAATACTTGAATATTTTTCATTTCTGATTTTATTTTTTAAGTTAATATATATTTAATATTCTAATTACATACCGGGAAAAGGTAACTAAAGCCTCTCTTGATGTTACCCTTAATTTCAGATTCTTATCTGAAATGCATTATGTTTTTAAAACAAACTTTCTGTTTTATTTGTTCTGCTAAGCTGGATTTTATAGTATCATTTTATGTTTTTTCAAAACAAGATATTGTAAATTATAAAAGACTTTTATTAGTATTCTATTACAGATATATTTATAATATTCAATCACATTATGAAATTTAAGAAACTTCTATGATACCAAGATACTCAAGAAAAGAAGCAGCAAAAATCTGGTCGGATGAAAATAAATTTAATATTTGGCTTGATGTCGAAATTCTCGCATGCGAAGCTCAGTGTAAACTTGGCAACTTACCCGCTAAATCACTCGCTGTTATTAAAAAGAAAGCAAAGTTTGATACAAAACGCGTGTTGAAAATTGAAGAAACTGTCAAGCATGATGTTATTGCTTTCCTAACGAATGTTGCAGAGTATGTTGGTATTGATTCACGTTTCATTCATATGGGTATGACAAGCTCTGACGTCCTCGATACTGCTCTATCTGTTCAGTTGAAACAGGCAGGGGAGATTATTCTTAAGGATTTGTTGAAGCTGAATTCCGTTCTGAAAAAGAAAGCACTGAAATACAAAAAGTTGACTATGATTGGCAGAACGCATGGAATTCATGCTGAACCGATTACTCTCGGTTTGAAGTTTGCTTTATGGTACGACGAAAATAACAGAAACATTAAAAGGATGAAAGATGCAATTGAAATTGTATCCGTCGGACAAATATCAGGCGCAGTTGGAACGTATGAACATATATCACCAAAAGTTGAAGAATATGTCTGCCGCAAGCTTGGTTTAAAATCAACAAAGATTTCTACTCAGATACTGCAAAGAGACAGGCACGCTCAGTTTCTGTCCACTTTGGCTATTATTGCTTCTTGTTTAGATAAATACGCAACTGAAATACGTCATCTGCAAAAGACTGAGGTTCTCGAACTTGAAGAGAGTTTCACAAAAGGACAAAAAGGTTCTTCTGCAATGCCGCATAAAAAGAATCCCATCGTTTCGGAGCAGCTATCTGGGCTCGCAAGGGTAATTAGAAGCAATTCCCTCGCAGCATTGGAAAATATTCCTCTCTGGCACGAGCGCGATATTTCTCATTCATCCGTAGAAAGAATTATAATGCCCGATTCAACAATCCTTCTCGATTATATGCTCAATAAGTTTATCTTGCTTATAGAAAATGTTACTGTTTATGAAAAGAATTTAAAAAGGAATCTTGAACTCACAAAAGGACTTATATTCTCTCAGACGTTACTGCTTAAACTTATAGAAAAGAAAATGAAAAGGGAAGATGCCTATAAAATAGTTCAGTCAATCGCAATGAAATGCTGGGAATCAAAAATTGATTTCAGAAAACTTGTTGAAGATAGCAAAGAAGCAATGAAGTTCTTAACCTCTAAAGATCTTCAGGAAGTGTTCGATTATAACAAATCTCAAAAGAGTATAGAATTTATTTTCAATAGGGTATTCAATTAAAAAGCCGGCTCTTTACCGGCTTTTAGATTAAACCTGCTGGTATTGCCTTCTTAGTTCAATCACCTTACCGATAATTGAAAAAGGCCTGTTCATTATTGCCTTGTACTTTGGATTTGCAGCTTCAAGATATGCCTTAATCTTGTTATTGCGCAATGTCTTCACAGTTGCTTCATCGTCGAGTAATGCGATTACTATCTCTCCGTTTTCTGCTGTATCCTGTTTCCTGACGATTACAATGTCCCCGTCATAGATACCCGCGTCTATCATGCTGTCGCCTTTTACCTTCAATGCAAAATGAATGTTGTGGCCCTTTGCACTCTTCTCGACTGCTACATATCCCTGTACATTATCCGATGCAAATATTGGCTCACCCGCTGCTACATTACCGTAAAGTGGTATGTAGTTCATTTCGGTTTTAGGTGTTACTTTCTCACCCGAAGATGTCTTTACTACTCTGAATCCGCGGGCAGTATCTGGCTTTTTCATTAAATATTGTTTCCTTTGAAGCGCGAAGACGTGGTCTTGAATCGTCCCGACCGTAATCTTGAACTTATCGGCAATTTCCTTAAGTGTTGGTGGATATGAATTATCCTCCGTAAATTTTAGAATGAAATCTAAAATCTTCTGCTGTTTTTTAGTAAGCTTCTTTTCCATATAATAATATGGCATATTTTAATATGAGATGCAAGTGGAAAATGTATAAGGAGAATAAATTTAAGACTATCCGTTTATGTTTTTATACTTTTCGATATCTGTTTCCATGCAGCAGGCGAATAAATCCTGTGCACTTCCTTCCTGAATCCCGAAAAATACAGCGACCCCCACAATGGTGTTGTTTCAAGATAATATAATGTTTCATTTATGAAGTCCATTACTACCGGAAACTCAAATGCCGCATAGTGTTTTGGCGTGTATGTCTTCAGAAATGCTGCAAGTTCAAAAGAAACCGAATCTGTTATTAGTAATGGATAGACTACAAGCGACCCGCCCAGCCCTATCGGTATGCCTTTCCTGTGGTTGTATGCATATTCAAAAAGGTTTGAACTAAACTGCCTCATCCAGTTTCCGTCAATACCCCTTTCTACGTATTTTACAAAAGAATAAGTCGAACACTTCCCGAACATCGCAATGTCCGTTCTGTATCGCGAATATATTCTGTCCATCCCAAGCGTATCATCATTTACAGTTTGTTCAAATCCATAATATTGCATCCATTTGTCTAATAATGTCAGGTAATTCTGTAACTTGTCATTCTGCATAATAATACGATTTTAACTAAATCTATAAAATTATAATACATTTAAAAAGTCAAACTTAAATCGACTTATCTTAATTGCTCTGTTTAAAGTCCAAAACAGATATTACGCAACATGTTTTTTATTGAGTAAAAATGCTCAGTTTAACCTTTTTTCTTCCGGTCATCATATTTTATAACTATATAATTATATTGACATTTAAAATTATTATAGGGATATTTTATGACAGTTCTTGCTTTTTATTATTATTTTTACTAAATAAATTTTTGTGAACTTAAACCTAAGGAAAACAAAATGAAGAAGATTTCTTTTCTGGTTGTTATGTTAATTTTCACAACATATCTGTGCTATGCACAGAATGCAGATTTCAACAATTCAATTGTGAAATCATTCGTTCCTGAATATTTTAGCGATAATCCGCTTACCACAGGAACTTGGTCAACTTTACCCATTTCCCCTCACGCAGTCTCAAGAAGTTGCTGTGCTGCGATTAAAAGAGGTGATACAGTCTTAATTTATCAATTTGGAGGTGGTTCATCTACACAATTAACAAATGTTGCCAAGTACAATTCTAAGACTAATGCTTGGACCAATAATGTATCAGTTATGCCTAATCCAATTTCTGCAGGATGGGCAGTCGCTATGAAGGGAGATAGCTTGATTTATGTTATTGGTGGGAATAATGCTACATCTGCATACGGTATATGTATGAAATATAACATTATTACTAACACTTGGACTACTATGACTCCCATGACGACTAGTAAATGCACCGACCAATTAACAGCTGTTTATCACGATAGTTTGATTTATTGTGTTGGCGGTGGAGATGGATTGTTTGGTACTACTACAGTTCAGTACAATGCTACAAGAATTTACAACACAAAAACAAACACATGGTCAGCTGGAACTAATTTACCTATTCCTATGAGTATGTCGGGCGGTGGTATTATTGGTGATACGATTTATATTTTCTGTGGTTCTACAACAGGTGGAACTTACGTACCTAATTGTTATAAAGGTGCTATTAATCCTGCGAATCCTTCAACGATTACATGGACCGCTATAGCTCCTTACCCGACTGGTGCAGTGACAAGAATGGCTTCTTTTCCTGTTAGAATTGGAAATGCTGGAGGAATATTCTGTTCAGGGGGTGCAATTAGTGGAGGAACTTTAACAGCGACATCTTATTTGTACAATCCTTGTACAGGATCTTTCCAGGCATTGGCAAATAATTCTCAAGCACGATCAAACTTTAAGGGTACCGGCTTATATGACAGTTCTGCTTATATTGTTTCCGGTTATACTACTACTGGTGTGGGAACTACTGAGAAATTCAAATTTACTCAGATTGATGGAAGTTGTCTTGGAAGTCCTGTTGTCGGATACTTCAATGACTTCGAAACCTACACCGTTGGTCAGCGTCTTGCTTGTCAGGATTCTCTAAACTGGACGACTTGGAGCATCTCTCCGTGCAACACTACTGAAGACCCTCTGATTTCCAATGCTCAATCATTTAGTCCGACTAAGTCGGTTGTGATTACCCAGAATAACGACTTGGTAAAGCGATTTGGAAATGATACAAATGGCGTTCATGAGGTTACTTTCAAGTTCTACATCCCGACCGGCAAAGCGGGTTATTGGAACACTTTGGCAAACTTCGCTGGTTCATCATCCCAATGGGGTATGGAGTGCTATTTTGATGCTGCATCAACCGGAAGACTCAATGGAGGTTCATCAACTTCCATACCATTCGCCTATACACAAGGTTCTTGGCAGACGGTGAAATTGATAGTGAATCTGGATGTCGATTCGGCAAAGGTCTTCATCAATGGAACTATAGTTCATAAATGGCGTTGGACAGCCGGTGCAAGTGGCACAGCAGTTCCTAAGAAAATTTCTGCTGCCGACTTCTTTGGAGCCACAGCAACGGATGAAATGTATGTTGATAACTTCTCTTACAATCCGGTTGCTAATTGGATAACCGGTGTTAATCAGATTGGTAATACAGTACCGGTGGAATACACTTTGTCACAAAACTATCCAAACCCGTTCAACCCGACAACAAAGATTAACTTTGCACTTCCAAAGTCTGGGCTTGTTACTATGAAGGTCTATGATATTCTCGGTAAAGAAGTTGCAACTTTAGTCAATGAAGTAAAGAACGCAGGTACTTACACTGTGGACTTCAACGCAAGCAATCTTACAAGCGGTGTTTACTTCTATAAAGTATCTGTAAACGGCTTTAGTGAAGTAAAGAAAATGTTATTACTCAAATAAATCTGTAATTTTCATTCCTGAATATAGGAATCATAAAGCCCGGTGCTGAAAAGTATCGGGCTTTTTGTTTTTAATTGACATTAATGAAGATTTCAATTAATTTAATGAAAATTTTACTAACATAAACAGGAGTAAATATTATGCTTAAAAAGAGCATTACAGTTATGGCTATCCTTGCGGTAGCAATTACATTAGCTTACGGTTTCATTCAGTTCAATGATGACCCGTATTCAGATAGAGCACCTGTCGTAAGGACGAATAACAGCGGTACTACGGCAGATACTATAACACCGGTTGGCTTCCCTTATCCGACAGCATTTAATTTCAATTATGCTGGCGTCGGCGGTATGAATGCAGGAACCGTTGGTGCTATGTGGTTCAATGGTAAATACTATTTCAATAGATGGAATAGTACTTATATTTACAGATATAATGATAATGGTCCCGGGGGTGGTCCCGGAACACTTTCTGATTCTTTAACTTATGTTGGAAACTGTCGTGACCTTACTACAGACGGTACTTTCCTTTATGGTGGTCCGGCAACAACAGTTTTGTATAGGTTAAACCCAAATACTGGAGCTACGCTTAAGACCTTTACACTTACTGGCGGTTCAACAAGAGCTATTGCATGGGATCCGAATAGAAAAGGTTTCTGGAATACAAACTTTTCCGGAAGCATTTTCTTTCATGATACAACTGGTGTCTTACGGAGAACTATAACATCTACTTTATCTGGTAAGTACGGCATGGGCTGGGATAGTACTTCAACACCCGGTCAGGCATTCTTATGGGTCTGGTCTCAGGATTTCTCTATTCCGACAGATACAACGAACTTACTTACCAAAATTAATATAACCACAGGTGCAGTTGTTAATACATACGTAATTAATATTAATGGTGTCGGTATTGCTGGCGGTGCCGAAGTAGTTGCTAAAGGCAATCAGTTACTTATGCTCTGCAACTATCAGAATTATGCTCTGGTTGGTTATAAACTTAAAGACCTTGCTCCGGCAGGATACTTCAATGACTTCGAAAGCTACACCGTTGGTCAGCGTCTGGCTTGTCAGGATTCTCTAAACTGGACGACTTGGAGCATCTCTCCGTGCAACACTACTGAAGATCCTCTTATTTCCAATGCTCAATCATTTAGTCCGACTAAGTCGGTTGTGATTACCCAGAACAACGACCTGGTAAAACGATTTGGAAATGATACGAATGGCATTCATGAGGTTACTTTCAAGTTCTACATACCGACAGGCAAAGCGGGTTATTGGAATACCTTGGCAAACTTCGCTGGCTCATCATCCCAATGGGGCATGGAGTGCTACTTTGATGCTACTGCCACCGGGAACAACGGAAGACTCAATGGAGGTTCATCAACTGCCGTACCGTTCGCATATACACACGGTGCATGGCAGACGGTGAAATTGTTGGTGAATCTGGATGTCGATTCGGCAAAGTTCCTCATCAATGGAACCATGGTTCATAAATGGCGTTGGACAGCCGGTGCAAGTGGCACAACAGTTCCTAAGAAAATTTCTGCTGCCGACTTCTTTGGAGCCACAGCAACGGATGAAATGTATGTTGATAACTTCTCTTACAGTATCGGCGCTAATTGGATAACCGGTGTTAATCAGATTGGTAATACAGTACCGGTGGAATACGCTTTGTCACAAAACTATCCAAACCCGTTCAACCCGACAACAAAGATTAACTTTGCACTTCCGAAATCAGGTCTTGTAACAATGAAGGTCTATGATATTCTCGGTAAAGAAGTTGCAACCTTAGTCAATGAAGTAAAGAACGCAGGTAATTACACTGTGGACTTCAACGCAAGCAATCTTACGAGCGGTGTTTACTTCTATAAAGTATCTGTAAACGGCTTTAGTGAAGTAAAGAAAATGTTACTACTCAAATAAATCTGTAAATTTCATTCCTGAATGTAGGAATCATAAAGCCCGGTGCTGAAAAGTGCTGGGCTTTTTATTTATTAAGGATTAATAAATTTCAATCCTCTGCTCTCCTGCCGGAAAAATCTCTTTCCTAGACCTTAAACGCGTTAAAATCATTCTATCAGATGAGTAAAAAGTTATGATTCGGATTTTAGGATTTTCATATTGATATTTATTTCAAGATACACTAAATTATAAGTCAACATTTTTTTGTTAAGAATAAATCTTTTCTAATAATTAATCAGTTATATTAAAGAAATGTTTTTATTAATTATATTGTTCAATACTTAAATAAATTATTTATTAAATCAAAAACTGAAAGGCAAACAAGATGAAAAAAATCTTTTCAACCGTTTTAGTTGTTGTGGTCGCACTTGGTCTGACTCTCGGATTTATTATGGATGATCCGTTTGGAAGCAAGTCTCCATCTTCAACCACAAAACAAACTGGCAGTAATCCTGTACATGTGTCTTACGGCACACCCGTATATACCGATAACTTCGACGGTGCTAACGATACAACAGCACTTAGAACAAGAGGTTATAAAATCTATCAAAACTCTGTGCCGCTAGGCATTACATTCTGGTTCCAGGGCAATGAGACAGTATTTCCTGCATACAACGGTCCTACAACTGGATATGTTGGTGCAAATTTCAATGCTACGTCAGGTGCCGGTCAGATCGACGTCTGGATGATAACTCCAAAAGTTACAGGCGGCGGAATTCAGGCAGGTGACTCACTGTATTTCTATTCAAGAACATCAACAGGTAGCACATGGCCCGATTCAATCAGGGTAATGTATTCAACATCAGACTCGACTGTATCAGGTACATGGACAGAACTCGGTAGATTTTTAGTATCCGCAGCAGGAACTTGGGAAAAGAGAGGCTTCAGAGCACCAACAGCAAGTGCAAACGGTCGTTTTGCAATCAGATACACAGTAGCTAACGGTGGACCTTCTGGTTCAAACTCAAACTATATCGGTATTGATGCTTTAACTATCGAAAGAAGTGGAACTCCTCCGCCTACGGCAGCATGGACTGAGCAGGTTTCAGGTATAACTACTACACTTTATTCTGTTTCTGCAGTTAATGATGATATTGCTTGGGCTTGCGGTGCTTCTGGTAAAGTTCTTAGAACAACCAATAAAGGTGCAACTTGGACGAATGTGAGCGGAAACCTACCAACTTCTGCTCCTCTTTATAATATTTTTGCGTGGGATGCTAACGTTGCTTTAGCAACCGCTTCTCCAACAGCAGGAAATTATATCTATAGAACAAGTAACGGCGGTGCAAACTGGACTGAAGTTAATTTCCAGGCAGGTGGTTTCGGTAATGGTCTCTGGATGACTGATGCAAATACTGCTTATCATGTCGGTGACCCTGTCGGCGGTAACTGGACTTTCTTGAAATCTACAAACGGTGGTGTTAACTGGACAACTTGGGCAACAGTACCAACAACACAGGCAGGCTGGAATAATGCACTAATGATAGTTGGTAACAACGTTTGGATGGGTACAAATGCCAACTACTTTATGTATTCTTCAAATCTTGGTGCAAATTGGTCACAACAGACTACTACTTTCACTAACCAGTATTCAGTTTGGTTCAATAGCGAAACTGTTGGTTTAGCTGGTTATAATGCATTGAACCTCACCACAAATGGCGGAACAAACTGGTCAGCATTAGCTTCTCCGGTTGCAACAAACACAGCAGGTATTGCTGGAACAGGAACTGAATGGTGGGTTGCTACTCAGAACACAACTGTTCATTATTCTTCAAACAATGGTGCAGTTTGGTCAACAGCATATACTGCTCCTGACGGTTTATTTTATCATCTGACGAAAGCAAGAACTGGTAACACCATCTGGGCTGTCAGAAACAATGGAAAGATTTCAAGATATGGTACACCTATCTCCGGTATTACCGTTGTTAGTAATGAAATTCCTTCTTCATACTCTGTAAGTCAGAATTACCCAAATCCGTTCAACCCGACAACAAAGATTAACTTTGCTCTTCCGAAATCAGGTCTTGTTACAATGAAGGTCTATGACATTCTCGGTAAAGAAGTTGCAACCTTAGTCAATGAAGTAAAGAACGCTGGAAGTTACACAGTAGATTTCAACGCTAGCAGCCTTACAAGCGGAATGTATTTCTACAAAGTATCAGTAAACGGCTTCAGCGAAGTAAAGAAAATGATGTTAATCAAATAAATAAATTGTTTTCAATCCTGCAGAACAGGAATCTTAAAGCCCGTGCTGAAGAAGCCCGGGCTTTTTGTTTACACAATGTTATTAATGGAGCTTTCCATTTTATTTCTTACTTCCTTTTCTTCCTGATGTTGATTAGAATTAAGCCGTCATTCAGTATTTATTCCTTCTCTTATTAAAAAAATCTTTTCCGTTTTAATCTGTTTGCTTGTGAGTTTAAACAAGATTGTTTCTGCTTCCGAGGCAATGAAGGTATGTGTTCTTTTCCATAACTTATTACTTTATTCAAATTTCATATTTTCACGTTGAAATTTTAATAAATAAATATTAAGTTACTTACATTGGAAGTATTTTTTATCTCGAATCTTTGAGTTCTTTTCATATATTATTCTAGAGTTAATCTGAATCAGTAATTTAATTACTTATTAAACCAAAACAGAAAGGAAAGAAAACGATGAAAAAAGTCTTCACTACAGTCTTGGTATTAGTTGTAGGATTAGGGCTTACAGCCGGGTTTATTATGGAGGACCCGTTTGGAAGCAAAAATACTAATTCTGCTGATACGAGACAAATTGGTAATAACCCGGTGCACGTATCTTACGGCACACCCGTATATACCGATAACTTCGACGGTGCTAACGATACAACAGCACTTAGAACAAGAGGTTATAAAATCTATCAAAACTCTGTGCCGCTAGGCATTACATTCTGGTTCCAGGGCAATGAGACAGTATTTCCTGCATACAACGGTCCTACAACTGGATATGTTGGTGCAAATTTCAATGCTACGTCAGGTGCCGGTCAGATCGACGTCTGGATGGTAACTCCAAAAGTAACGGGCGGCGGAATTCAGGCAGGTGACTCACTGTATTTCTATTCAAGAACATCAACAGGTAGCACATGGCCCGATTCAATCAGGGTAATGTATTCAACATCAGACTCAACTATTTCCGGTACATGGACAGAACTCGGTAGATTTTTAGTATCCGCAGCAGGAACCTGGGAAAAGAGAGGATTCAGAGCACCTTCTGCAAGTGCTAATGGTAGATTTGCAATCAGATACACAGTAGCGAACGGCGGACCTTCTGGCTCAAACTCAAACTATATCGGTATTGATGCTCTTACTATAGAAAGAAGCGGTGGAGCACCTCCAACTTTGACGTATCCCACTACAATTTGCAGCTATGGTCCTCTTCCGGCTTCTCCATTAGGAAGATGGGCTCACGCAAGTGCTATTCTTGGTGATACTCTTTATATTACTGGAGGTTATCTTGATAATGCTACAACTGGTTCAACAAATGTACAAAGATATAATATTAATACAAACACCTTCTCAGTTGGTACTCCGCTTCCGTCAGCGTTATCCGGTCATTCTTTAGTTAAGGCTGGAGATGCTCTTTATCTAATGGGTGGCGGTTCAACAGTTAGTACCGCTGGTACTTTATGCTATAAATACACTCCGGCTACAGGCTGGACTTCTATTGCTCCTTTGCCCGGTGGTCGTTCTGGTCATGGTGCGGTCAACTGGGGTGACAGCGTAATTTTTGTTATGGGTGGACCTTATTCAGCTCCGGCTACAACAGTATATTATTACAGAATCGCATCCAATACATGGGGTACTTCTTCTCCTAATTTACTTGCGAGAAGAACAGCCGCCTACGGTATCGTCGGTAATAAGTTATTCATTATGGCTGGTTATAATGCTGCATTCACAAAGAACGTTCAAATAGGTACTATTGGTGCTAATGCTTCTACAATCACTTGGGCTTCTGGTCCTAATGTTCCGATGTCTAAAACTGGTTCCTCAAGACCGGGTGGTGTTGGACTTGGTAATAGATTCTACTTTGTAACCGGTGAAGTTTCTCCTGCGCCGGGTACGTGCGACAGTATATTTATCTTTGATGCTGATGCAAATTCATGGTTACCGACAGTTCTTACTGGAAGAGGTATCAATGGTGCTTCATCAAACTATTGGGAAGCAGTCGATGCTTTTGTTACTGGTTCAAATAAAGGAAAGATTCTAATTTCTGGCGGTTCCCTTACAGGTGCAACTAATCCTGGACTTGTTACTATACAGGTTGACCCGTGTTCAGTTACTAATATTGGTAACCTCGAAACACCCGCAAGCTATTCATTATCTCAGAACTTCCCGAATCCGTTCAACCCGGTTACTAAGATTAGCTTCGCACTTCCGAAGTCTGGACTTGTTACAATGAAAGTCTATGATATCCTCGGTAAAGAAGTAGCTACACTCGTTAATGAAGTCAAAAACGCAGGCAGTTACACAGTCGATTTCAACGGAAGCAGCTTATCAAGCGGTATGTATTTCTATAAGATTTCTGTTGATGGATTCAACGATGTTAAGAAAATGATGCTTCTCAAATAAATCAATAATTATTTATCCTGTTTAAACAGGACTAATATAGCCCGGTACTGAAAAGTCCCGGGCTTTTATTTTTATACATATTTTGGTACGCTTTTTCTTTTCTAACTTACTTTGTCTGATGGTAAATCTCAATAACAGAAAATTTTCTTATTTTCTTTGTCTAAATATGATTCAATAATCCATTGAATATGCCTTCTAATATGTCCTATTTAAGCAGTGACCGCGGTAAATTATTTAAGTGGGGAAAAAACAATTACATATGATTTATTATTTTTAATGTTGATATTAAATAATTATTGAATTATGTTATATAATATAGGTATTTTTTTATAAATGTGTTATAGCTATTTATTAATCTTAAAAGATAAAAATGAAAGGAAAAGCTATGAAAAAACTCTTCTCACTCGTTTTATTTTTAGTTGTTGGATTTGGACTTTCACTCGGATTTATTATAGAAGACCCGTTTGGAAGCAAAAATACTAATTCTGCTGATACGAGACAAATTGGTAATAACCCGGTGCACGTATCTTACGGCACACCCGTATATACCGATAACTTCGACGGTGCTAACGATACAACAGCACTTAGAACAAGAGGTTATAAAATCTATCAAAACTCTGTGCCGCTAGGCATTACATTCTGGTTCCAGGGCAATGAGACAGTATTTCCTGCATACAACGGTCCTACAACTGGATATGTTGGTGCAAATTTCAATGCTACGTCAGGTGCCGGTCAGATCGACGTCTGGATGGTAACTCCAAAAGTAACAGGCGGAATGCTTGCCGGAGATTCACTGTATTTCTATTCAAGAACATCAACAGGTAGCACATGGCCCGATTCAATCAGAGTAATGTATTCAACATCAGACTCAACCATTTCAGGTACATGGACAGAACTCGGTAGATTTTTAGTATCCGCAGCAGGAACCTGGGAAAAGAGAGGATTCAGAGCACCTTCTGCAAGTGCAAACGGTAGATTTGCAATCAGATACACAGTAGCAAATGGCGGACCATCAGGCTCAAACTCAAACTATATCGGTATTGATGCTCTTACTATAGAAAGAAGTGGTACGCCTCCTCCAGCTTTTTCACTGCCTGACTTAATCTATTATAGATTTGAAAATAATCCCGCAGCAAATTTGACACCTAACTTTGCTATCCCGGGCGCTGGAACAAATCCTGCCCCCCTTACTACTTTAACTCTTACTTCCGGTGGTCAGTTTGATAGCTGCTTATCAGGTACTGCTACTACAAGTGCTAAAATTATGACTGGTTATAATTTATCAACAGGTACAAGTAGTTTTACTATTAGTATGTGGCTTGGCAACCTCGGTACACCGTCAACAACGAGATATCTGTTCGGTGATATGGGTCATTCATTCCGCTGCTTTGTAGGCGGTGTTGCCCCTTCTGGTGGTGCACTTCTTAGAGGTACAGGTGTCACAGATGTTCAGATTCCAAATATCATCCCGGGACCAAACGTCATACACATTGTCTATGATTCTGCATCAACAAGCGTTAAAATCTATAAAAATGGTGTCCTTGAAAATACTGTTGTTCAAGCAAATCCATGGAATTTTACATCCGGTACAGGATTCTCTGTCGGTGGTTATTCATCCTCAGCCGGTATTGACGGCTTAATGGACGAATTCAGATTCTACAAAAGAGGCTTAGATTCTGCTGAAATTGCTAACACTTGGAATCTTGACCTCGGTGTCGTTACAGCTGTTACTCCCGTCGTTTCAAACGTTCCTGATAAATATTCTTTGTCTCAGAACTATCCTAATCCGTTCAACCCTGCTACAAAGATTAATTTTGCTATTCCGAAATCTGGTCTGGTAACATTAAAAATCTATGATATTCTCGGTAGGGAAGTTTCAACCCTCGTCAATGAGGTTAAAAACGCAGGTACTTATATGGTGGACTTCAACGCTAACAATCTCTCAAGCGGTATGTACTTCTACAAAGTTTCTGTGAACGGCTTTACTGATGTTAAGAAAATGATGTTAATCAAATAAATCTGCAATTCTTATACCTGTAAGCAGATTGTGAATTTAAGCCCGGTACTGATAAGTGCCGGGCTTTTTGTTTCATTTTAAATTATTCCTTAAGTAACATACTTTTAGTTCTTCTCTAATCTCCTTCCTTTTAGAAGTTTTTAAAATATTTTCTCTTTATATCTTTACTTTTGTTAAAATTATTATTATATTTATTATAAGTATGAGTATATACAAATGTAAATATACTTTAAAGTATGTCATTTATAAAAAATAAATACCCTCTAAAGTTCTGTAAAAACATATTTCTATTTTAGCATCCCATGAACATCCCATGAACATCCCATGAACATCCTATGAACATTCCATAAACATCCTATGCTCCTCCTTCTCTCGCCCGTCTCTGCCTGCTCTGTCATAGCTTGCTTCTGCAACGCAAATAACAAATCTCCCATTTCTTTATAAATTTCTTTCATTTTATATCAAAAATCCCCTTTATTCCCCCTATTTAATATTATACAGTCTTCCTTCTCTTTGACTCAATGTCTTTCACTAAATTTGGAAATTATTATAAGCAATCGTAAATATAAACTTTGCTGCTTCGGTTTTGCATTTATGTAAAGTTATTTATTTCATAAATTATAATAAAATTCTTAACTATTGAAAAGACTTATAATCTCATTATTCGTTTTTGTTATTTCAATTAATTGCTACTCTCAGGATAGTACCCTCCATTTCATTGCCATAGGTGACTGGGGTAGGCAGGGGAATCATCTGCAGAAAGAAACTGCTGAAACTATGGGAAATTATGCCGAATCATTTCCGGTAAAATTTATTGTTTCCACAGGCGATAACTTTTATGAATATGGAATTAAATCCGTTGAGGATTCTCTTATCAAATTAAGCTTTGACGATATTTATACTGCTACCTCTCTGCAGGTGCCATGGTATATAACTTTTGGAAATCATGATTACGGATATAGTGCCAATGCACAAATTGAATTATCTAAGTTTAATATAAGATGGAAATTCCCCTCAAGCTATTATTCTATTGATGAAGAACTTGCAGATGGTACAAGAATTCAATTCCTTTTCGTCGATACTAACCCTTTCATTGAAAAATACAGAATTAAAACAGATAAAAACTCCGACTGGCATAATTCAGCAGACCAGCTATACGAAGCAGATTGGCAGCAGCAATTGAAATGGCTCGAATCAAGCCTGAAAAACTGTGACGCCGACTGGAAAATAGTCATCGGACACCACCCTGTCCTTTCAGGCGGCAAACACGGTAGTATTAAAGAAATTAATAAGTATTTCAAACCGTTATTTGAAAAATATGGTGTGCAAATGTATATTTGCGGTCATGACCACGATATTCAGTTCCTCAAAGAAAACAGCGTGAATTATTTCGTCAGCGGAGCAGGCTCCGAACTGCGTAAAACTAATTTAATCGAACAATCAGTGTTTGCCCGGAGTATAATTCCTTTCTGTCAG
The DNA here is from genome assembly GCA_041649015.1 of Ignavibacteria bacterium. Classification (NCBI taxonomy): domain Bacteria; kingdom Pseudomonadati; phylum Ignavibacteriota; class Ignavibacteria; species Ignavibacteria bacterium. Next base: position 242,240 of record JBAZNU010000004.1, read on the forward strand.
CAAGAATTTACAGCGGTAAAGCGGTTATGAAGTTTATTAGTATTCAAGGTGATGTCGTTTTCGAAACCGAAGTGGAAAGGTAAATTTGTATATTTTATGGAACAAATTTATCGATTTAACGTTAAAAATTAAAAGATATAAACTTTCAGATATTATTTTATGTTCAATTATAAGAGAATCTGAAGAAAATTTTACGTATGAGGGCATGTTACATAAATTATTAAAATTAATATCGGTATTTTTATTCTGTTTATTAGTGGTCTTTATTCCACGAGAATCCAATACTTTTGAATGGAACAGAAATTCATCGTACGTAAAAAATAAGGTTTTTATTAAAACTAAAAAAGAACTCGGTGTTTCCGAAGCCACTGGTAAAATTTCCACCATTACCGGTATTCCATCCCTCGATGCTCTGAACTCCAAATACAAAGTAAGTAAAATCCGTCGTGTATTTGAGATTAACAACGGTGATGTTCAGCTTTATCAAAAACTTGAAATGGCTAAAATATACGTAGTTCATTTCGAATCAGACGCAGATTCTTACAATGCTGCCGATGACTATGCAAAAGACTTAAACGTTGAATATGCTGAACCCGTCTTCACGGGTATAGCTGCGGGTGAAAAAGAAAGTGTAATCAGCATGTTTCCCAATGATACTTATTTCTCGCTTCAATGGTATCTTGACAATAAGGGAAACATTAAACCAAGCTCTGGCGGTGTTACAAAAGTTGGTGAAGATATTAATATCGTAAAAGCTTGGGATGTTGAAACTGGTAGCAACGACGTCATTATCGCTATTCTCGATTCCGGTATTGAAGACGAAAGCTCTGACTTAAAAGGCAGGTTATGGATTAATAAAGATGAAATCCCTAATAACAATATTGACGACGACAGAAACGGATACGTTGATGATTATAAAGGTTGGGACTTTGCTTATGATGATAATTCCAACGGCGATGGTTTCGGGCACGGAACAAACATAGCAAGTGTTATTGGAGCAAATACAAATAATTCATTCGGCTTCTCAGGTATTAACACTAACAGTAAATTGATGAACTGTAAAAATCTTAGCGACAACAATTCAGGCGAATACGAATGGTGGGCTCAATCCATTAAATACGCTGTCGATAACGGTGCTAAGATTATCAATATGAGCGAAGGGGGTGATGATTACTCAAAAGTGCTGAAAACAGCCGTTGATTACGCAGTTAATAAAGGTATTGTTCTCGTTGCTTCTATGATGAATAAAGGTGATGGAAGGAAATACTATCCCGCAAGTTTTGACGGTGTGATGGCTGTCGGTGCAACCGATACTGACGGAAAAAGATGCAAAAGATTTTCATGGGGCGGGGGAAGCTGCTGGGGAAAACATATTTCAGTCGTCGCTCCGGGTAATAAAATTTACGGTGTTGATTATGAAAATCCATTCAACTTCGATTCGTACTGGAGCGGTACATCACAATCAACTGCAATCGTCAGCGGACTCGCTTCTCTACTTCTATCTCAGGACATGAACCGAACTGGCTCTGAAATTAAAACTATTATTAAAGAAACTGCTGTTGATGGATTAGGTGACCCGTCAGAAGATAAAAGTGGTTTCGATATTTACTATGGTTACGGCAGAGTCGATTTCTTCCTTGCTCTAACGTACAACGATGAGTTTACAAGAACAAAAGTTAATGAAGAAAACATGAAAGAGGATGTAAAGAGGGAAAATGTGACAAAGGAACCTGTCGAAAAGTACGATGGCAATGATGATGGAGGCGCAAAAGCAGTAAAGAAACAGAAAAAAGAGAATAGAAATAATAATAATAGCAATCCAGACAAACCAGCACGTAAGAAATAGCTATCTGAATGATTGATTATTCAAATCTTGATTTAATTGGTGTTAAAAGAGTATTCTATTTTGATTCAATCGATTCTACAAACACTTTTGCTAAATCATGTAAGGATGAGGATGACTTGCTCATTATCGCAGAGCACCAGTCAGCCGGAAGGGGTAGACTCGATAGATCCTGGAATTCAGAAAAAAGCAAAAACATAACGATCTCTCTTGTAAAAAGTTTTGACATTCAGTCTCCTCACCTTGTAAATTTTTACACTTCATATATTGTTCTAAGGTCTCTTAAAGAATACATAAGTAAGCAAGTAGATGACCCTGCAAATGTTTTTTCACTGAAGTGGCCGAATGATATTATGCTGAACGGTAAAAAAGTTGGAGGTATTCTATCTGAATTAATCGATATAAACGAAATCCCACAAAAATATATTATAGGAATCGGCATTAATGTTAATCAGGAAACCTTTAACGATGAACTCTCACACAAAGCAGTTTCTCTCAAAAGCTTTTTTAAAAAGGATTTTAACTTAAATGAAATAATTCCCTGTTTAGTAAATCAGTTTTACAATGATCTGATCTTGCTCGAACGAAAAGACATTCTTATGGAACTGTGGCGGCTCAATTCCTGCATGATTAACAGAAAAGTGAAGTTTTTAAGAACAGATTTAAATCAAGAAATCGAAGGACTAGTAATCGATGTCTGTGACGACGGCGGAATTAAGATAAAAACATCTGAAAATATCAACTCAAAAATTTTTTCCACTTTCTATACTGGTGAAATAAGTTTCATTTATTAGAATTAATATTTACTTTTGCCTTATTAAATCATTTTTGCAACTAAGTAAATATACCTCATGTTATCAGATTTTGGACAAGTTTTAATCTTTATGATTGTATCGATTGGATTTGTTGCAATCGCTGTTACCGCCGGCAAAATTGTCGGTCCTCGGTATCCCTCCAAAGGGAAAGAATCCATCTACGAATGCGGTGAAGATACCGTTGGTGATACATGGATACGGTTTAATATTCGATACTACGTCGTCGCTCTGATTTTCATAATCTTTGACGTTGAAATCATTTTCCTCTTCCCCTGGGCTGTTGTCTTTAAAGATATGGGATTGATTGCTTTTATTGAGATGGCAATTTTCCTGTTTATTCTAATAGTTGGATTCATATATGCTTACGCTAAAGGAGACCTCTACTGGGATAAACCTCAGCCGGTAGTTCCAAAACTCGATAGACAAATTTTTAAAAGCGAAATCTAATCTATGGGAATTCTTAATAAACTCGATAACAGAGTTGAACAATTCGAAAGCGGTAATATTATTATTACTTCCGCCGATAAACTATTAAACTGGAGCAGGTTATCTTCTATGTGGCAGATGTTCTTCGGCCTCGCTTGCTGTGCTATTGAAATGATGGCTACTTCAGCATCTCATTATGACCTCGATAGGTTTGGTATTATTCCAAGACCTTCTCCAAGACATGTGGATATTATTCTAATATCTGGAACAGTTACTTTAAAAATGGCTACAAGAATTAAAAGACTCTGGGACCAGATGCCTGAACCAAAATACTGTCTCTCAATGGGAAGCTGCGCTAACTGCGGCGGTCCTTACTGGGAACACGGATACCATGTCTTAAAGGGTATCGATAGAATTATTCCCGTTGACGTTTACGTCCCTGGTTGTCCGCCTAGACCCGAAGCTTTGCTTGAAGGTTTAATAAAGCTTCAGGAAAAAATCCGTGAACAGTCATTAGCTAAAAAACAAGCATAATTAATAAAGTGTAATTTTAATATATGGAAACAAACGAAGTCTACGATAAATTAAAAAAGGTTTTTGAAGACGGTATTGGAGAACTGAAGACAGATGTACCTGTTTACCCGTTTTTCTTCGTTTCAGCCGATAAAATTAATGCGGTTTCTTTATTCCTCAGAGACGAAGAATCTATGCAGTTTGATAATCTTTCATGTTTAAGCGGACTTGATTACGATAAGGATAACCTTGCTGTTGTGTATCATCTGTATTCATACGTTCTACACCATAAACTGGTCGTGAAGGTTGTCGTTCCGAAATCAAATCCTGTCGTAAAAACTGTTAGCGATGTCTGGGCTGCCGCTGAATGGCACGAAAGAGAAGCATTCGACCTTGTTGGGTTGACTTTTGAAGGACATCCTGATTTGAGAAGAATCTTGCTTCCCGAAGATTGGGAAGGTCACCCGCTCAGAAAAGATTATAAAGTACCGGAGTTTTACAAGGGTATGAAAGTACCTTATTAATAAAATACTAATTTTTACATTCTAAAAATGGATGAATTAAGAACAGAAGAACTTACTATTAATATGGGACCCCAGCACCCATCAACTCACGGGGTTCTGAGATTGGTGTTAAAATTAAATGGTGAGATTGTGCAGGACGTAAGACCCGAAATCGGTTACTTACATAGATGTTTTGAAAAACATGCCGAGGCAATGACTTATCCTCAGATAATCCCTTATACTGACAGAATGGACTATGTGAACGCCATGAGTAATGAACTTGCCTACGTTCTCGCTGTCGAAAAATTACTTGCTATTGAAATCCCTGAAAGAGTTGAATACATTCGTGTTATTATGGCTGAACTGCAGAGAATCGCCTCTCACCTCGTTGCTATAGGTACTTACGGCAATGATGCCGGTGCTTTCACTCCGTTCTTATACTGTTTTATCGACAGGGAAAAAGTTCTTGAATTATTTGAAATCGTTTGCGGTGCAAGAATGCTTTATAATTACATCTGGGTTGGCGGACTGTCTCATGATATCACACCCGAATTCATTAAAAAAACTAAGGAGTTTATAACATATTTCAGACCTCGAATTAAACAGATAAACGATTTACTTACTTACAATAAGATTTTCATTGAAAGGACAGTTGATATTGGTGTCTTACCTATCGATGTTGCTATCAATGCAGGAGCATCCGGTCCTACGTTGAGAGGTTCAGGCTTCAAATACGATTTGAGAAAAGATGATACTTATTCTGTTTATAATAAATTTGATTTTGATGTTTGCGTGGGTACCGGTGAATTTGGGACTGTCGGAGATTGCTGGAATAGGTACATCGTGAGGGCACATGAAATGGAACAATCACTAAGGATTATCGAACAGGCAATTGATATCATACCCGACGGTGATGTCCAGTCAGCTGTTCCCAAAAGAGTCAAACCCGTTGTTGGTGAAGCTTATGTCAGAACAGAATCACCAAAAGGCGAACTTGCATACTATATAGTTAGCGATGGGAGCCTGAATCCTTACAGAGTAAAGGCTCGTTCCCCTTCGTTCTGCAACGTTAGCGTTATTAATCAGATTTCAAGAGGTCACATGATTGCTGACGTTGTTATGATTCTCGGGAGTTTTGATATTGTTCTCGGGTGTATTGACAGATAGTAAAATTAATAATAGAAAAATTTTAATATATTAAATTGGAAAACATTTTTACACAGTGGTTCGGAGATAACTTATTAACGTACGTGTTAATAACAATTCCGGTTGTAATTTATGTTAGCGTATTTGCATTGTATGCGGTCCTTGCTGAAAGAAAAATTTCTGCTTGGATTTCGAACCGCATCGGTCCCAATCGTACTGATAAATACGGTTTAATACAAACCATCTTGGATGCGATTAAACTCGTCCAGAAAGAAATTATTAATCCATCAAAGGTTGATAAAGGTCTGTACACTATGGCTCCTTTCATAGTATTTACAGCTGCTTTTATGGGTTATGCTGTTTTACCTTTCAGTTCCGTGTTTATCGGAGCAGATTTAAACATTGGATTGTTTTATTTCTTCTCTATTTCTTCGCTCAGTGTCATAGGTGTTTTAATGGCGGGATGGGCTTCAAACAATAAATATTCATTGTTTGGCGGAATGCGTACTGTGGCTCAAATTGTAAGCTATGAAATTCCGACCGCACTCTCGGCGGTTGTTATCGTTATGCTCACAGGCACTTTGAGTATGCAAAAGTATGCTGAAATTCAATCGGGCGGATTATTTAACTGGTATATTTTTGGAGGTCCGGGAGATTTATGGAAATTACTGCTGATTCCTATTATGGTAATTTCATTCATAATCCTCTTTGCTTCAACTCTCGCCGAAACAAATAGAACACCTTTCGATTTAACCGAAGCAGATTCAGAACTTGTGGCTGGTGTTCATATCGAATATTCTGGAATGATGTTTGCTATGTTCTTCTTCGCAGAATATGCTCAGATGTTCGCTGTTTCAGCCGTTATTAGTACTCTGTTCCTTGGAGGCTGGCAGTCGCCTTTTGGTGACCTTATCCCGTTCTTGAATACTCCTGTGTTTCAGGTGTTTTGGTTCTTGGCAAAAGGTTTAATGCTTGTCGGTGTTCAGATTTGGGTTAGATGGACTGTACCAAGAGTCAGAATTGACCAGTTGATGACAATTTGCTGGAAATATTTTATTCCGATTACTCTTGTGAATTTATTCCTTGTTGCTCTTTATATGGTTTTATTTCAGTAATGATTAAAGTTTATTCTAATTATAAATGAAAGAATATTTCAGAAATATTTATCAGGCGATCACTTCGATTTCTATCGGTTTGGGAATTACTTTCAGGCATATTTTTCAGAAAAGTGTTACTATTCAGTATCCTGAACAACGACTTCAATTACCCGAAAGAGAACGCAATAGATTGTTTGTTAACATGGAAGACTGTATCGGCTGCGATCAATGCGCAAAAGCCTGTCCGGTTAGCTGCATAGATATCTCAACGGTTAAAGTCGTACCGGGTGATATTGTCGGTAAAACCGGCGTAACATCTCAGGGCAAGAAAAAAGCTCTGCACGTTACAAACTTTACTATCGATTTTGCTAAATGCTGCTATTGTCAGCTTTGTGTTTTTCCATGCCCGACTGATTGCATCTATATGACTGATGTCTTTGAATTCGCAACTTATAAAAGAAACGGTTTGAAATATCAGTTCGCTGATTTAACTCCTGAACAGGGTATTGAAAAGAAAGCAATGTATGAGAAGTATGCTTTAGAACAGGAAGAAAAGAAGAAACAAGCAGCAACTGAAGCAGCTGCAAAAAAAGCCGCTGAAGAAAAGGCGAAAGCAGAAAATAAAACAGATGCTAAGCCTGAAAGCACTTCAGAAGCAAAACCCGAAACAGATAATAAAGAATCATAATATGCCATATTCAACTATAATATTTTATGTTTTAGCGGCAATTACCGTCGTATCAGCAATCATTGTCGTGTTCAATAAAAATGTAATCCATTCAGCTTTTGCTTTGTTCTTTACTTTATTCGCTGTATCAGGATTTTATGTCTTGTTGCGTGCCGATTTCATTGCCGTCACGCAGATTATGATTTATGTGGGTGGTATTTTAATATTGTTGTTATTCGGTGTTATGCTAACGGCAAAAATTACTGACATTCAGATTAGCACAAAAAATCTTAACCAGATTCCGGCTGTGATTTTTAGCGTCGGAATTATTGCTATTCTGGTTTTTATAATTATTTCTACTAAATGGAACATTAAACAGCATTCCGTTAATGAAGAGACTGTTTCGCAGATAGGTAAAATGTTGTTAACGGAATATTTGCTTCCTTTTGAAATTGCATCTATTGTTCTGCTCGTTGCTCTTATCGGCTCGGCAATGTTTGCAAGAAAAATAAAAGATTAAAAGTTTAATTATATTAAAATGGAAATTGGTTTAAATCATTATTTAGTCTTATCGGCAATACTTTTTGGACTCGGTCTGTTCGCTATGATATCGAGAAGAAATGCAATACTCGTCTTGATGGGTATTGAACTGATTCTCAACGCTGCAAATATTAATCTTGTTGCTTTCTCTTATTTTGGTGGACTGGGTGTTGACGGACAGGTTTTAAGTATTTTTGTTATGATTCTGGCTGTTGCTGAAGCGGCTATTGCACTCGGTATTGTCCTAAACCTTTACAATAACTTCGCCACCATCGATATTGACGAAGCTAATACTTTGAAAGATTAAAATTATATTATAATGGAATTTGCATTACATAAATTACCTGTTCTTGTTTTACTGATACCGTTGTTCAGTTTTCTGGTGCTTTCTTTCTTCGGCAGAAAAATTCCAAGAAGCGGGGACTGGTTTGCAACAACGTTGATTTTTATTAACCTGGGATTTTCACTCTTTATCCTCTATAGTTTGACCGTTCTCGGTAAGTATGAATTTAATGTTGAATGGTTTAATCTTGGTGAAAATAAAATTCTGGGTATTACTAACTTTTATGCCGGTTTCCAGATTGACCACCTGACCGCTCTTATGCTCGTTGTCGTAAACGCTATTAGTGCATTCGTCCACCTTTTTTCTGTTAAGTATATGGAAGGCGATGCAAAATACAAAAAGTATTACGCTTATCTCGGTTTGTTTACATTTTCTATGCTTGGACTCGTTCTTGGTAATAGCATTCTTTTGATGTATATATTCTGGGAACTCGTAGGTGTTAGTTCCTATTTGCTGATAGGATTCTGGTATGAAAAACCCGCGCCGCAGGAAGCTGCTAAGAAAGCTTTTATAGTTAATCGAATCGGTGATGCAGGATTTCTTCTCGGTATTTTAATAATCTTTTTTACAATTGGTTCTTTTACTTTTAACGGTATTTTTGATGGCGTCTCAGCAGGTAAACTCTCAGGAGGTATGCTTACTGCTGCTGGAATTCTGCTCTTCTGCGGTGCAATTGGTAAGTCAGCACAGTTCCCGTTGCATGTTTGGCTGCCCGACGCTATGGAAGGTCCTACTCCTGTCTCAGCATTAATCCACGCGGCAACGATGGTCGCTGCTGGTGTATATCTTGTTGCAAGAATGTTCGTTATGCTGTCTGCTGACGCTTTAACGGTTATTACTTATATAGGAGTTATTACTGCTTTCATTTCTGCAACTATTGCTATTACACAAAACGATATTAAAAAAGTACTGGCTTATTCTACTATTAGCCAGCTTGGTTATATGATTATGGCAATCGGTGTCGGTGCTTATTCATTCGGTTTCTTCCATCTTGTTACACATGCTTTTTTTAAAGCATGTTTGTTCCTTACTGCTGGTTCCGTTATCTACGGTCTGCATCACGTTCAGGATATTAGGGAAATGGGCGGATTAAGAAAGAAGATGCCGATTACATTTTACACTTTCTTAATGGCAACTCTTGCTATCTCAGGCGTGCCTTTAACATCAGGATTTCTTAGTAAAGATGCAATACTTTCTGCTACACTTGCTTTCGGTTCCATAAACGGGGGTATAAATTATATAGTACCGGTGCTTGCCTTCTTTGTTGCAGGTTTGACAGCGTTCTACATGTTTAGACTCTTAATCCTCACTTTCCTCGGTGAACCGAAAAACAAAGAAAAATACGATCATTGCCACGAGTCTCCGAAACAAATTACTATACCTTTAATTGCTCTTGCAGTATTATCCTTTTTCGGTTTCTTCTCCTTCAATCCGCTTTCAGGTGACGGAGGTTGGTTCCTGAATCTTGTTAAGATGCCCGAACATCTTCTCGCAGGCACTAAAGGCTTTATGTACAATTTGCTTCCGCTTGAGGAATACATGGAACACATCCATCATGCGCATTATACCGCAATGGTTCTTTCTCTCATAATTTCAGGTATCGGTATCCTTACAGCTTTTGTTTTTTATTACTGGAAGAAAGTCAATGTTGATAAACTTACTGATTCAATAAAACCGTTATATAATTTCTCTCTTAATAAATGGTATTTTGACGAACTCTACGACAAGATTGCTGTTGCAACTACAATAGGTCTTTCCAGAATTAGTGCCTGGTTCGATAATAATATAGTTGACGGTGCTGTAAATGGTGCTTCCTCTGTTACAAGGGTCTTCTCAAAATATAACGGACTATTCGATAATATAGCTGTTGACGGTCTCGTAAATCTTACAGGCGGTATTGTCGGTGCTTTTGGTCTTATATTCAGAAAATTCCAAACAGGTAGAATTCAAACTTATGTTGCATTCTTGTTGTTCGGAATTCTGATTTTGTATTTCGTTTTCCGTGTTATGTAGTTTTTGTTTTAGCTTTAACGTTCTTTAAATATATGATATATGCCGAAATGGCGGAACTGGTAGACGCACTGGACTCAAAATCCAGCGAGACTCAAATCTCGTGAGGGTTCGACTCCCTCTTTCGGCACCATTATTTAAAAGCAATTAATATATAAATAAAAATATTTGAGATGATTGAATTTAAACTTCTTGGAATTGGGATACTGACATGGATGGTATTTCTGCCTTTACTGGGTATGATTGCCGTTCTTTTTGTTCCGAAAAGTGCAGAAAAATCCATCAAGTACATTACAGTAGGATTTACGTTTTTACTACTTGTCCTGTCTGTTGTGATGCTTAGTGCCTATGATCCGGCTAAAGCAGGAATTAATACTCTTGCCGGTTTCCAGTTTGTGGAAAAGTTAACCTGGATTGATGTTCCTGCATTCCTGTGGGATGGCAGGATTAAAATTGAATACTTTTTAGGTGTTGATGGTATCTCTTTCCCGATGGTTTTATTGACGGCACTGATTTCCTTTATCGGCGCAATTGCTTCATTCAGCGTTAAAAGAAATGAAAAAGGATACTACATTATGTATCTTTTCCTCGTTACAGGAATGATGGGTGTGTTTGTTGCTTTAGACCTTTTCCTTTTCTTTGTGTTCTGGGAAATAATGCTCCTGCCGATGTATTTCTTAATCGGTATCTGGGGAGGTGAAAGAAGAGAGTATGCTGCTATTAAGTTCTTCCTCTACACTTTGTTTGGAAGTGCTTTTATTCTTGTTGTCATGATCGGTCTTTATTTTAGTTCAAAAGACCCCGCAACAGGTCTTCATACTTTCAACATGCTTACTTTAATGGATCCCGCTACATTCCCGCCTGATTCTATTTTTGGTATGTTAAATGAAACATGGCGGCTCTTAGCTTTTGTATCTTTGTTTATTGGTTTCGCGATTAAAGTACCTGCATTTCCTTTCCATACATGGCTGCCTGATGCACACGTTGAAGCACCAACTGCAATATCAGTTATACTCGCTGGTGTTCTTCTGAAAATGGGTACATACGGGCTGCTTAGAATTTCTTATTCAATCTTTCCAGACGGAGCCAGATATTTCATGTATCCGATAGCAATCATTGCTGCAATAAACATTATTTATGGTGCTCTGTGTGCAATGGCTCAAAAAGACTTCAAAAAACTCATTGCATATTCATCCATTTCCCACATGGGTTACGTATTGCTCGGAATGGCTTCAAACACTACTATCGGTATTAACGGTGCTATTCTGCAGATGTTCAATCATGGTACCATTACTGCAATCCTCTTCCTTTCTGTTGGTATTATATACGATAGAGCACATACAAGAGGACTGTATGATTTTGGAGGACTTGCAAACAAAATGCCGAAATACTTTGTAGTTATTGCTATCGCTATGTTTGCCTCTATCGGTTTGCCCGGATTTAGCGCATTCATAAGCGAAACATTTATTTTCCTTGGCGGTTTCCAGAATGAATTCATTAGAGTTATTGCAATCATCTCGCTTCTCGGTATTATTCTGAACGCTGCCTACATTCTTTGGACTATTCAAAGATTGTTCTTCGGTAAATTACCCGAAAAATGGAATGACCTGACGGATATTAACGGCAGGGAATTGCTCAGTACTGTACCTCTTATTATTATCGTAGTACTCCTCGGAATATTACCCTCGTACATGCTGAACTTAATGTCAACTTCAGTTAATCAGTTAGTTAATTTTATCTGGGGAATAAATTAAAAATTTAATTATACTTAAGTGCAAGAACAAATAATAAAGCAAACATTAATTAGTTTAAACAGTTTTATCCCCGAAACGGTTTTAATTGCCACTGTCATTGTATGTATATTTCTTGACCTTATTCTCAGGAAAAAATCAGTGGTCGTCCCCGTTGTGGGTATAATTGGATTAATAGTCAGCGGATATTTTGCTTATTTGCAGTTTGGAACCGAAAGAATATTGTTTTCTCGGATGGTTGTCATTGACCCTTATTCGATTTTCTTTAAGTTCCTTTTCATCATATCTACAATATTCGTGATTATTTTCACTGTCTCTTCTAAAGAGATTCAGAATTCCACTCATCATAATGAACATGTGTACCTCATGATTGCGATGGCTATTGGAGCATATCTGATGGCTTCTTCCGTCAACATGATAATGATGTACCTTGCTCTCGAAACCGTTAGTCTATCTTCCTATATTCTTTCGGGGTACACTAAAAAAGTCAAAAGATCTTCTGAAGCTGCTATGAAATACATTATTTACGGAGCTGCTTCGTCCGGAATTATGATTTATGGTATGAGTCTCTTGTATGGATTCACCGGTTCGATGAATATCTATGATATCTCACTTTTCCTTACAACCGCTAACATAACAGCTAATCCGCTCATCGTTTTGGTGATTATCATGATACTTGCTGGTTTTGGTTATAAGATATCTTCTGTACCATTCCATTTCTGGACACCCGACGTGTACGAAGGTGCTCCGGTTCCGGTAACTGCTTTTCTTGCCGTTACTTCATCGGCTGCAGGTTTTGCTGTTATGATTAGATTCTTTTTCAGCACTTTCCTTAAAAGCTACACGATGCTTGATGGTAAATTGCAGATTATTGGAGGTATCGGTTGGTTTGAAATTATAATAGTACTTTCTGTTGCTTCCATGATCTTCGGTAACTTTGCCGCAGTATGGCAGCAAAGTGTCAAAAGAATGCTTGCCTATTCTTCTATCGCTCAGGGCGGTTATATTATGCTTGGTTTAACTGTTGCCAATCAGCAGGGTCTTACAGCTATGATTGTTTATCTCATCGCATACATGTTTATGACACTTGGAGCATTCTATGCATTGATTCTTATCGTTAATAAAATCGATTCTGATGAAATGTCCGACATGCAAGGTTTCGGATATAAGGCTCCCGCTGTCGCTGTCTTTATGGGTATATTTATGTTTGCTCTATCAGGCATTCCTTCTACCGCTGGATTTATAGGTAAGTTCTACCTATTCTCAGCTTTGATTGAATCAAACTTAATCTGGTTGGCTATGGTCGGAATGTTAAATAGCGTCGTGTCTTTGTTCTTCTACATTAAAATTCTAAAGTACATGTTCCTTATGAAACCAGAAGAAGAAGTTGTTCCCAAATTTAAATATGGTATCGGTAGCTACGTAGTTCTGCTTCTTCTCGCTGGACCTACTATGTTTCTCGGTATATACTTCGCACCGCTAATTAAACTGGCAGAGGTATCAGCAGTTTTGTTCGGAATAAATTAATATTCATTTTTTAGTTCTAAAGAGGGTTGAATTTCTCGGATTCAACCCTTTACTTTTTCATCTACAGTTGTTTAATTTTGTTTCTTAATTCGAATAATTTCGTTATGTTACCTAAACATTTAAAGGAGTCTTATTTAATGAAACTTACTTATCTGCTCGTTATAACTTTGTTATACACAGCTGTTTTTGCAAATCCGAGAATTCATCCTGATTTGCAAAACAAATTAAACAGTGCTTCACCTAATGAAAAAATCCCTCTGATGATTGTATTCAATAAGCACTTATCTCTTAATGATTTTAACGATATCAGCTACGATACCCCTAAAAAAGAAAGACGTGCTATCGTAATTGATAGATTGATGAGGTTCGCCGACCAGTCTCAAAGACAGGTTAGGTTTTTTATTGACAGTAAAAAATCTTCAGGTGCCGCCGCCGATGTTGAAATCCTTTGGATTATTAATAGAATTGCTCTTAAAGCTGACGTCAGTACTATTTACGACTTAGCGGAAAGTTTTGATGAAGTTATAATGCTTACTTATGACCCGGAATACCCGATGGAAGAGCTTCACGATACTAAGCAAACTACTCCTCCTTTTATCGGTGCGCTTACGAGCCCTCAGGCAATCGAACCTGGGATTACTCTAATGAATGCCGATGATTGCTGGGCTCAAGGTAATAAAGGTAAAGGAGTTCTTGTCGGTAATGCTGACGATGGCTTCTGGTGGAAACATCCTGACCTTGTCAAAGGTGTTTTCCAAAACCTTGGCGAAGATGCCAATAATAACGGAATGACTGTTATATGGGGATCTGGGACAACCTCGGTTTTTGACCCGGGTGATATTAATGGTGTAGATAATGATGGTAATGGAAAAGTTGATGACCTGATAGGATGGGATTACACGACTAATAGTTATAACATTACTACTGCATCTCATGGTTCTGCTACTCTTGGACACGTTGTCGGTGATGGCACCATGGGTACTCAGACTGGCGTCGCTCCTGAGTCGAAATGTTTGCTTAATCGTAACAATTCTGGACAGTCACAGCAGATGGCTGCTTTTCAGTATGCCCTGCTTATGGGTGTTGATGTTTTTACCAGTTCTTTAAGCTGGAAATGGAGCATGTCTCCTAAACCTGATTATTCTGCTATGAGACTAGCAACCGATATGTCTCTGGCCGGTGGTATGATTCATACTAATTCAACAAGTAATGACGGTAATAATAGAGGTGTGCCTCTTAATATTTCTACAGCAGGCAATTGTCCTCCGCCATGGCTTCACCCTGAACAAACATTAAGAGGTAATGTCAGCGGTGTTATCGGTGTTGGTAATGTAAGTTGCGCTACTGATATTATCTCTACCTCCTCTCCTTGGGGTCCTACTACATGGGGAAACTGGGCACTCTGGGGTACCTACACGTATCCCATAGATTCAAATCATAAAGATTATCCATATAGCAGAACTACACCCGTTGAGCCCGACTCTATGGGTCTGAAAAAGCCCGATGTTTCAGCTCCGGGTGAAGGTTCTATTTCTACTTACGTAAGCTCAGGTACTGGTTATGGTGGTTCATTCGGAGGCACTTCTTCCGCAACGCCCCATACTGCAGGTTGTGTTGCCTTGATGCTTTCGGTAAATCCGGAAATGTTACCACAAGATGTTTCAAAAGTAATCGAATTAACAGCCGTTGAAAAAGGCGATCCGGGAAAAGATTATAGATATGGAACAGGAAGAATTGATGCATTCGCCGCTACAAACTCGCCAAAGTTTACTCTCGAAGGTATTAACAATGGTAGTAATATGCTTATCAACAGCACTCTCGCTGCCAGCGATACTGCAAGAGAACTCGTAGGATTAAAAATCTCTACAACTGTTAACCCACAGGTCGGCTCATTAAAACTACTGAAGTTTGGGATGACCACAAACGCAACTGCTTCAAACATAACCTCTTTCGACCTTTACTGGGATAAAGATAGGAATAACGTTGTTTCAGCTGGCGATATTATACTTAAATCACATCCTTTTGTTAACGGACCTCTTACATTCGATAGCCTGAAGTTTAAGTTTCTCGATACAGCAAGAACACTTATTCTTGCCGCAAGAACTACTTCTACAGCAACTGGCTCTATGAACGTAAATATTGGACTGACTGATACAAATCAAGTAGTCGCTTATTACACAACTAAACCATTTGCGACTAATTTCCCGTTCGGTTCAGTTACTTCATTATCAGGTAATGAACAGACTATGACTTATTCATTATCTCAGAATTATCCGAATCCGTTCAATCCTTCAACGATAATAAGTTATTCTGTCGCAAAGGAATCAATGGTTTCAATCAAAGTGTTTGACGTACTCGGTAGGGAAGTAGCTACACTCGTTAACTCAAGAAAGATTGCTGGTAATTATCAAGTAGAGTTTGATAGTCGTGATTATAATAATTTATCTTCTGGCATGTATTTCTATAGAATTAACGCCGGTGATTTTACAGACCTCAAACGAATGATGCTTATCAAGTGATTCTGAATTAAATTTCTCTTTATAAACACAAAAGGCGGTCATTCCGGACCGCCTTTTTTATTTCAAAAGTGTTTCGTAATCGTCTCTAGCAACTTAATCTGTAGTTAGTGTAGTCCCGTAAGGACGACATATAAAATATTTCGTTAAACAATTTTTAATCCAGCGAAAAACTCACATTCACAACCGCTGTTATTGTCTTCTCAAGCGACGACACATCGTTGACTCCATAGTCCGATACTTCTGTGGAGTTCTTTGCATTAATCTGCATAACACCCGTTTTTGAAGAACGTACATCACCCACACTATTTCCCGTTGCCTTTGCTATCTGCTCTGCCCTTGTCTTTGCATCCTGTGCAGCGAGTCCTATCATCTCTATCTTTAAATCGCTTAATTTTGTGTAAAGAAACCTCGGTGGATTCGAGTTTATTGAAATACCCTGATTTATCAATTCTGTAACGGTTCTTGAAAGTCTGTCTATCTTTTCTACTTCCTGAGACTCAACCGATACATTCTGAGTTAATCTATATCCTATCACTTTCCCTGTACTATAACTCTCACCTAAGTACATCTCCCCACGCGATTTCTGCTCATAAAGCTCTGTTGTGTTAATTGATGAAAATACTATTTTCTCCTCAGGAAATCCGAATGATACTAAATAGTTTTTCACCTTAGAATTCGTCTCAAGAAGTTTAGCATAAGCGTCTGTCATTGACGGAGATTCATTCGAAAAAGAACCATCCCATATCCCTAAATCAGACTTTATCTCTTTCGAAGCTGATCCCGTTACAGCTATGGTTACGTTGCTGCTCGCTACCTTTCTCCATGTTCCTGAAATAATAAATGCTGCTATTATAAAACCAATCGCTAATATCACCGCAAATGGTAAATAGTTGTTTCTGCTCTGGTTTTCCATAATGAAGTTTTTTGTTTTATATTCCGAAAATAACTAAATGTTCCCCAAATATCAAACAAATTTATAATCTTACTTTTTGACATATTTACACTTTGAAAAATTAATTCAATGATGCTGTCTTCCCATATATTTAGAGTCATTAAACTTTCATTTGCTTTAATTGGGCTTCATTTCTCTCATAATACATGTAACAAAAATCTCAATAAATATGAAACGAAG
Organism: Ignavibacteria bacterium; assembly: GCA_041649015.1. Classification (NCBI taxonomy): domain Bacteria; kingdom Pseudomonadati; phylum Ignavibacteriota; class Ignavibacteria; species Ignavibacteria bacterium. The sequence goes on from JBAZNU010000004.1 coordinate 259,072, forward strand.
TACTAAAATTCGATAATTTGTCTCTTTTGTATAACAAATAACCAGTTTTTCCTTCTTACAAAATAAGTCATTAGAAACAAATTTTATATAGGGTTTTTAAATGCATGAATATCAAATCAACAATATTATATAAGTGCGCACAAAGTGCGCATAATGTGCGCATAAAGTACGCATAATTATTACTTCAAACCCATATAAATTATCCTTTTTTATCACGCTGTAAAATATTTTAAATTTAAAACAGTAAATTATCATTCCCTTTTTTGTCTTTCTTTAAAGGAGTATATTTATTATTAATTTTAGTAGTTGTGTCGTAATGCATAAATAATAGCATATTATATTTCTTATAGATTTGTCAATATAATAAAAACTGCAATTGAAAAGTGTTTTTTAATTTTGTAAATTCTATAAGCATTAATCTCATTCACTTACAATTTTATAAATGCAAAGTACAGCTAAAAATGTTCTAATACTTGATGATGATCTTATTCTACAGAAAATCTTAGGTACGGCGTTAAGAAAAAAGGGATATAATACTTTTACTGCAGGTACTACGAGTGATGGCTATGATGTACTTACTTCTAATCATATTGATATTGTTCTCAGCGATATAATTCTGCCGGGTGATGACGGATTTTGCTTTTGTAAAAAAGTTAGAGAAAATCCCAAGCACAAAACCCTTCCGTTTATTTTTATTTCCTCAAAACATGCGATAGAAGATAAGGAGTACGCCTTAAGCCTTGGTGCTGATGATTTTATAACAAAACCTGTTAATACGGACGAGTTATACATTAAAATGGAAGCTCTGTTTAAGCGCCTTGAAATATATAAAATCTATGGTGTACGTGAAAAGATTGAAGATCAAGTTGAAGACAGGAAGCCTCTCATTTTGCTCGTCGATGATGATATTTTCAACAAGGAGATTTTGAAGTTTGAACTTAAAGAAACAGGATTTGATTGCCTCACTGCCGATAATGCTTTAGATGGATTCGAACTTGCTAAAAATAAGAGACCCGATATTATACTTTCAGATTTGATGATGCCGGATGTCGACGGTTTTGAATTCCGGCGTATGACACTTAAAGAACCGTTGCTTAAAGATGTTGCTTTTATTTTCCTAACTTCCATAAACGAGGAAGAAGCTCTCATTAAAGGTTATGACCTTGACATAAAGGATTATATTATTAAAACCTCGAACCCCAAATTGATTTGTATTCGAGTTAAAAACATCGTAATGAATCTGCGTAAAGAACGTAGAAAAGCACTAAACGAATTGCAGGAAGCTGCGAGTAATATCAGCATGGAAGTAATTCCGGCTAATGCACCCGATTTTGAGGGGTATCAAATCAAGCACTGGCACGTTCCTTATAAGGGAATGCCGGGTGGAGACTTCATCGACTACATTAGAATTGATGCCAATAGAATGTGCATTATACTTGGTGATATTATGGGTAAACAATGGGGCGCATGGTTCTTTGCCTTTTCATTCATTGGTTATATTAGAAGTGCTGTGAGAATATCAATTAATTCCGTAAATGAAATCACCGCAAGTGAGATTCTAAAAAGAGTTAATGAAACAGTTTACAACGACTCCAAAATATCGGAAATATTCACAACAGTTTCTTGTTTGATTCTTAATAACAAAAATAATACTGTAGAATATTCAGGTGCTGGTGACCTAAGTATTCTAAAGTACTGTGCTGAAAATAGTAAAGTATCTGTATATAACTCCGAAGGTATGCTTCTCGGTTTGTCTCAGGATGGTGAGTATAACAACATTGAAATTTCTGTAAATAAAAATGACGAGATAATACTCTTTACTGACGGTATTATTGAATCAAGAAATAAAGAGGGGATACAGTTCGGTATGGCGTCTGTTATTAATACTCTTGAGTTTACTGATGTGGATACTGATAGGTTAAATGTTCTTAAGGATACTTTCTCAGGTTACACAGAGAGTAATTTTGAAGATGATATTACTTTATTAACAATAAAAACACTTTAAAACGGTATTATTCATTTGACGCTCACTTTGGAAATATTGTTCTGGATCTCAGTTATTATCGTTATTTATTCTTATGTTGGATATGGCGTTCTTATCACAATCATATCGAAAATCCCTTTCTTAATGAAGCTTTTTCCTAAACCTGTTAATTATATCAGAGAGGAATATGTAGAACCGGATGAAAATAATTACATTCCTTATGTGAGCATGATAATCTCCGCTTCCGGAGAACCGAAAGAAATTATTCGAGAGAAAATTATTAATACGTTGGAACTTAATTATCCGTATGATAAGCTTGAAGTAATTTTTGCTATTGCTTACGATTCTACAATCAATAATGACGAAACTGTTAACGAATTCTATAATGCTTTCATGGGTGATAACTTCGTCCTGGACCTTAGCGAGAAAGAAGAAGAATTGTATGCACGTTTCTTGCAATTCGAAAATATAAATGAGTCACGTAATGCTGAATTTCTCGAAGCGGTGGAAAAGAATTTATTTGAGGTTAATGCTAATTCTGAAGAGATCAGAGAAAATACTAAAAGGAAAATAGATGAGCATTTAAGCGGTGGAGATAAAATATCTAAACTTAAAGTTCTCGTAACTAAAGATATTGAAAGAAAAGGTAAAATATCACAGGTCAATAGAACCGTCTCAGTTGCTTCAGGGGAAATACTTGTTTTTTCTGATGCAAACTCAATGTTTAACAAGGACTCAATTAAAAATCTAACAAAACACTTCAGAAATAAACAGGTAGGATGCGTTGCAGGAGAGAAAAGAGTAAGAAAAAACGTAAATTCTACAAGCGGTGAAGGAGAAGGTCTCTACTGGAAATATGAATCGTATCTTAAGAAAATCGATTCCAAAATATGGACTACTGTTGGTGCTGCAGGAGAAATATTTGCGATAAGAAAGTCTCTTTGGGGTATCGGAATTGAACATAATGCTATAATTGAAGATTTTGTTCTGTCAATGCGAGTCGCTCAAAACGGATATAGAGTCGTTTATGAGCCCGATGCATATGCCGAAGAAGATCCCACAAAGGATATGAAGTCTGAATTCATACGCCGGAGAAGAATTGCTGCAGGTGGCTTCCAGTCAATTGTCTGGTTAAAGGGGTTGCTTAATCTTTTTAAATACCGGGTTCTTACTTTTCAATATGTGTCTCACCGGGTTTTAAGATGGGCTGTGGTTCCGTTTTTGTTGCCTCTAATATTGATAATTAACATTTTTTTATTAACCATTTCTTCACCTTTATATCTTGCATTGTTTGTTATGCAGATATTGATTTATATTATGTCGTTAATCGGCTATTTACTTGAAAAAAAGAAAATTAAGATTAAGATTTTTTATTTACCTTATGTTATTATTACTATGAATATCGCTGCATATGTCGGATTGAAGCGATATTTGAAATCACAGCAAAATGTAGTATGGGAAAGAGTATCAAGATAATTTTTATAAACTAATTAAAGCTCAATATTATGAATTTTATTATTAGTGAAGAAAAAGGGATTTCAATAATTGAGATCAGCCTTAAAAGGGCCACTGCTGAAAACGTAAAAGAATTTAAAGATTTCTTGTTCAAATTAATTGATGTCGATAAAAAACAAAAGCTTATTATCGATCTATCTAATGTTGAATTTGTTGACAGTTCATTTTTAGGAGCTATAGTTTCTGGACTTAAAAAAGTTACTGCAATAAAAGGAGATATCAAAATTCTCGGTCTTCAGCCACCTGTAAGAGCAATGTTTGAATTAACAAGGCTTTACAAGGTATTTGAAGTATTTGATAACAAACTGGACGTTATTAATAGTTTTTAAATTAAATTAATCATATATGGAAAAACGTTCTTTTTCCATTAATTCTTCTTTACCTGAAATAAATAAGGTAAACGACGACTTTGATGCTCTGCTCTCTGAACATTTGAGCGGTAAACTTAATTTTGAATGTGGTAAAAAATTCATTGAAGAATTCAAAGTTATAAGCTATGAATTGTTCTCTAATTGTATTATTCATAATGATTCTCCCTCCCTTTGTTTTGAAATAGTTCTCGATAATGATGTTGTTGAACTAAGCTTATACTCACGTGGGAAAGGTTTTGGGCTTAAACCGCTCTACAATAATAAATCCTCTCTGGTATATTCTGCACCATTCCCAAAGCATATTCATAATCAGGTAATTACAGTATATCAGGGAATTGAAAGTACAGTTAACTGTAAAATATTAAATCAAAATACTATACTGTTTCAATTATGTAAACTAAAAAAGGGGTCTTTGAAAACCTGCTCGCTTCCTGAACATTTTGGACTTTATCTTATTACATCCCTAACAGACAGGTTTGAATACTCACGTTCTGATGTTGGTGTAGATGTTTTTAAAATTTCTAAATTAATTAAATGAGCTGCTCATGAAAGCTATGATATTATCCGCAGGGGCTGGTACTCGTTTATTACCGCTCACGTTGACAATTCCGAAACCTATGCTTCCCATCTCTAATAAACCTGCATTAGAGCATATTATAAATTTATGTAAGCTTCATAATATCATAAAGATTAAAATGAATTTGTTCTATCTTCCCGAATACATAGATAATTATTTTAAAGACGGTAAACAATTCGGTGTTGATATTTCATATTCTATTGAGAAAAAACTTCTCGGAACTGCAGGTGGAATCAAAAGAATCCAGAGCTTTTTCGATGAAACTTTTGTTGTGCTTAGCGGTGATGGTTACACAGATATCGATCTAACTGCTATGCTTGAATTTCACAGACAGCATGATTCAAAAGCTACAATAGCCGTTAAAGAAGTTGACGAAACTTCGAAGTTTGGGGTTGTCGTTACCGATACCAATTACAAAATAACTAACTTTCAGGAAAAACCTAAAAAGGAAGATGCAAAGTCAAATTTAGCTAATCTGGGTATTTATATTTTTGAACCCGATATTCTTGATTTTATACCACCTAAGGTGGAATATGATTTCGGTTATCATTTGTTTCCTGAATTGTTAAAAAGTGAAGTGGCCTTTTATGCCTACCCCGTAAATTGTAAATGGAGTGATATTGGCAGTCTCGAAGAATATTGGAAGGTGAACCTTGAATCAACTAAGGTTTTCAATAATATTGATAATCAATATTTAGAAACAAAACCCGGAGTATTTATCCACAAAAACACAAAACTTGATAAATCCTTTTTAGATAAACTAAACGGAAATATAATAATAGGAAATAATTGTAACATTAAATCCTCTGTGGTGTTAAACGGTAAGGTTGTCATAGGTAATGAAGTGTTTATTGATGAAAACTCATCAATCAATGACAGTGTTATACTGAATAATACGTACGTTGGTAAAAATGTGGAAATAAACGATTCCGTTGTGAATCAAAATTATCATCTTAGTGTACCAACAAATTTTGGAACCTTTATTGACGACGATAAAGTCTTACGTTCGCATTATATTGTTCCTTTTAAAACAAAGTTAAATATATTTCTGATTAATGCCACGGATAGGGTTGTAGCATTTTTTGCTCTGCTTTTACTATCTCCAGTGTTTCTTGTCACAGCAATTTTAATTAAATTAGATTCAGTAGGACCTGTATTCTATATCTCAAAAAGATTAAAATCTCCGGAAATTGAAAAAAAAGGAAAACACTGGTATGTTTTTTTCAAGGAAAAGCCTGTTAAATATTATGTTTTCAGGACTATGTACACCGATGCTGATAAACGTATCTCTAAGCTTAAGAATAAATATCAGGCTGGTCCTTATGTAAAGATTGAAGATGATCCTCGAATAACTAAAATTGGTAGAATATTAAGAAAAACATCGATTGATGAGCTTCCTTTGTTTTGGAATGTGTTTAAGGGTAATATGAGTCTTGTTGGCGTATGGGCGCTTCCGTCATATGAGGCAACTCATCTTCACGAAAAAGGATTAATTTCCGAGGCAGATGACTCGAGTGTAGATTTATCGGAAGTTGCGCAGGTAAGATTCAAAGGGAAACCCGGAATTGCAGGATTTTGGCAGGCTCGTGGTCGTTCAAACCTTACCGCGGAAGAAAGAGCCTTACATGACACTGTTCAATCTGTTATGGAAAATATCACCGATAAAGATAAAGATTATCTTGGCGAGTACACCGAATTTAATTCCTACAAGGGATATCTGAAAATGCTGTATGAAACTTTTATCTCGGTTGTAAAAAGAACAGGTGCGGAATAATAATAAACATTTAAACTATTTTGAATATTATTAAATAAAGGTAAAGGAAAAATCTTATGAATATATCAATTATTGGTACTGGTTACGTTGGTTTAGTTTCCGGTACTTGTTTCGCAGAAATGGGTAATCAGGTTATCTGTGTTGATAACAGCCCTGAAAAGCTTTCAAAACTCAAAAATGCAGAAGTAACGATTTATGAGCCCGGTTTGGAAATAATTTTCTATAGAAACATTGCAAAAAATAGACTTTCATTCACAGGTGATTTGAAAGAAGCTGTGATGAATTCTGATGTTATTTTTCTTTGCTTACCGACACCGCAAGGTGAAGACGGCTCTGCTGATTTAAAGTATGTTATAGGGGTGGCAAATGATATCGGTAAGATTTTAATGGAAAGCGGGACGAATGATTATAAAATCATAGTAAATAAAAGTACCGTTCCGGTTGGTACTGCTCAGCTTGTTGAATCAGAGTTAAAAGCTCATGGTTATGAAAATTTCGATATTGTATCAAATCCTGAATTCTTAAGAGAAGGTTTTGCAGTTGAAGATTTTCTAAAACCTGATCGTATTGTTATTGGCTCTAACAGTAGTAAAGCCCTATCAATAATGCGGGAATTATACGAACCTTTTGTTAGACAGGGAAATCCTATAATCGAAATGAATACTGCTAGTTCGGAAGTAACTAAATATGCTGCGAATTCTTATCTCGCTATGAGAATAACTTACATGAACGAACTCGCAAATTTTTGTGAAATTGTTGGAGCAGATATTGACCTTGTAAGAAAAGGAATGGGTACTGATTATAGGATTGGTAAACGGTTCTTGTTTTCTGGTATTGGCTATGGCGGTTCTTGCTTTCCAAAGGATGTAAACGCTCTGATTAAAACCTCAGTAGATAAAGGATCAGAAATGTCTATACTTACAGTTGTCGATAAAGTAAATCAGTTCCAGAAATCAGTTCTTTTTAATAAGGTCATCAGCCATTTCGGAGATTTAAAAGGTAAGCATTTTGCTGTGTGGGGTTTGGCTTTCAAACCAAATACTGATGATATGAGGGAGGCACCTTCTGTTGTAATTATCAAAAAACTTCTCGAAAAAGGTGCTACGATTTCAGCATACGACCCTGCTGCAACTGAAACATCTAAATTCTATCTTAAAGATTCTATTGAATATGCCAAAAGTGAATACAGTGCGCTTAAAAACGCTGAAGCTTTATTAATTATGACAGAATGGAATGAGTTTAGAAATCCAGATTTTGAAATATTAAAAAGGGATTTAAAGAATCCTGTCATTTTTGATGGAAGAAATATATTCTCACCTGAAAAAATGAAGGAGCTTGGCTTTGTTTATTATAGTATTGGTCGTCAACCAGTTAAGTGATTCATAATGTTTCGTATGTTTTATATATTTTTGGGCAGTTGTAATAATTTTAGTCAATAGACCATGTAAATTATTCTGTATGAATTTTATTTGTGACTATCATTCAATTGTTATGGAGGAGAAGAATATAAACATAAATTCTCTTCAGCAGTTAGAAATATTAACGAAAAATACTATTTCAGAAATAGCATTAAAGGTTTTACGTCTTATTGTTGGTTTGGTATTATTAGAGTTATCTTAAGTAAGAATAATATTTTAAGAAAGAAAATTTACAGACACATTTTCAAATGATAAATTACAAAACAATAATTATGAATATTCTGCTTCAAAGCTGGACATGGTTCCCTTCAGGAGGTGATTTCACATACGTAAACAGTATGGAAAATTTATACAAAAATAAGGGACATAATGTGATAGCCTTCTCTAGTAAAGATACTAAAAATATATATACAGAATATTCAGACTTCTTTATTGAGAAATTTGATACTAAATCAAGAAATCCTTTTAAGCTATTCAAAAATATAACGTCTGCTGGAGAAAAATTGGAGAAGTTAATCCTTTCGAATAATATCGATGTAGCCCATCTTAATAATCTTAATCATTATCTGACGAATGAATTCCTGAGAATATTAAAAAAATACAGCATTCCTACAATTATTACTTTACATGATTTCAAATTTATTTGCTCGCTTACATCTTTATTTAGAGAAGGAAAAATCTGCGAAGAATGTTTTGGCGGAAAATTTTACAAATGCACTGTGAATAAATGTAAGGGCGGGAAACTCATACCTAGCGTTCAATCATCCATACAGAATTATTATTATAATCTTAAAAAAATATACGATAGAATAAATTACTTTATATGTCCCTCAGATTTTATTCGCAATGTTTTTATTAAGAATGGATTTGATAAAAATAAACTAATTACTATCAACCATTTTTATGACAAGTCAATTATTGATGATGTTAACCGAATCTCGCATGAACCTATTAGCACAAAACAATATATTTCTTATCTCGGTAGAATAATAGTCGGTAAAGGTATCAGAACCCTTGTGGAAGCTGTAGCCGGTTTACCGGAAGTAAACCTTATTGTTATTGGTTATGGTACAATGCTTGAAGAATTAAAAGAATTCTGCGAACTTAATAAAATAAGAAATATCGAATTTACAGGGAATAAAGAGCGCATTGAAGCTTTAAATATCGTAAAGCATTCAAAATTTCTTGTAGTACCTTCAACTGCTTATGAAGTCTATCCATATACTGTTATAGAAGGTATGCTCCTTGGTAAACCGGTTATAGGCTCTGATTTTGCAGCCTTCCCGGAAGTAATTGAAAATAACGTGAACGGTTTCCTTTTTGAACCGGGTTCGGTTTCTGAATTAAAAAAGATTATCCGAAATCTGTATGATGATAGTGAAAGTATTAATAGGTTAGGTTCAAACGCATTAAGTGAAGGAGTTAAATTTACTGACCAGGATTCTTATTATGAAAAAGTTGAAAGTGTTTTCAGAAAACTTCGATTAAAATAATTCATCACAAATATCTGTATCTGCCGTCAATAACAAATCTGTCTTCTCTTTGGCATAAATGATGAACACCTATTAGACCCTTTCTGAAAACTGGTCGGATTGTTGTTATTAATTCTTCTTCATATTCGTCTAATGTTAATTTCTTTATAATTGATAAATTTAAACCGTATCCATAACTTCCGTAAAAATTGTTATATTGAGAAGGCCTGATTATTTGGTTACCATTCATAAAAATGGTTCCTCCATTTCTTCCGTATCTGCAATCTATAACAACAGGGTTATTTCTATGAGGGATAATTTTGTTAAGTCTAAGTGAATCAATTTGATAAATATATAACTCTGAATTATTGTCAGTGACGGGTAGAATACTTTTATTCACAAATAACCATAATTTATTTTCTGAGTCCGTAAAAAAAGTTGGATCTGTTATATACTCACCCTCAAAACCGGTAGTATAAAGTTCCCACTTTGTTGGAAAGTCAATCGACTTGTATATTTCTAGTCTTTTATTTTGATTCGATTCAGGTGTCATAAAAATCCCTTCATTATTCTCAAAGATAAAGGGATATGATAAATGATAATTGCCTGTTAGTATGTTTTCTGTATCCGATATTTTATCATTTTCTAATTTACCACACGATATAATCCCTTTTTTCTTACCGTATTCATAATTCTCGTATAGTAAATATTCTACACCTTTATGCTTAAATATAAAAGGATCAGCCCAGAATTCATTCTTAGAGGGCTTTATTTTCGTAGTATTTTCTAATTTAGTATTAAACACACTTCCGGCAGATGTAAAAACTGCCCAACATTTTGGCCTTTTACCAATCATTAATGCTAAACTATCAATCTTTCTTTCTACTGCATTTCTAAACAATTTTGTATAGAATAACAACATGTATTTTATTACTTGCAGCAGATTGGGCATTCCACTAAAGTGAGCAATATTCTCTTCGGACTCTCTGTATTCAACTGTTTTATACTTACTTAATAAGTTTAAGTTTTTTAAATACAAATTAACGGAATATTCATAAACAAGATTACGGGATCTGGTGTAACTATAATCATTTATATAATAACCTCTTTCGATTACAATTTCTTTGCATTGATCTTTAGTTAATCTTGTTAAAGTTGCCCCGACGCATGTTTGATGAGAGAAAATCTCCCAAAATCCTATTGGAGAATTTTTTATTATTCTGTTGTCAGAATGGATTAATTCCCAGATACCATACCTTGCTGAATTAATAATGTCACCTTTTATCTCTGCAAATTCGTGTTTTAGAATAAGGTCAAGATTATACTCTTTAATTTTATCTGAATCTTCTTTACTAAATTCATCCGTAACTCCATTTCTTCGGGGACATAATGTTATTGATTCTATTCGGCTTAAGTAATTTATTATTTCCTCCTTATTTACTGAAACAGATTCATGAAATAATTTATTCTCAATTTTTGATTGCAACTTAAATAAAAAACCGCTTAATCTTTTGTCTGAAGTATACGATGTATTGTTTATACCTTCATGTTTATTGATTCTCCCGTCTTTTATTATTAATGAAATTGTGTACGATGGACTAATCATTAGTTCATTTATAATCCGTAATTCCCAGTTTCTTAAAAGACTAAACTCTCTGCATAATATGCCGATTTTCATTTCAAATAATTTTATTTAGTTGATGCATGCAATTCAATTTAATATATATTAAAAATATTTATAGTTAGAAAAATATGGTAATATGAAATAAATATAGTTTTCTTAAAGCCATATTTTGCAAATGTAGTGTATACAAATAAAAATTGATATATCAATTGCTTATTTAAATTTCAAATTGATAAGAACTATTTGAAATAAAAAGAATTGTTAGTTATCTTAATTTAGACTTAACTTGGAATAATATTTATATCATGTACAGTGTACGATGATATTTGATGAATTATCGGTATTATTATGTAGTTTATACTAATATTTGTATTCTAAGTAAAAATGTTGTTTTTTTAAAAAGGCGTTGCAGTATTACCAAATTATTCGTATGTTTGTGTAAGTACAAATTTTAATACCTTTGCAGTTAATCGTGATTTTAGTCTGTATTCATACTTGTAAACATATCAGTAAAAACTGAATGAAAAGTATTGTATTAATATTGTTTTTATCTGTGTTTTCAGCAGTTTCAATTGCTCAGTTTAAAGGTATGTCTGATGAAGAATTGAATAGAGTTATGTCTGATACAGCATACATTAACAAATTGTATGCAGTTGTTTTGCAAAAAAATCCATCAAATAGAATTTATGAAAGCAAGATTAGAATAGCCGAAGATGAAGTTAGTATTCAAAAATGGTCTTGGCTGAATTTCCTTGGTATTTCATTTACGTATTATCCTGGATTTCTGAACCCAACTCAGGAAAACACAAATAGTATTATAGATTATCGTGTTGGACTTGGGGTATACTTGAATTTCGGTTCTCTCTTCAACGTTCCAAGAACAATATCCCAAGCCAAAGAAAAACTTAAAATTGAGGAGTATAACCTCGAAGGACAAAAGAATTTTCTGAAGGCAGAAACAATTAGAAGATTTGCTGCTTATATAACTTCAATAAAAATGTTGAAAATTAAATCACAGGCAGTTAACGACGCTTCTGAAACGAGTTATATGTCAAGGATAAGATTTGATAAAGGTGAAGAAACTCTCGAAAATTATAACAGTAGCTTAAGTGCCTTAACTTATACTCTCGTCGAAAAAGCCAAGGGTGAGGCTGAAATTGTGTCTGCAAAGGCTAGCCTAGAGGAATTTCTTGGTACAACATTAGAGGAAATAAAATAATATGGATCTAATTAATTTTATTAGAGTTCTGGCTAAAAGAAAATTAATTCTTATTATCGTTCCTGTTATTACAATTATTATCTCATACTTTCTTACGAAAAATCTTCCAAATATTTATTCTTCTGAAGCTCAAATTACTGCTGGAATCACAGATGGTTCAAATGTAGATTTCTCTTCAAAGGAAAATGCGGAGAAAGAATCTGTTATCGAACAAAAATTCAGTAATTTGATCGAATTAATGAAATCCAAAAAAATTCTCGATTTGGTTTCGTACAGATTAATTCTTCATGACCTGACTTCAGATAAACCCTTCAGAACTTTAAGTAAATTAATTCTTGAAATTTCTCCTGATGGTAGACAATATGCGATAAATACTTTTACTCTGAAATTGGATTCTGTCAAAGCCTTGAATTATGAATTTGAAAGTGAACGCGGTTTGCTGAAAGTCCTTGAAAGTATGAAATATGACGAAGATGAACTATCTGGAAAAATTAAAATTTCTCGGGTTGAAAATAGCGATTATATTAGTATTAAATCAGAAAGTGAGAATCCGGACTTATCTGCGTTCATCGTTAATGTCCTATGCGAAGAATTTATTAAATACTATAAGGGTAGTTTTAAACTCAAACAATATGAATCACTGGATTTCTGGACAAAAATTGTTGACCAAAAGAAAAAGGAACTTGATGATAAAATAATTGTGCTGAAAGATTACAAAATCAAGAATAGGGTTATTAATCTTTATGAACAAACTAAATCAATCGACAATCAGATTGCCGGGATGGAAGTTGTTAGGGAAGAAGTTAATAAAACTGTTCCCGGTTACAAAGCTGCTCTAAGGGATATTAATTCTCGACTTTCAGATTCAGAAAAAAGTTTTTTTGAGTATGGATTATCTTCCACAAATAAAGATATTGTCCTTCTAAAAGAAAAACTAAAATACCTGAATGATAGGCTTATCGTTAGTGGTTTGGAAGACAGCAGGATTCAGGATTCTATCATTAGAACCAGACTTTTGCTCGAAAGTAAAATTAAAGAAGCTTCAAATGAGTATTTGGTTAATCCAAACGCACCAAAGCAAGAACTGGTTATGAGGAAACTTACATATGAAATTGATTTAGAGGTCGCTGAAAATCAGGTCAAATCCATAGATAAAGATATTGAAAGACTTAGAAGAAAATTCGATGTTTATACTCCGCTCGAAGGTACTATTCAGGCTTATGAACGGGATGTAGATGTAGCTTCCAAGGTGTATCTCGATGTTTTAGGAAAGCTGAACGAAGCAAACCTCAGCACTAATCTCGATACAAAATTGGTTCAATCTCAAGTAGGAATTCCAAGCCCTCCGATTCCCTCTAAAAAAATGATGATTATTATATTATCTGGATTGATAAGTTTTGTTCTCTGTGTGGTTGTAATTTTTGTTCTCGAATACATTGATCTGACTATAAAAACCCCGAAGAAATTTAGGCAAATTACCGGACTAAATGTCTTAGGCTATTTGAATTACTTAAAAGATAAAACCTTAAACCTTAAACATATTTTCTCTGCTTCAGATACTTCAGTCGAAAATGAAACTTTTAAACATCTTTTGAGAAATTTAAGGTGCGAAATTGACAGTAAGATGAACAGTAAAAAAGTTTTACTTTTTACTAGCACTTCTGAAAAAGATGGCAAATCTTTCTGCATTATTTCACTTGCCTATTCATTGGCTTTGATCGGAAAAAAAGTCCTTTTAGTCGATAGTAATTTCAGAAACAATACTATATCACGTAATTTTCAATCCGAACCAAAATTGAAAGAATTTTTTCAAGGAACAATCTCAGGTAAAGAAGCAGTTACTGTTTCTTCATTAAAAGGTATTGATACAATTGGATGTAACATCAGTTTTGATTCACCGTTTGAAGTTGCGGGTAGGAGTTTAAATGCAGGTGTTTTTAATGTGTTAAAAGTGCATTATGATTATGTATTTATCGAAGGTCCATCCTTGAATCGTTATTCAGGCTCAAAAGAACTGGAAGCAGTGTCTGAGAAGATTATATGCGTATTCTCTGCAACAAAAGTTCTTGAAGAACCCGATAAGCTTTCAGTCGATTATTTGAAAGGATTGAGTGATAAATTTATCGGGGCAATACTGAATAATCTTACTCTGGATAATCTTGAACAGATATATGGCGAAATGGACAAACAAAGAAGCGGAACCAGAATTTTTGTTAAGAGAATTTTGAAAAGAAGACTAACCAGCGATAAAAGTAACAGAAAAGAAAAAGAAATCATTAAGTAATTTATTTTATTTATTTTTGTTCTCTTAATTTATTAGTATTTTACAACTTACTATACGGATTTACTGTTTGTTGTTAAAATATTTTAATCGTCATTTTTGGTGTAGTATGGGGCATGATACGATTTAATAACCCCATTAATTAAAATTTATTTATCATGCAGTACTTTGAGCTTATTTGTTTTGTTTTTCAATTTTTATTCACTATTCATCTCGCCTTCCCGCTAGTGCTCTTACTCTTGTATTTATTCTCATCTTCTAAAAAGTTTATTAAAGCTTCTAAAGAATACGATTTCGCTGCAATCATTACTGCATACAAAGAAACAGAAATAATAATCCCGCTGGTTGATTCTTTACAGAAACAGAATTATAATAACTACATAATATATATTGTTGCCGATGAATGTAACACTGAATTATTAAACTATAGCAATGATAATATTGTTTTATTAAAACCCGTATCCAAAATTGGTTCAAAAGTTAAATCCATTGATTTTGCTGTTAAGAATTTTGTAAGGAAACACGATGCTTTAATTATTTTTGACTCAGATAATTTAGCTCACCCTGATTTCTTGCATAATGTTAATACTTTATTTAATGCGGGTTTCAAAGCTGTTCAGGGTGAGAGAAAAGCAAAAAACCTTGAAACCTCTTATGCGTGTCTTGATGAAGCAAGGGACATCTATTATAATTTTTATGATAGATTAGTGATGTTTAATATTGGTTCGTCGTCTTCACTTGCGGGGTCCGGTATGGCTTTTGACGTAAAATTATACAATGACTGTCTGAATCCGGAAAATATTGTTGGTGGATTTGATAAAATTCTTCAGGCAAACATCGTATCGTCAGGACATAGAATTGCATACGCTAACAATGCCGTAATATATGATGAAAAAGTAAGTAAATCTGCTCAGCTTGAAAAACAGAGAACTCGTTGGATTAATTCATGGTTTAAGTATTTTATTCTTGGATTTGGAATTTTCTTCCGTGGCATCTTTTCTCTTGATTTCAATAAGACCTTATTCGGATTTTTACTTCTAAGACCTCCTTTGTTTATCTTTATACTGCCTTCTGTTCTTATACTTGCTGTCAATTATTTTGTGTCATTATATATGTTTTACACAGTAATAATTTTCTTTGCTGTTTTCGTAATCACATTTTTATCGTCTCTTGTATTACATAAAACTGATGCAAGAATTTGGAAATCTTTATTCTCAATCCCCTTGTTTGTGTACCGACAGGTTATATCATTATTTCATTTGAAAAAAGCTAATAAACAATTCTTAGAGACGGAACACACTCATCTTGTTTATATTGAAGATGTTTTGGAGGATATAAAATGAAAAACCTGGATATTGTGATCGTTGGCTTGCAGTCATGGGACCTTGATATTGGTAGCAACTGTAAGAATATTGCTCTCGAGTTTTCCAAAAACAACAGAGTCTTATACGTAAATTCACCTTTAGACAGAAGCACTGCTCTTAAAAGGAAAAATTCTCCCGAAGTTCAAAAAAGATTGAAAATAATAAAAGGGAAAGAGGATTGTATAATTAGGATAAATGACAACATGTGGAATTTCTATCCTAAAACAATTCTTGAATCAATAAGCCAATTAAAACCTGATGTTCTATTTCACTTGTTTAATAAAGTTAACAACAAGAGATTTGCCCGGCAGATAAAATATGCGATTGAGAAACTAAATTTTTCTGATTATATTATTTTTAATGATGGTGATATGTATAGAAGCTTTTACCTTAAAGAGCTTTTAAAACCTCGTTTATACATATATTACAGTCGTGATTTCTTTTCTGCAGTAAGTTATTGGAAGGCACACGGCAAGAAAATGGAAAGCGAACTTATGAAGAAATCAGATTTGGTTGTTTCTAACTCTACTTACCTCGCTGAAATTGGAAGTAGATACAATGATTATTCTTATTATGTAGGTCAAGGATGCGATATTTCACAATTTAACGAGTCTTTGGTTGATTTTGTACCTGAAGATATCTCAAATATTAAAAAACCGGTAATTGGCTATGTCGGTGCTTTGTATTCATTAAGGTTAGATATTAATTTATTATATTTTATTGCAGAGTCCATGCCCGATTGGTCTTTAGTCTTGGTCGGTCCGGAGGATGCGGAATTTAAAAAAAGTTTATTGCATAAACTGGATAATGTACACTTCTTAGGACCGAAAAATCCAGATGACCTTCCGGCTTACGTGAAGGCATTTGATGTCTGCATTAATCCTCAAATATTAAACGAGGTTACAATAGGAAATTATCCCCGTAAGATAGATGAATACCTCGCTATGGGAAAACCCGTTGTCGCCACAAAAACAAAAGCAATGTCAATCTTTTCCGATTATACTTTCCAGCCCGAATCGAAAGAAGGTTATATAGAAGCAATTTCAAAAGCATTATTACAAATTAATGATGCCGAAGAAACCAAAAGAATTCAGCAAAGAAAAGATTTTGCTGCCTCTCATACTTGGGAAAATAATGTAAATGAAATCTATAATTCGATAAATAAAGTTATAAATAAATGAGCTTATCTGAAAAAATAAAATCATCCCCGAAATTAAAGAAATTATCCTTGCGGTTGTTAACCCCCAAGAATCAAGCAAGACCTCGGGTTTGGGTTAAATGGTTTTTAAATCCGTTCAAACATAAACGCGGTAAGGGTTCTAAAATAAGGAGAAGAACACGTATTGACGTTCTTCCTTTTAATAATTTCTCTCTTGGATCATTTTCTACAATTGAAGATTTTTCAACCATTAATAATGGTGTTGGAGAAGTAATTATTGGCGACAGGTCACGTATAGGAATGAGTAATGTTATTATCGGACCGGTTTATATCGGTAATGATGTTATTCTCGCTCAGAATGTAGTGATGTCAGGATTAAACCATGGTTATGAAGATGTAGATATTGCACCTAAATACCAGAAAGTTACAACATCACCAATACATATTGAAGATGAGGTCTGGATCGGTGCTAATGTCTCTATTGTCGCTGGAGTTACTATAGGAAAGCACTCTGTAATTGCAGCAGGTAGCGTTGTAACAAAAAATGTCCCACCATTCTCCATAGCTGTTGGTAATCCTGCAAGAATTATTAAACATTACAACTTTGAAAGTAAACAGTGGGAAAAAATTAATTAAAGAGAATGGAAGATAACAAAGAAAATGATTTAAGTGAAAAGGATAAAAAGCTGGAAAAGTTTGTGATAGCTTTTTGTTTTCTTACATGTTTCGGTATTTTTATGAAAATTGTATTCTTTTAAATATGAATGCTTGTGATGTTTCCGTTATAATCGTAAGTTGGAATACAAAAAATTTGCTGAAAGATTGTATTAATTCGGTTATTAAAGAAACCACAAAATATTCCTATGATATCTGGGTCGTTGATAATAATTCTCCGGATAATTCAGCCGATATGGTAGGAAAAGAATTTCCTGATGTTAATTTGATCGCAAATTCTGATAATAAAGGATTTTCTGCCGCAAATAATCAAGCTTTGAGAGTTGCTGCTGGAAAGAATCTGTTGTTGTTAAATCCCGATACTCTTATTAAAGATAATGCAATAGATAAAATGCTTGATTATATCTATTCACATAATGTTGGAATTGTTACTTGTAAACTTCTGAATACCGATGGATCACTTCAGAAATCAGTTTCAGGTTTCTATTCTCTTTGGAAAACTTTTATTGATAATAGACTGGTTGCTGAAATTCTTCAAAATGTAAAATTATCCAAAGCAAAAATTTATTCTGCTTGGGACCATAACTCATTAAGAGAGATTGACTGGGCAAGAGGTGCTGTCTTATTATTTTCAAGAGAAGTGATGAATAAAATTGGATTGCTTGATGAAAGATATTTTATTTATGGAGAGGAAATTGACTTCTATTATCGGGCAAGAAAGAATAATATTAAAGCTGTCTTCCTTCCCGATGTTGAAATAATACACCACGGTAAATCCAGTTCACGGCAAAAGAAATCCGAAATGTTTATTCAGAATTATAAAAGTCTTTATATATTTCTCAAAAAGAATTATCCGTTTTATTCATACTATATCTATCGGATAAGGGTAGTGTTTTATTGTATTATTTGGATATTGCGGTTTTCAATAGGCTCCTTGATAAAGAAAATACTTCGAAAAGATTCTACAGGCGATATTACTCAGCTAAGAATTTATTTGAAAACATTTATTTGGCATTTCAGCAAAGAAAGTTTAATATATTAATTTATGCCTGAAAACAGAGAATTTATATTAAACTTAAAAGGAGATTGTGAAAATAAAAATATTCTTCAGAGATTTGTCGCATTACTGAAATATAATATAATTCAGGAAAAACTGAATAATCCTCTTGGTTATGCATTGTTTCTTCTGATTTCCGCAGGGCTTGCATATATCACATATAAGAAGGGATTTACTGTAGGTGCAGTTATTGTCGCTATGCTAATCGGTGTACCGTTCATTTTCTCTTGTATGTTTAATTTGCGAATTGGAGTTGCTGTTATTCTTGTCGTATCATATTTCCTGATTGGCGCTATTAGGCTGATAGATTTTCCTTTGGGTGTTTTTAATGACCTTTTAATAGCTACTATGTCATTTGGGCTGCTTATTAAACAAATAAATGAAAGAAATTGGGATTTTGTCAAGAATCCAATTAGTAAAATTATTGCAATATGGATAATTTACAATTTGCTTCAGATTGCTAATCCATCTGCTGAATCTAGATTAGCTTGGGTTTATACTATTCGTGGCATGGCAGGTACAATGATTATGTTCTATCTTGTAATGTATTCGATAAACAGTGAGAAATATATTATTTTTATTTTGAAACTTTGGCTTTTCTTAAGTTTTTTAGCTGCTTTGTATGGTCTTTCACAGGAATACATCGGTTTCACTAATTACGATTATAATTGGATTTATGAAGAAGAAAAAAGAGTGAAACTGCTTTTTGTTATGGGACGTATGAGAAAGTTCTCGTTTCTGGCAAGCCCGCCTGTGTTTGGTTTTATCATGGCTTATACGGGTTTGATGTGCATAATTTTATCCACCGGACCTTTCAGTAAATTTGTAAAAGGGATTTTGATAACTTCAGCTTTCCTTATGTTTCTGGGTATGGTTTATTCTGGAACAAGAGCAGCATATGCTGTTTTGCCGGCAGGTCTGATTTTTTATGCAATTTTAACTTTTAGAAAGAAAATTCTCTTAGGTGTAGCTGTCTTACTTTTTATTGGAGTTATTATTGTTTTAATTCCGTCAAGTAACCCGAATATAGTAAGAATTCAAACTGCCTTTAAACCCAGTAATGACTTGTCATATCAGGTCAGAGTAGAGAACCAGAAATTTATTCAGCCGTTTATTCAATCACATCCGTTAGGTGGGGGACTGGGCAGTACTGGTGTATGGGGTGAAAGATTTTCTCCAAACTCCCGTTTGGCAACATTCCCTCCAGACAGCGGATATATGAGAATTGCTGTCGAGCTCGGGTGGGTTGGACTTCTAATTTACTGTCTGATGCTTTCTATTGTCTTTTACAAAGGTATTAAAGATTATTTCAGAATCCGAAGTCCTAAACTTAAAGTAATATCAGGAGCATTACTTACCTCAATTTATGTACTCACTGTTGCTAATTTTCCTCAGGAAGCAATCGGACAAATTCCTACAAGCCTTTTCTTTTTCACGGCTATTGCTATGATTAGTAAAGCCCGGCAGTTTGATAATGCTGGTTGACTAAAAATAAATTTATTTAATTAATAGCCTAAACTATCAAATTCTATATCAAATCGTTCTTGATAACAATAATAATCATCTGAAATCGAACAATTATTGACCTTTTTATCATAGGTTAAGACTAAATAGGTTTAGTAGATTTTTCCTAAATGTACAATAAATCATAATTTAACTTCAAATTTCTTGTTTCTATTCATTAAAGTCACTTTTTTATGTATGCCTGCGATATGCCTGCGATATGTCTGCGATATGCCTGCGATATTTATTCATCTCAATAGAAATCAATAAATACACACATCTCCCCTTTTCAGTCATTTAAACCTCTGAAATATCAGGTGATTATAGAGGAAGGCTTACTTATGAATTTATAATCAAGAAATTACCTACATTTTGAAATGTTCGATGTCAAATTTGTGTATAGATTAATTTTAAGAAGAGAAGAAGTTCTGAAAATAAAATATTGTATTGTTACAGATTGGATTTAAGATGTCTTAAATTGTTTACAAGTATAAAAATACCACTAACTGTTATAATAGAGGCTATTACGTCCATTAAAGTAATACCGTCATCTCTTGTGAAATAAAATATTGTAAACATTTCGAAATTTTGCGGTGCTGGTAGTATTATCATTCCTAAACCGAGAATTATGAATAGTACACCGAGAATGCTTAATATAAGAATTTTATGCTTTTCTTTCTTTAAATATCTAAATGCATCTTCACTATTTAAATCACTCGATGATAACAAAAATTCAAACTCATTTATCATTTTGTCTCTGGAAATATCATCATCATTTGCAACATCTTTGAATTTTCCAAATTTATTCTTTAATGACTGGTTCTTAATGCTGTTTTCAATTCTATATAAATATTCCTGAGCCTTATCACTGTCTAATTCACTTTTTTCCAAAAGCTCAATTAGTTCGTTCAGTTTTTCATCAAGCGGTTCCTTGCTCTTAAAATTTAATCTATCGAACTCAGCAATACTTCTCTCAATCTCATTATTGTCTTTAAGATCATCGTTATCTCTCAATTCTCTTGCCACTATCCTATATTTTACCTAATACTTTCATAAAATGGTTATATGTAATCTTAAGACCTTCAGCTCTGTCAACCCTCGGACTCCACTTAAGTATTTCCTTTGCCTTTGTTATATCCGGCTGTCTTTGTTTGGGATCATCAGTAGGTAACTCTTTATAAACAATTTTCTGATTCGTTCCTGTTAGTTTTATTATTTCTTCAGCAAATTGCTTAATAGTAATTTCGTTCGGATTTCCAATATTAACTGGAAATACATAATCGCTTAAAAGCAGTCTGTAAATACCCTCAATCAAATCCGATACAAAACAGAACGATCTGGTCTGGCTTCCATCCCCAAATACCGTTATATCATGTCCTTCAATTGCCTGTTTCATGAATGCTGGCAACGCTCTTCCGTCATCTAACCTCATTCTCGGACCATAAGTGTTAAAGATTCTAACTATTCTTGTATCAATTCCATGAAATGTGTGATAAGCCATCGTAATTGCTTCCATGAATCTTTTTGCTTCATCATAGACTCCTCTTGGACCGATAGGATTTACACTTCCCCAATAATCCTCTGTTTGAGGATGTACGTCAGGATCTCCGTAAATCTCTGATGTTGATGCAATTAAAAATCTGGACTTCTTTTCCTTTGCGAGACCAAGCAGATTATGCGTACCGAGTGACCCTACTTTAAGAGTCTGTATTGGCATTTTCAAATAATCAATGGGACTTGCAGGCGATGCAAAATGAAGAATGTAATCAAGTTTCCCCGGTATGTGTACAAATTTTGTCACATCATAAAAATAAAATTCAAAATTCTTTAATGGAAATAAATGTTCAATGTTATTCAATGTCCCTGTGCTAAGATTGTCCATTGCTATTACATGACATCCTTCTTTAATGAAACGATCACACAAATGTGAACCGAGAAATCCGGCTCCACCCGTTATTAGTACTTTTTTCCCTTCTAAGTCCATAATCTGTTACGTTTTATATTTAATACTATTTCTCAATTTAATGTATTTATTTTTTAAAGTCTTTACAGAAAACTATGCATCTTGTTCATTATCCGTATCCAATTGTATGATCTTTTTATTCCCAAAATGAAATATTCAAATCACTACTTACCCTTAATGTACTCCAACAATCTGCTGCTCTGAGCTTTTACTCTGTTTTTAAAAGCTTTTGCAAGACTTCCGTCCTTTAATAACCTTCTAGTACCTGTCCATGCACGGGCTTTCTCAGATTTCACTCTCTTTATTCTGCCGAATTCACTTATCCTCATAGCCATCATACCATCTTCACTCGCTTGTACGTAATCAGTACTACCCTTTATATTCTCACCTTTTCTTGATTTTTCCATCCTGAAACCGTCTATATTTCTGCCGAGTTCAGTTATAAATCCAAAGTTGAAACCAAGTACATTAATATATTCATGCCCCTTTTTTCTCAAAAAGAATAATATCTCAGATATTGATTCATATATTGCAAGACCGAATCTTTTCGTATTCTCAGGCGGTATAAATGAGTATTTACCGTATACGCATACAACGTTTTCTTCTTTTAATACTTCAACCATCGCATCAACCCATGTAGGAGGATAAAAAGTATCAGCATCTGCACATAGATGATATTTACCCCTGGCAGCTTTTAGACCTGCCGACCTCGCATGTGCAATCCCTTGTTCTTTTTCGAATACTGAACGCACACCTAAAAAGTCTATTACACCCTGAGTATCATCTGTTGAATTGTTATTTACCAAAATCAGTTCACAATTGTAATTTGTTCTTATTTCAGAAATGGAAGATAAAGTTCTCAGTATATTATTCTCTTCGTTCCAGACTGGAATAACTATTGAAACATCAGGTGATTCTGATTTTAGTTTGCTTAATCCTTCTTTAATTCTGTTAATCTTATCTTGAGATACATCATTTATTTTACTGTAAGTAAATAAATGATTTTTTAACCATGAAGGTAAAAAGAATCTGCCCATTTTCAACCCTTTGATTTTTTAAAACGTTCTTTTAAAATTTGTAAACCGTCTGCATAAAATCGGTAAGCATATATAAACGTATTGAATGGATTTATTTTTAATAGCTTGTACAATATTACATGAGAAATGACAACAGCAATAAAGAGTGACAAGAGCAATCCGATTGCAGCACCGAAAACTCCGTAATGCGTTAATGCGAAGTACATTATAGTAATTGTAATAACAAAATTAACTATTACCGTATAAAAATTGATATTTGGTTTTCCTATCGCGTCTAAAAATGAACCTGATTGTCTGTCGAATGGTTTTAATAAACTCAGAAATATGACTATTCTCAGAAGAGGAACCGCATCAAGATAAGATTTTCCGGCAATTATTAAAATTATTTGTTCTGCAAATATAAAACATAATGCTACAAATGGTACTGCCATTGCCAGCATAAGCCCAATTGACCTTTCATACAAGTATTTCACCGCCTGCTTTCCGTCCTTCTCTATTCTTTCTGCGCTCTTCGGAAATACTATTGATGATATTGAAAAAAGCGGTACATCTATTAAATTTAATACACGAGTCGAAGTGTTAAAAGTAGCAACCTCAGATGTGTTCAAAATTCCTCCGATTAAAAACTTGTCCATACTGTTAGCTACAGTTGACGTAATGGTCGTTCCAAACACAAATTTACTGAATCGAAATAATTTTTTTACCCATTCGCGGTCTACCTTTGTCGAAATAGTGAAATATTTTCTGACTAAAAAATAAGATAAAATTGCAGCAAGTAATGCAAATAATATTTGTAAACCCGCTAGCTGGTACAGATTTACATTTATAGAAAATATATAAATAAGCAGGATCGAAATAAAAAAACCCACGTTATTCAGGAATTGGGAATAAAAAATGTTCTTGAAATTAAATTTTGACTGCATTATAACTATTGACTGTGTGAACGGCATGTAAATTAACATCAATATTGCATATAGATATAGCAAATACTGCAAATTCTCTGAAGCCCAGATTTTACTCAGCAAACCTCCAAAAGATAGTAGTAATAACATTGATATCACTGTTGTTACGGCGTTTAGAAAAAACGAAGCATTGAGTATTTTTTGGTATTCCTCACCGCTGGCAGCAACAGAATATTTTACGAAAGCATTCTGTACAAAAGCATATCTTGTGAAATCGAGTAAACCTCCCACAGTAACGTAAAGTACCCAGACACCGAGGTCCTCTTTTGGTAGTATTCTAACCAGAATCAGAAATGTACCAAACCCTGCAAGAAAATCAGTAATCCTGTTTAGAAGCATAAAGATGCCTGATTTCATCCAATATGAATCTTTTACAAAACCCATTCCTTTTTATATATATTCAAATAAATCTCTTCAATAGTTTTAATCATTTTATGTAGTTCAAAATCTCGTTCAACACTTATCCTTCCGTTTGATTCACATTTCTTTCTTAGTTTTTCGTCATTATGAAATGATATTATTGCTTCCGATAATGCTTGAGGATTCTCAAATGGAACAAGTAAACCGTTTTCCCCGTTTCGAATCACTTCCTTTGTACCGTCTGCCGGTGTAGCAATTACTGCTTTTCTCATTCCCATTGCTTCTATCAGTCCAATCGGTAGCCCTTCCCATAAAGAAGGTAATACATATATGTCAATAGTATTTAAAACAGAAGGAACATCTTGCATAAATTTGTGAAACCTTATCATTGTTTCATCCAAGCCTAATTCTTTCGCAAGTTTTATCGCATCTTCTTTTAAATCTCCGTCTCCTATCATTAAAAAATACACTTCATTCGATTTTTTTGCAGTTATCGCTGCTGCTTTTATTACAGTGAAAGGATCTTTTTGTTTTGTCATTCTTACAATAAAAGCAGCTGTTGTTTTTCCGGCTGGAATACCTAATTCTTCCTTAAGGTCTGGATAGTTTTTGTCTGGATTAAATTTATCAAGGTTAATACCATTATGAACCAATTTATACCGTTTCATTCCACAATATTTAATGCCTTCACGCATATTAGCTTCAGATACAACGATTGTTAAGTCAGTCCTTTTTATTAAAAACCTTTCTGATATTATTCTTAGCTTTTTTACTAAAAAGTTCTGATCCGGATGAAATGACCAGCCATGAACCGTGTAAATAATCGGTACTTTTCTCTTTTCTGCAATATAATAAGTATTTGAAAGTGCACGCGTCCCATGAGCATGGATTAGGTCAAACTTTTCATTATCAAAAATTTCACCAACCTTACCTCTTACTCCTTTATCAAATGGTTTTTCGGTGTGAACCACGTATGTTTTAATATTGGCACTTCTCAGCTTTTCAACCATCGGACCGTCTGTGAAAGACAATATTACAGGTTCAAATACTTCTTTATTCAAATTCAGAACAAGATCCAAAACATGCGACTCACCTCCGCCAATGTTTCCTTGGCGTATTGTTTCAAGTATCTTTATCTTGTTTTTGGGAGAAACTATGTTGGGCATAGTAGATTTTAATTAATCATAATTTAAGAGAATTTTATCAAATATCATATACATTAATTGGAATACAACATATGAGATTTTTTTGTTGTATAATTAAGATTTAGTTTGTTTACTATTTGGTTTTTTAATCAATTATATTTATATTTACAAATCCTTTATTGTAAAAATTTTCATTCTTTAAGGATTTATATACTTGAAATATATAATAGAATAACATAAACTTACTAATATTTTATAACATCAAATTTTTCGATGATGAAAAGTTTAGAAGTTAGAAGAAGCTTTGCTGCGTCCCCGGATCCCAAAGCAGCTGTCTTAAAGTTAGAAAAGGAATTGATGATTAGCAATGAACAGTTCAGCTTTTTGTTCTGTTCAGCTAATTATAATCTTGAAATACTCGGTACTGAATTAAAAAATGCATTTGGTAATAATGTGATATGCTGCACAACATCGGGGGAAATATCATCTGAAGGTTATTCAAATGATAGTATTGTAGGTGCAAGTATTTCTTCCAAAAATATGAAGTTCCATAAGTATTTTATTCCCGATGTAGCTGATTTTGATTCGGTTTCTGCAAGAGAATTACACTCCACCTTTTTAAAAGATCTTGAGAATTCAAGTTTGCATAAAGCGAAATACATTGGTATTGTGATTATTGATGGATTATCAATGAAAGAAGATAATATTATCGCTATTCTTTCAAAAACCTTTGAAAATGTAGAAATTGTAGGAGGCTCTTCCGGTGATGATTTAAGGTTCGATAAAACCTATATTTACAATGACGGAGAATTTCTCACCAACTCAGCAGTTTTCTTAATCATAGAAACCGAAGTTCCTTATATTGCATTTAACACTCAGCACTTCGAACCTGTCGATCAAAAACTCGTTATTACAGATGCTGATCCTTCCAATAGAATTGTGTATGAAATAAACGGTGAAAAAGCCGCAATTGAATATGCTAAAATTCTTGGTATTGAAGTTAATGATCTTAATCCTCAGTTTTTTGCGAGATATCCTGTCATGCTCAATATTGGTGGGAATTGGTATATTCGTTCAATCGCAAAAGTGAATGATGATTTTAGTCTGACATTTTTTTGTGCCATAGATTCTGGTTTAGTTTTAACTATTGCAAAAGGTAATGATATAATCCAAAATTTAAAAAATAAATTATTTGAAATCCACTCGCAGATAGGGGAAATAAGCTTGATTCTGGTGTTCGATTGTATTCTAAGAAGATTGGAAGTTGAACAAAAAAATTTATCCAAAGAAATGAACAAAATATTCTCAAAAGAAAATATCATTGGTTTCAATTCGTATGGAGAACAATGCAATTTTGTCCACGTTAATCAAACCCTGACAGGAGTAGCTTTCGGTAAGTAATATTTAATTTTAAGTATATGGCGAATAAATATAATGTTGAAGAGCTCCATAATAAAATAGATGAGCTGGAAAAAGAACTTCTAAAGTCGAGAAAAATTCAAAAAGCCTTGATGTTGAAAGTTGAGAAAAGTATAGAATTGTCTGGTAACGATTTTTCTCTTTTCGAAGCTAATGTGCACCTGCAGGAAATTGTCAAACTTAAAACTAAAGAACTCGTTCTTGCGAATGAACTCCTAAGAAAAGAGATAAACGAAAATAAACGGACCGCTGAACTGCTTAAAATTAGTGAAGAACGTATTAGACTTATATTGGATAATGTACAGGCTGGTATTATGATTATTGACCCCGCTACCCATATTATTGTTGACGTTAACACTACTGCTTTGCAAATGATGGAAAGAGATAGGAATCAGATTGTAGGTTTAACCTGTCACAATTTTGTATGTCCTGCAGATGAGGGAAAATGTCCTATAACTGACTTGGGTTGCATTATCGAAAGAGAGGAAAGGGCACTCATACTTCCGACAGGTAAAAAACTAGATATTCTAAAATCTGTTAATAAAATCAGTATCGACGGTAAAGATATGTTAATAGAAAGTTTTGTCGATATTACGCAGAGAATGATTGCCGAAGATGCACTTAAGAAAAGCGAACAGAGAAACCGTGCATTACTCGATGCAATTCCTGACCTTGTTTTTAATATTAATTCAGATGGAATAATTGTCGATTACCATACTTCAAACCGTAATCAGTTAATGGTTCCGCCCGAGAAATTTCTTGGTAACCATTTCCGGTATATATTACCCGAAAATCTTGTAAAGGGTTTTGAGGACACTATAAACTTATCGAAAAAGACCAACAGCCTTGAATCATTCGAATACCATTTGGATACGCTGGGTAATTCCAAATACTATGAAGCCAGAATAAAAGAGTTTGTCGAAAATCAAATTCTTGTACTTATTCGTGATTTTACTGAACAAAAATTGGCGGAACAACGTTTAGAATCTCTGAATTTAATGCATTCTTTAATTAATGAAATATCCTCGTCGCTTATAAAATCTTCAGATGATATTGATTCGAGTATTAACCTTTCTCTAAAAAAACTTTGTGAATTTACAAAGGTTGATAGGGTTTATATCTTTGATTTTAATCATGACTTAAAGTTGATGAGCAACACTTATGAGTGGTGTAATGAAGGTATCACATCTGAAATAGATAACTTACAGGATTTGCATTATGATCAGATTCCAAGATGGATAGAAAGTTTTCGAAAGAATGAGCATGTGTATATTCCTAAAGTATCAGAAATATCAGATGAGTTTAAAGCAGAAAAGGATTTGCTCGAACCTCAGGGAATTATATCTTTGATAGCTGTTCCTATGTATTACAGTGATATACTTCTGGGTTTTATTGGATTTGATTCCGTTCACTCAGTAAAAGTTTGGGATGAAGCTGATATCAATTTGCTAAAACTTACAGGCGAAATTATCGCCGGTGCTATTTTCAGGCATAAGTTTGAAGTTGAGTTGATTAAACAGAAATCAATCGCTGATGCTGCAAATAAAGCAAAGAGTGAATTTATTGCAAATATGAGTCATGAAATAAGAACTCCTATGAACGCGATACTTGGATTTTCGGAAATACTGTTTAATACTTCCACTGATCAGTCGTCTAAAAGCTACCTTAAAACTATTTTAAACAGCGGTAGAACATTGCTTTCTTTGATTAACGATATTTTAGACCTTTCAAAAATTGAAGCCGGTAAGCTTGAATTGCATTCTGAATCTGTCAATCTCAGGGATATATTATCTGATTTGAGTCATATTTTCTCGCAAAAACTTGAAGAGAAAAGGTTAAAATTGATTTTTGATTTTCCTGAAGAGTTTCCCAAATATCTCTTTTTGGATGAAGTCAGAATCAGACAGGTGTTTTTGAATCTGGTAGGTAATTCAATTAAATTCACTAGCAACGGATACGTTAAAGTATCTTCGCAAATGGATAAGTGCGACGTCGCAAATAATATGTATGATATTTCTATTTCAGTTGAAGACACCGGAATTGGTATCTCAGAAAATGATCAGAATGCTATTTTTGATTCTTTCAGGCAAGCCGCAGGTATTAGTGCTAAACATTTCGGAGGAACAGGTTTGGGACTCGCAATCTCAAAAAGACTTATCGAAATGATGAACGGTACTATTTCAGTTAAAAGCGAAATAGGTGTCGGTAGTGTCTTTACCGTAAAACTCAAAAACATTAAAAGCGTTAAAGGAGAAAAAAAGAAAAAAGGAGTAATTGACTGGGATAAAGAGAAATTGAATTTCGGAAATGCAAGGGTGTTGATCGTTGATGATATTCAGCAAAATATTGATATTGTTAAAATATATCTTGCTGATGCAGGTGTAGTTTTTGGCGAAATTAATTCTGCAGAGAAGATTGAGGATTTCGTTAAAGTTTTTAAACCCGACATTATTCTTATGGACCTGAGAATGCCTGAAGTTAGCGGATATGAAGCTAATGCTATCATCAAAATGAACCCGGATTTTTCCAAAATTCCGGTTATTGCTTTTACTGCTTCCTCTATGCAAAGTGATGAAGCAAAAATTGTCAGAGAATTTGAAGGATTCCTCAGAAAACCAATACTTAAAAATGAACTGATAAAAGAATTAATGAAATTTCTAAAATACTCTAAGGTCTCTGAAGATGAAACCGACAACAAAGATCATTTAAAAAGATTAATCTTGAGTAATTTGCCAAAAGAAACTATCTTAAAACATGCTGAAATAGTTTCTGATTCTTTAAGTGAGAGAAGCCAGAATTTACTGGAATACATGGATTTTGATGAAATCGGGAATTTTATTAACGACTTTAAATCAATCTGTTCCGATAACCATATTAATATGTTTGATAAATATATCGAAAGTCTGCGAAATGATTACAACAATTTTGATATAAATTCTTTAAAACAAAATCTCAATTCTTTGCCTCTGTTATTAAGAAATCTCAAATCAAAATATAATGAATAATGATTAGTAATAATTTGCACAAATATTCAATATTAATAGTCGATGATCAACCGCAGAATATACAGCTTATAGGTACACTTCTTAGGAATCATTACAATCTTTATGTTGCCGATAGCGGTGAAAAAGCAATAAAAATTGCATTAGATAAGAAACCTGATTTAATTTTGCTTGATATTATGATGCCGGTTCTGTCAGGTTTTGAAGTATGTGAGATTTTGAAATCTGATTCTGAAACAGTGGGAATACCAATAATTTTCCTCACGGCAAAAAATGAATCAGATGATATCGTAACGGGTTTTTCGCTCGGTGCTGTTGATTACATAACTAAACCTTTTAAAAGTGAAGAAGTATTGATTCGCGTTTCCACTCACCTGAAACTCAAAGAAGCAGTCGATGAACTTAAAAGACGCAACTATGAAAAAGATAGATTCTTCTCAATAATAGCTCATGACCTGAATAATCCCTTTAACGGATTCATCGCTCTTACTGCTATGGTGCGTGATAAAATAGAAAAGTTTTCTCCCGAAGAGTTGAAGAATTTTATGGACATGATGAACTCCTCTGCAAATCAATTGCATAAACTTCTTAAAAATTTACTCGAATGGGCAAGGCTACAAATGGGTAATATTAAGTTTAAACCTTCATACAACAATTTTTTCAACTGTGTTGAAAAAGCTTTCTATTATCTTAGAAATAATCTCGATGAAAAGAAAATACATACTGTTATCGATATTCCAGGAGACTTGGGATTTGTTTATGATGTTGATATGCTTGAAACTGTTTTAAGAAACTTGATTAGCAACGCTATTAAGTTTACAAACACTGGCGGTAATATTCATGTCAGCTCTGAAATTAGAGATGGTGAAGTGATAATTTCTATAAAGGATTCAGGAATCGGTATGTCTGAATCTTTAAAAAGTAAAATATTTAAACTATCTGAATCTGTCTCCCGAAAGGGGACATCGGGAGAGGAAAGCACTGGACTGGGGCTCATTCTTTGCAAAGACCTTGTAGAAATGAATAACGGTAAAATATGGTTTGAATCTGAAATAGACAAGGGATCTACTTTCTTTGTATCTTTTCCCTATGTTTCGAAGTAAATACTTGTTGATTGTATTTCACTTCCTTATTAAGATAATATGTCTGGAATTTGAATATTTCTTTAATTATAATTACTCACTTTTTATTATGTTTTCGCATAAATCCAGTAATTGCTTTGAACTAAACGGCTTTCCAAGATAATGTGTACACCCTCCTTCAAGAAACTCTTCTTTATCCCCATATCGTGTATAAGCCGTCAGGGCTACAATCGGTATTGCTTCATGTCCTTTTAATTTTCTGATTTCTTTTACTGTCTGTATTCCATCTATCCCTTTCCCCAAATTTATATCCATTAAAATAATGTCATAAAATTTATTCTTTACCCTTTCAATTGCTTCATACCCGTTAACTGCTGAATCAGTGTCGTAATGCTTCTTCAATACTGATACAGTAAAAAGAAGATTGTCTTCATCATTCTCTACTATTAATATTTCCCCTTTTTTTGTTTAGAGGTTATCTGGGGCGATATCTTT
This sequence comes from Ignavibacteria bacterium, assembly GCA_041649015.1. Taxonomy (NCBI): domain Bacteria; kingdom Pseudomonadati; phylum Ignavibacteriota; class Ignavibacteria; species Ignavibacteria bacterium. The sequence goes on from JBAZNU010000004.1 coordinate 290,530, forward strand.
AATTCCTCTTTATATTCTATATTATCTTTTTTGTTCGGTTCTTCTTTATTTGTAAGCGGAATGGTTACCGTAAATGTTGAGCCTTTTCCAATTTCGCTTTCAACCTCAATGCTTCCCTTCATCAATTCTATAAATCTTTTTGCTATGGATAATCCTAAACCCGTTCCTTCGAAATTCCTTCCGTACCCTTCGCTTTCCTGTCTGAACGGTTCAAATATTATTTTCTGTTTCTCTTTTACTATTCCTATACCCGTATCTTTAACCTTGAATACCATATTCTCGATATTAGCGTCAAGTGTAAGTGTAATACCTCCTTTTTTCGTGTATACAATAGCATTCTTCAACAAATTGTTTAATACATGCATTAAAAATCTCTCGTCAATATGAGCCGTTAGTTTGTTAACTAATATTTCTTTTTGGATGTATAATTCTTTACTTTTTGCCATCACTTCGAATCTATTCACAACATTATTTACAATATTAATAATATTAACTTCTTTATACAGAGCAGTCACACTCTCTGCTTCAAGTTTTGAGAAATTTAATAACAGGTCAAGTGTTTCCAGCAGCCTTTTTCCGCTTTTCTCTATCACATTTACACAGTGTAGCTGTTCTTTATCATTAATATCATCCTTTAGTATCTCAGTAAATCCAAGTATTCCGTTTAAAGGGGTTCTTATTTCATGGCTCATGTTTGCTAGAAAGCTTGATTTAACTCTGCTCGCTTCTTCTGCCTTCTCCTTTGCTTCTATTAGTTGAATCTCTGCTGCTTTTCTTATTGATATATCCTCGAGTACACCGTCAACCCATAGTAAATTACCGTCATTATCAAACCTTCCCTTTGCTGCGACGTTTACCCAGATTAATTTTTTTGTATAATTGTACATCTGCATCTCAATATTCTTTACTTCTCTGTTTTCTTTTACTGCTGTCAAGAAATCTTTTCGTACTTTTGGATCTGGGTAAAAATCCCATGCTGAGATTTTCGACATTTCTTCGGATAATTCTATATCTGTATTATAATATCCCATTATTTTTAAAAATGCAGGATTTACTTGAAGTAACTTTCCGCTGGGCTCTACTTGATAAACACCTACTGCAAGATTTTCAATTAGAGTTCTGTATTTATATTCGCTCTCGATTAATGCTTTTTGTGCTTTCTCTTTTTCTATATTCAAATCTCTTGTTCTTAATGCTGATTTAACCGCAGGATAAATCCTGTGTATTTGCTCTTTAAGTACATAGTCATCCGCACCCGCTTTTATGCAATCAACAGCGGTTATTTCGTCTATCGATCCCGTTACAATTATAAATGGAACCATTGGGGCTGTTTCCATTCTTATCCTGAGAGCTGTCAGTCCGTCAAATACCGGCATTGTATAATCCGATAAAATAATGTCCGGATTAATTTCTATTAAAGCTTTCCTGTATTCATTTTCAGTATCAACAACGTGTATACTGAATTTCATACTGTTTTTTGAGAATTCTTTTTCAAGCAGTTTTACATCATTAATGTTATCTTCAGCTAATAGTATCTTAATTGTGTCGTCCATAAATTAAACTTTTGAGGTTTATATTATATTTTTCTATACTGGTGGCTCATTCATCAATACCCAGTATAATCCTAAATTTGAAACCGCATCCAGAAACTTTTCAAAATCTAAAGGTTTTACAACATAGCTGTTAACTCCTAATTTATAACATTCTTCAATGTCTCTGCTTTCCTTTGATGAAGTAAGCACTACTACCGGTATCCTCTTCGTAATATCTTCTGACTTTATTTTTCTGAGTACCTCAATTCCGTCAACAAGCGGAAGTTTTAAATCTAAAAAAATCACTTTTGGCACTACCTTGAAATTTCTGTCTGAGTACACGCCCTGTGCAAATAAAAAATCTAATGCCGCTGCACCGTCTTTAATGACTGTTACCTTGTTGGCAAGGTTGTGTTTCTGAAGTGCTTTCAACGTCAATTTAACGTCGCTTGGATTGTCTTCAATCAAGAGTATTTCTACTGGTGTGGAATTCATAATCTATTTCTGATTTTATAAAATTTTAAATTCTAGATAATCAATTTTATGTTTAATATAATAATTTTACATTATATTTACTCTATATCTTTGGCAATGAGAAATAAAACACCGTTTCTTTCCCCGGATTGCTTTCTGCCCATGCTTTACCGTTATGTTTAGCAATAATTCTCTGTATAATCGCTAATCCTACGCCTGTTCCCTCATACTCCTCAACACTGTGCAGCCTTTGAAATACTCCAAATAGTTTATGTACATATTTCATGTCAAAACCAACACCATTGTCCTTTACATAGTAAACTACTTCTGTCTCCTTATCCGTTGATCCAACTTCTATAACTGGTTTCGGTGTCTTCGATGAATATTTTATAGCGTTTGAAATCAGGTTTATTACAACCTGCTTAATTAGTGAATAATCACCCTTTATATTTGGTATTTCTTTAATATTAAAAACTGTATTCTTATTCTCAGCATATTCTTTTTGCTCATTAATAATACTCTTAAATAGCTCTTTCATTTTAATCTCATACATGTCCATCTTCTTTCTGCCGTATCTTGAAAGTTCAAGCAGATCATCTATCAGTATTGCCATTCTTTCTGAATTCTTCATTATATCTTCCAGGTAATCTTTTCCTTCATCATCAAGTTTCTCATAATAATCTTCCTTCAGTAATTTCGAAAACCCGGATATCGCTCTTAAAGGTGCACGAAGGTCGTGCGATACCGAATATGAAAAAGCCTCCAATTCTTTGTTCGATTCTTCAAGTTGGAATGTCCTCTCTGTAACCCGTACTTCAAGCTCTTCATTTATTCTCCTTATCATGTTTTCCATCGCTTTTCGTTCTGTTATATCATTTACGACGGCTATCCGGCAATCTTTTCCTTTGAAGATTATGTCATGTGAAGTCGCAAAAATATCGATTAACGTACCGTCTGCTTTCTTGTGCTTCCATTCACCCGCATAATTGTGACCCTTTAAATTCATTGCAAGATCTGTTATAGGAACTTGCTGCTCATCGGGATAAAGGTCTGGTAATATCATCTCAGTAATCTGCTCTTTATTGTATCCGTAATGTTTGAGAAATGCTTCATTCACTGCTATCAGCTGTAGAGTAACTCGTTCGTAAATCAGCATCGGAACGGGATTGTACTCAAACAGCATTCTGTACCTTTTTTCCGATTCCTGAACTTTCTTTTCAGCTAATTTTCTTTCTGTAATATCAAGTAATGAAGCGACACTTTTCTTTGTTCCTGGTATCATATCAATCGTTATCAGCACGTTTCTAATATTCCCCGTTTTATCCACGAACCTAAATTCATAATTCCTTTCCGCTTTTGATGGGTCAGTTCTCCTCAATCTATGCTTCTCTTTCATTAATTCAATATCATCTTTATGTACAAATTTCTCCCAGTGCATTTTACCCTCAATTTCTTCTTTCTTAAATCCCGAGATCTCTACGAACTTTGAATTAACCTGTGAATATGTCGTGTCTTCATTTATTATTGCCGTAGCATTTCCTGTCGTTTCAAATATTGTCCTGTAATAATGCTCGCTCTCTATAATTTTTTGTTCTGCTTCAATCCTTTCAGTAATATCTTCCGAAATCCCAAGAAGATAAAGTGGATTTCCATGTATGTCGTTGATTGCAATCTTTTGAGTGTGTAATATCTTTGTTCCCGATTTTGTGTTTATCTTTTCCTGTGGTATGTTCATGGGTTTACCGGATTCAATTACCTCCTTGTCTTTTGAGGTAAATTTATCAGCCTGTTCTTTTGGGAAAAAGTCATAATCATTCTTTCCCTCTAATTCTTGCCTTGTATATCCTAAAAGCCTTTCTCCAGCTTTGTTTAATCTGAAAAATCGCAGCTCCTTGGCATCTTTTAAAAATATCATGTTAGGAATATTATCCACAATAGATATTAATAATCTTTCACTTTCCTTCAAATCATCTTCTGCTTTTTTCTTTATTCCGGCGTTTTCTATATTTTCGATTGCATAAGATATGTTGTCAGCAACTTCAAGCAGCAGACTTATTTCGTTCTCGTTGAAGAAATTTGGATTTTCTGAATATAAATTAAACGAACCAATTATTTTGTCATGTAATTTAAGTGGTAATGCTATCGATGAACGGTAACCCCGTTTCAATGCCTCCTCCCTCCATGGTTCAATTATCGGGTCGTTTGCTATATCATTGCAAAAATAGTGACTGCCTTTGTTTATTGCAGCAGCTGTTGGTCCTGTTCCGACTAATTCATTATCTAATGCTATCTTCATAATACTCGAAAGATATCCATCCTCGTGTCCGTCCCAAAACTTTGGATTCACTATTCGAGTGTTTTCATCTACTATTCCAATCCAGGCCATTCTAAACTTACCGTGTTCAATCGCAATCTTACACGTTTTCCTGAATATTTCATTAATGTCGCTTTCCCTTACTATCAATTGATTTATTTGACTTATAACAACGTATGTTCTGTTTACTTTTTCTAATTCATGCAGTGCTTTTTTACGCTCGGTAATGTCGTGAAAAAATATTGATAAGCCCTCTTTCGTGGGATATATTCTGTTCTCAAACCATTTATCGTATGGTGGATAATATTCTTCCAGTTTTACAAATGTTTGCTCTCTAAAAGCTTTTTCGTAAGCCTGGTGAAATAGCTGCCCAACTCCTTCAGGAAATTCTGTCCAAATGTGCTTCCCGATTATTTTCTTCGGATCTCTTGCAAAGATTTCACCAGCGCGTTTGTTCATGTATGTATAACACCAGTTTTTATCCAGTGTTACAAATGCATCAGAAATACTTTCAACAATCTCATTAAGCTGCTGATTTGATTTTTCTATCAGCATTTCCGCTTCTTTACGTTTTGTAATATCATGTACTTCTGTTATAAAGTATCCTTTGGTAGGACTGTGAGACCTTATATGCAGCCATTTATTTCTGGTTTTTGAATAAAAATCTATCGACTTATTCTTTCCATTTAATGCTACTTCTCCGTAATATTCAATCCAGTCTTTTTTCTTCAGTTTGAAATCAGGTATCACTTCCGTAACCCTTTTTCCCAAAATATCCTTTGCCTTAAGACCCATCAAACTTTCGAATGCCGGATTTACCTCTATATACTCAAAATCTATCGGTTTGCCTCTACTGTCAACTATTATTTTTTGATAAGCATATCCGCTCTCGAAATTATTCAGTATATGTTGATAATTAAGAATGGATTTTGATTTATTTCTGCTTCCCGATGCCTTTGTACCTTGATTTGCTTGTTTGATAGTATCTTTTGTCTTAGCCATGTCAATTTTTAATGTAAAATTAAAAAAGGCTTGTTAATTTAAATTACTAAAATTACAACTTTATGGAGATATATGTACAATACTAAATATTTCTTAATTATTAAAGGGATTTTTTATTGTGCATTAATCCCTTTTTTTGTGTCAGTAAGTGATTCAATTAAATTAAATTTTCTCATATTCTATTTTACTGAGGATTTCAAATAATATTAAAAATCAAAGCCTAATTGTTCTAAAATAAAAAAGCCCTGCATGTAATTATCCTGCATGGCTTCTGCTTCTTGCTCCCAATGAGAAATACCTTTCTCACGGGATGTTTTCACACCTAATAAAAAAGCCCTGCAAGTAATTATCTTGCAGGGCTTCTGCTTTGCGCTCCCAACGAGAATCGAACTCGTGTTTTCACTGTGAAAGAGTGGTGTCCTAACCCCTAGACGATGGGAGCGGATTTTACATAAACAATAAAGATACTAATTTAATGAATTTATTTCAAGAGCGAAATTAAATAACCTTTTCTAAAAATTCTCAGTTCTCTCCGGTACGTCTCTGTAACTTCATCAGATTCCTAAAATAAGAATTAATCTCTTTTTGTGTCCTTATCTGTTGATATGTTTCGGTCTTTAACAAAATACTAATTTTTTCATAATGAATATTCATTCAAAAAAATATTCGACATTCTCTGTTTTTATCTTGACTTTTTTGTATAATATTTCTATTATAATTGAATCAATTAGGATATTGTTTTACGTTACCGATTGAGCTGATATTACCTAAAGACTTCGAAAATATGCCGTTTTTGAGTCCGAAATTTAAAAATTAGCTGATAATTGAAATAAGATATTATTTTGTAAAAACAATAACTTAAATATAGGTTACCTATTAGAAGCCTATCTATTTCCTAACAAAAACCTATTAATCTCCTAATTACCTTCTAACTTTCATCTAAACTCAACCTAAGATCCTATTTAGCCCTCATTAAGCCCTTGGGCAACACTGGTAAATCGGATATTAAGCCTTAATTAAATGTGCTTCATTTTTTGTTTTAATTGTTTACTTTTACCACATGGCAAAAGTAAGGGACAATCATTTAGGAGCACTTCAGGGCAAAATGGGTTCGAGTGTTTTTAAGATAAGAAAGGGGAAAACAATTGCTGCATCTGTACCCCGGAAAAGGAAAAAGGAGAAAACAGAACCCGAATCTGCTACTATGACACGTATGGGAATACTGTCAAGGTTTGCTTCTGCAGTATGCCAAATAAACAAATTGAAAGATTTATGGAATAATTATTATGGGGTTCATTTTAGTTTTTCAGAAAAGTTTGATAATGAACCTTTTCAAAGAATTATCGCCGTAAACTATCCTTATGCTGCTACTAATTTTCTCACAACCGATACTATGCTAACACCCGTAATGGGATGTAGTATCTTTGTGTCAAATATTGTAATTGATTCGGAAACCCTTACAATTGAATTCGATGTAAAAGACATTCTGCTTAAAAAAATTAATCCGCATTGCGAATTCTTTCTCATGATTCATCTTTCGCACCCGCTTGAAAAAAGTTTTAATAAGATTAAACATAATCATAAATTTATAATTCTTAAGAAGTCCGGGAAATCCATCACATTCAGTGATAAAGGAAATACATTCTCATTTAATTTTAACTCTCAGTGTAAAAAAGTTTTTGATGACTTTAATAAAGCAATGATATTCTTTTCAATCGTTTCGTACGAAGTCAATTCCCCAATCTTATGCGCAAACGCCGGAGGTTTCATACTTAAAGGCATGGACCTTCATGAAGCAGACGTGAATGAGCATGCAAGAATAAAAAGCATTAAAACAAAGAAGCAAATTAAAAAAGAAAAAGCTCGGGAAAATCCCGATTCCCAAACTGTAATCGTCTGAATATAATTTTCCGCTTAATAATCTCCCAAACTGAATATGATTCGTAAGTAACCAGCTTGTTACAATCCCAAGGCTTGGTTGCACAGAAAATCACAAAGACAATGGCAGGCATTTATACTGATTTCTCGGGGACTTTGTTTAAAAATAACTTCTTCGCAACGTTATTTATTTAATTAATTCACTCGCAAACATAATTTGATAGCTAACGGATCAATTCATTGCTCCCCGCAGTGAAATTAAAGTGTTTAAAACATAAAAAGTTCGATATGAAATAATGTATGTCTTAAGAATCTCCGTGCTTATAGCGGGGAATCTTAATCTTTTATTTTTCTTTATAAATTGTGTGGAATTTATTTTCAAAATCCGTTGTTATTAAATACGACTATAATAGTCCTATTTTAATGTCTTTATTAAATAAATGGTAAAATTTTCAAAAAAACTAGAATATTCGTTAATTGCATTGAACCACCTTTCGCAATCGCAAAGCGATGTGACGAAAGTACGTGATATTTCCGAGAAATATAGTATTCCTCACGATTTACTCGCTAAAATCCTACAAAAACTGAAAAAGGAAGGTATTCTTGAGTCTGTTCAGGGAGTAAATGGGGGTTATAAGTTGTCACGAAAACTTTCGGATATTCCGTTAATGGAACTGTTCGGTTTAATTGAATCCAATACAAACATTGTTGAGTGTATGCATGATGATGTGTCTAACTGTGATGTAAGCAATAACTGCTCTATCAAAATCCCTTTGAGCAAGATGCAGTCTGAATTTGAAAATCTTTTAAGAACAAAAATGGTGTCCGATTTTGTCTGAGAAATTTATATTCATGGATTATAATTCAACAACTCCGGTTGATAAGGAAGTATTGGATGCTATGTTACCGTATTTCAGCGGGAAGTTCGGTAATCCTTCATCGAGGCATCACTTTGGAAACGAAGCTAACGTTGCCGTTGAATACGCTCGTAAACAAATTAGTGCTTTGGTTAATTGTAATCCTGATGAAATCATTTTCACAAGCGGAGCTACTGAATCAAATAACTTAGCAATCAAAGGTGTCGTTGAGAATAATTATAAAGAAGGCATTAATATCGTAACAAGTGAAATAGAGCATACCTCAGTCCTCGATACAGTAAAGGCTCTCGAAAAGTCGGGTGTGGAAATCAGGTATGTAAAGCCGGATAGTTATGGATTAATTGTTCCTAAAGATGTTGAAGAAAACATCGATGAAAATACTGTTCTTGTTTCAATAATGACCGCTAATAATGAAATCGGTACTATTCAGCCGGTTCCTGAGATTGCTCAGATATGCCGGATTCAAAACGTATTATTCCATACTGACGCTGTTCAGGCATTCGGTAAATTGCCTGTCGATGTTAATGAATATAAAATTGATTTGATGAGCATCAGCGCTCATAAAATGTACGGTCCTAAAGGTGTCGGTGCTTTGTATGTTAGAAATACTTCAGCTGATAAAATCTCAACACAGTTAAACGGAGGGGGTCATGAAAGAGGACTTAGAAGCGGAACTTTAAACGTACCGGGAATTGTCGGTTTCGGTAAAGCCGCTGAAATATCATCAGTGAGAATGTTTGATGATTTTCAAAAGGAAATTGTTCAGCGTGATATTCTAATGCAGAATCTTTTAAACAGAATTCCTTGTTCATTCTTAAACGGAAGCAGAGAAAAACGTTTGCCGAATAACGTAAACATTAGCTTCGAGGGCGTTGATTCATCAGTCGTGATAAGCAATTTAAAAAATATCGCTTTATCAACAGGCAGCGCTTGCAGTTCCGCAACTTTAGGACCTTCTTATGTGTTAAAGGCAATAGGTAAAACTGATTCGTTGATTAAGTCTGCGATTAGGTTTAGTTTGGGAAGAAAAACCACAAATGAAGAAATTATGTATGTTATAGAAAAAGTAATAGAATCCGTCAATAAACTAAGATTGAAATAAATGCTATAAACAATAAGTTTATTGTCTGCATGACAAATAATTATAAACTATAAATCATAAACTATAAACTAACAATTATAAACTAAAAAGATATGTCAGAAGAAACAAAATTCATTCCGGGTGTTACGGAAGACGTAAACATAACGGATAAAGCTATCAGCGAAGTTAAAAGAATAATGAAAGAAAATAATGTTCCCGAAAATTTTGGACTTAGAATCGGCGTCAAAGGAGGCGGCTGTTCAGGATTCTCTTATTCACTCGGCTTCGACGGTGAATCTAAACCAACCGATACAATCATAGAAAAAGATGGTATTCAGGTATTTATCGATATGAAAAGTTTCCTTTATTTAACAGGTACTGAAGTGGATTATACCGATGGTCTGTCTGGTAAGGGTTTCGTTTTCAATAATCCTAACGCAAAAAAAACATGCGGCTGCGGCAGCTCTTTCGGAGTATAATTTAACCAAAAGACAATTTATGAGAAAAGATATTTCAAGAAGAAAATTTATTTACAATTCATCTTTAGGTGCTCTTTCACTATCATTTTTACCGGGTTTCTTATTAAATAATAATAACAATAAAAACAATATAAATTTGAAAGGAGATATTTCAAAAATGGCATACGAATGGAAATTCAATGCAAGACCTTACTCTGACGAGGAGGCTAAAACACTCTTGAAAGATGTTGTATCACCCGAAACTAGCGATTGGCATTACAACACTCACCACAAGGGTTATGTTACATTTCTTAACAACATCGAAAAAGAACTTGAATCCGCGGATAGAGCAAAAGCCAACGGCAATTACTCTTTGGTCGGTGAACTCAAAAGAAGAATGACTTGGAACCACGGCGGTACTGTGCTTCACGATGTTTATTGGGAAGTACTCGGTGGTGACGGTGATGCATCAAAGGGTAAAGATATCTATGACGCAATCGTTAAAGAATTCGGCAGCATCGATAAATGGAAAGAAGATTTCAAAGCAACTGCAACAGCTGCTAAACTCTCTGGCTGGGGCGTACTTGTATATGATAGACTTTACAGCGGTAGGCTTTTAAATGTTCTTGTCGATGAGCATCACTACGGCGCTATCTGGGGCGGTGTTCCTCTTATTGCGTGCGACGTTTTCGAACATGCCTATTACCACAAGGACGGTCCGGGAAGAGTCAAGTATATTGATAACTTCATTAATAACTTGCACTGGTCAAGAATAAATGATAGATTTACAAAGTTCTGTAAATAAATTATTTAGAATTGCAAAGATACATTAAAGTAACAATATTTCTATTAAGTCTGATTTTGCTTTCCTCTTGCAATAAAAAAGAGGAAAGCACTAATCAGCAAAACTCATCATCCGGTGAGTTTGTCTGGAAAGAATCGATTTCTGTTAAAGATATACCCGATGCCCCTCTTAAAGGTAAAATTGAAGGCAAGGATTTTAATCCGGTTTATATAGTCTTCGAAAAATGGAGAGGCTCAAACGATAACGTCCTGGCTTTTAGTGATAAAGCTCCTAAAAATAAATGCGGCTTTATAGAAAATTATAACGGTTATCAATTGACTAAAATTGGCTCGGAGTTCAAAGTCGGTGAGTTTGTTAAGGATTCTTTCGTCAAAAGTTTAGAAGGGTATTCAGCTGATTTTCATGTCACCGAAAATGATGATATGAGGAAAATCAACGCAAGCTGGAATGCATCTTTATTAATCACAGAGATGAATGATGACGTAGTAAAAGGTAGAATTGCTATGTGTTTTAAAGACGAGAAGAAAAGCTGGATTGCTGGCAGATTCGAAGCTATTGTTTGTAACAACTGATTTTAATAATCATAATTCGCATATTATAAAAAATGAAGTATACAATTTTACATGTTCTTATTCTTTTAATGTTTGTTCTTTATAGCTGCGGAAAGAATGAACAAAAACCGGAACAAAATTCTTCAGGTAAAACAGAAGTCAGTACTGATTCTGCAAAGCTGAACTCACAGGACAACAAAGAAGTTAGCACAACCGGTAATGAACTCGGTCTCCAGGTAGGACTTCCGAAGGATTTTCCCAAAGATGTTCCTCAACCCCCTAATTCAAACTGCGTTGGCTCTATCGTTAACCAGACTGAAGGTACAACAGTAACTTTTTCCTCAAATGCAAAAGTTTTGGATATCGCATCCTTCTATAAAGAAGAGTTGAAGAAAAATGGCTTTAAATCGGAACCGGGGATGGAAGATTTGATTAATGAAAAAGGCGGGATGCTCAAATGGAGTAAAGCTGAAAGAGATGTAGAATTAATGATGAGTTTTAATTCAGAATCAAACTCAACAGATATAGTTTTGTCGTACAAGGAAAAGAAGTAGCATTATACTGGAATTTTAATCTCAGAAGATTATTGCTTGGGAGCATTAAAACATATTCTTTTAAGCCGTACTGATAAGATTGGAGATGTGATTCTCACGCTTCCTATGATTCCTGAAATTAAAAGACTTTCTCCCTCGTCTGAAATTTCGCTTTTCATTAGTAATAAACTCGGAAACCTTCTGAACGGATACGAAGGTGTTGACAATATCTTCTATTATGAAGATGTTTCTGATAATCTTCTCGACTTTTTCAAATCAAATGATTTTGATACAATAATCAACGTATTCCCGAGAAAAGATATTGCAGTCGCTTCATTCCGTGCGGGAATTCAGACACGAGTTGGTACCGCTTACAGATTCTATTCTTTCTTGTTTAACGAGAGAATAAAAGAACACAGAAAGTATGCTGTTAAACATGAGTCCGAATACAATCTTAACTTATTAAGTTTTCTGAAAAAAGAAATATCCTTAGAAAAAATATTCCATTTAAGTTATACTGATTCTGAATACAACTACTTTAAAAATAAACTGAACATACATTTTAACTTAGATTCTAAATACATTATCATTCATCCTGGCAGCAAAGGGTCGGCAGTCGATTTACCCGTATACAAACTCATTAAATTAGCTGAATACATAAAAACGACATATCCATTCTTTAAGATTTTAGTTACAGGTTTAGATCGGGAAAGTAATGTAACGTCATTATTCCCCCTGAAGTTAGGCGGCGATATTATTAATTTAACTGGAATGTTAGACTTGAGGGAAATGATGATACTTATCGATAGATGTGAGTTATTTGTTTCAAACTCTACAGGACCTATTCACATTGCAGGAGCATTAAATAGAAAAATAATTGGTTTCTATCCGAATTCTGCTCCAATGAACGCAATTAGATGGAAACCATTATCTAATCAGGCTGTAATCATAAGTCCGGAAAAAGGAGACGATATGAGTACAATTAATGACACACGGGCAGCTGAGGCTGTTGATGAGCTTTTAAGAATATGATTTATTTGAAACATTTTATTAAATTTTAGGTTACAATATTAAGTAAACATAATAATATTATGAAAAACATTATCGCAGGAGTTATTATTTTATTAGTTCTGTCATTAAACTTTGTTAATGCACAGGAAAAGGAATACAGAAAAGTAAGCCATAATGCTTTTGGACTTGGAGAGAGACTTGAATTTGAAATCAGTTATGGATTCCTGACTGCCGGGTACGTAGTCTTTGAAATAGCGCCTAACTTTGTTGTTATGAATGGCAGAAATTGTTACGATATTACTGCTACTCTAAATTCAGCTTCAAGTTTTGAATGGGTGTATAAACTTCAGGATAAGTACAAGTGCTATCTTGATGCCGAAGGTCTATTCCCTTGGAAGTTTGAACAGTACATAAGAGAAGGCGATTACTCAAAAGATTTTACGGTTATCTTCGATAACGTGAATAATAAAGCAAGAACTACAAACATTACTAAGGGTAAGAAGGAACCCGACGGCGAGTTTGATATTAAACCTTATTCACTCGATATTATCAGTGCCTTCTATTATGCGAGAACTATGAATGTTCAGAACATGAACAACGGCGAGATTATTACTCTGAATAGTTTCTACGACGATAAAAACTATGACCTTAAAGTGAAAGTTCTTGATAAAGAAGATGTCGATGTTCCGGCTGGTGATTTCAGATGCGTTATCGTGCAGCCCGTTGCCGAAGAAGGTGCTCTCATAAAGAAAGCCGAAAATATTGCTGTTTGGATTTCAAGAGATGACAGAAAGATTCCAGTCATGGTAAAACTTGATATCATAGTAGGCTCTGTTAAAGCTGAATTGATTTCTTACAAGAATCTGTCTGGTCCGTTAGATTCAAAGAAATAACATGAAGATTTCAGAGTTATTCTATTCAGTGCAAGGAGAAGGGAAGCGTATCGGCGTCCCTTCTTTTTTCATTAGAACTAATGGTTGTAATCTTAGATGTAAGTTCTCCGGTGGAAATTTGTGCGATACTCCCTACACAAGCTGGAATCCTGAAGATGAACATAATATCGGTGAATTCAGCGTTGATGACATTATTAGTGAATATAAAAACAGCGGTGCTGTCGACGTAGTTATAACCGGCGGAGAACCGGCTCTTCAACACGATGAGCTTGCTGATTTGTGCTCTAAACTTAAAGTCTTGGATGCATATGTAACACTTGAAACAAACGGTACTCGCACTGGTCAATTTTTGGAATACATTGATTTAATCAGTGTGAGTCCTAAACTGAAATCCTCAATTCCATTCGATACTAAACATGAAAAGATGCACAAACAGAACAGAATTAATCTTGATGTTCTGAAAGTATATCAGGATATTACTATTAACCGTAATAAAGAAATTCAATGGAAGTTTGTATATTGCAGTATAAATGACATTGAAGAGATTCTTTTGCTTCAGAAGGAAATTGGTTTCGTTAATAAAGATGTTTACCTTATGCCGGAGGGATTAACAGACCTTGATATTTCACTTAAAAGAAAAGAACTTGCCGAGATTTGCAAGAAATATCATTTCAATTATACTGAACGTCTGCATATTCTTATCTGGGGCAGTAAAAGAGGTATATAAATAAATTTTTATTAAACAACGTAATAATTCCTATCCTCAAGTTAGAATTTGTAGAATTGAAACTTAAATTTTAATTGTATAACTTACATAATATTTTCATACAATATAGTCAAAATTATATAAAATTATACTTTTAACTTAAATTAAAGAATTATGTCAGAACAAAAGAAATTTGTTCCGTTTATATCTGCCGAGACAAATCTTGCTGAGTTCACAATTCGCGGATTAATTATCGGTTTGATATTGGCAGTCGTTCTTGGTGCAGCTAACGCATATTTAGGATTAAAAGCGGGTATGACTATAGCCGCTACTTATCCCGCTGCTGTGCTTGGAATGGCAATTTTAAAAGTTTTTAAGGGTAATATACTCGAAGAAAACTTCGTTAGAACTGTTGGTTCTATCGGAGAGTCTGTTGCTGCAGGTGCTATCTTCACATTGCCGGCATTCTTTATAGCGGGTATTTGGGACCCAATGAATATCTCAGGTGCAAATTATGCTACGGCAACTGTAATCTTAATAGCCGGTGGTATTCTTGGTATTATGTTCGTTGCTCTATTAAGAAGGGTTATGGTTGAAGACAGGGATTTGTTATTTCCTGAATCTACAGCAGCTGCTGAAATCCATAAATCTGGACAAGGCGGCGGTGGTGGTTCCAAATTCCTCTTTAGTGCGATGGGACTCGGTGCTGTTATTCAGTTCCTTGGGCAAATCAATTTCTTTGCTGCAAGTTGGGAAAAATTCTACGCCTTCTTCGATAAAGTAAAAATCCCTGGTACAAACATAAACGCTCAGGGTGGAATGCTTGTTAGTTCTCCGGGTATTAGTCCTGCATACATGGGTGTCGGTTATATTATAGGACCTAAATATGCGTCTCTAAACTTTAGCGGTGGTCTTCTCGCTTGGGGTCTTTTAACACCTATAATTTATTATTTCATTTATCCGTATATTAGCGATATCAATTTTATTAATGAGTGGGCTGCTATGTCGGGCAAGAGTGCTGAAACTCTTTCCAATCAGGGTTTCCAGATTAATCAGGTCTGGAGATATATCGTAAGACCTATCGCAATTGGCGGAATGCTTATGGGCGCATTATATACTTTATTCAATATGCGTAAGTCTCTGTTTGCGGGCTTGAAACGTTCTGTAGGTGATGTCAAGAAAGCTGCTGCCGGTACACATCATAACATTGAGAGAACTGAAAAAGATTTACCTTTCTCTTATGTATTAATCGGAATAATTGCTGTTGCAGTAGTAACATTTCTGATTACTTATTTTGTATTTGGTACTGGGTTGGCTCCTGCTTTAGCATCAGCAACAATCCTGATCATATTAGCGTTTTTCTTCGCAGCAATTTCAGGTTATCTGGTTGGTATTATTGGTTCATCTAACAATCCTATAAGCGGTTTGACCTTAACTGCTCTTGTTACAACAGCTTTGATACTCGTTGTTATTGGTGTTGATGCACAGCACGGGGGCGTTGCGGCAGTTCTTGGTGTAGCAGCAATCGTTTGTGTTGCAGCAGCAGTAGCAGGTGAGATGCTTCAGGATTTAAAAGCAGGACATATTCTCGGCGGTACTCCATGGAAAATGCAGGTTGGTGATATCATTGGTGTTGTTGTTTCAGGTCTTGTAATGTTCTATGTTTTAAATCTTTTGAATCAGGCTGATATTGCACAGGGTATTCAGCAAAACTATCAGGGTGGTTTTGGAAGCAAGAATCTTTCAGCTCCACAGGCTGGTCTGATGGCTATGCTTTCGCAGGGTATTGTTGGTGGAAAAATGGCATGGTCATTAATCATAGTTGGTCTGTTAATGGGAATTGCATTCATTATGATGCAGGTGAAAAGCCCGATGCTCGTTTCAGTTGGAATGTACCTACCGCTTGAAACAACCTTTGCAATTTTTATTGGCGGTATTATTAAAGGAATTCTTGATATCATGGTCAAAAAGAGAAAATTAAACGAAGCTCAGAAAGTTAGAATTGAAAATGTAGGTATTCTGCTCGCATCCGGTTTCATTGCAGGTGAAGCTTTGACCGGACTCGGATTTGCTCCGTTTAAGATTGCCGAGATGAAAATTCCTCAGATATTTGCAGAACCGCCTTTATTAATTGGATTTGTTATTCTTGCAATAATAGGATTAATTCTAATTTATATACCTTTAAGAAATGCGGGTAAAGCCGATGAACCGGCTCCTCCAAGCTCAGGGATGTAATTTGTAACTTTATATTTTAATTTAAAGGGGATTTATATCCCCTTTTTTATTGACATTTTATTAGTTACTGAATTTAACTAAATTAATAAATGGAGTTGTTCAAAATCGGTTTTGTACCCGTCAGGTTAGTCGATGTCATTGACCTTATTATAGTGACATACATTTTCTTTAAGCTTTATAAGCTTATGCGCGGTACTATTGCTTTTCAGATATTCATTTCCTTGCTTCTGATTTTAGGTGTTTCACTCCTCGCACAGATTTTGAACCTGCAGGTTCTAAGCTGGTTGTTAAGCAGATTGACTGACATTTGGGTTATTGCTCTTATCATTCTTTTCCAACCCGAAATTAGGAGAATATTGATAATTATCGGAAGAACAAGAATTGCAAGACTTTTCATGCGTCTCGACATGAACGAAAATGTTACAGAGGTAGCTGAGGCTTGCCGTGAAATTCAGCGTAACAATTGGGGAGCTTTGATTGTAGTCACAAGAGCTACGGGTTTGCAGAATTATGTCGAACGAGGTGAAAGAATTGAAGCTAGAATAAGTAAAGAACTGCTTATCTCTATTTTTTATCCGCGTTCACCATTGCACGACGGGGCTGTAATAATTAATAACAATAAGATTGAAGCGGCAAGATGCGTTTTGCCTTTGTCCGAAACACAGTTTGCTTTTAACAGAAGCATAGGAACAAGGCATCGTGCAGGACTTGGGATATCAGAACAATCCGACGCATTGGCAGTAATCGTTTCTGAAGAAACTTCAAGGATATCAATTGCTGAAGACGGTAAACTACAATTATGTAAAGATGTAGAAGAACTTAAGGAAAAACTTAAAGAAGCTATGGGCACTACTAATGTAGCTAATTCGTTGAAAACAATTTTTGAGTCAACAAAATCAAATAGAGTTAAGGATACAGAATAATAGAATGGGATTTTCTTACTATGACGTAAAGCGCGAAGAGCTGATAAAAGTACTGAAAAAATCGGGTATTAGAGATGAAAATGTTATTAATGCATTTAAGAAAGTGCGCAGAGAATATTTTGTAACTCCTGAACTTAAAAGGTTTGCCTATGACAACAGCGCTTTACCAATAAGTCACAATCAGACAATATCACAACCATATACTGTTGCTTTCATGACTCAACTTCTTGACATTAAAAAAGACAGTAAGGTTCTCGAAATCGGAACTGGTTCGGGATATCAGGCAGCCATTTTATGCGAACTCGGAGCTGAGGTCTATTCAATTGAAAGGATTGAACATCTTTATCAAAAAGCAAAAAAAGTTCTGCATGATAACAGATACAAGGTTAGATTAAAGTGTACAGACGGGACACTTGGCTGGAGTGAGCATGCCCCTTATGACGGTATTGTAGTTACTGCAGGAAGTCCTGAGTTGCCAGATACACTCGTTAAACAGCTTGCTGTGGGCGGGAGACTTATAATTCCGATTGGTGACAGGGATACTCAGGAGATATGGCAGGTAATTCGTGTTAAGGATGATAAAGAGAACGAACACCTTGATATTTTCAAACATAAATACTTTAAGTTCGTGCCATTAATAGGAAAAGAAGGTTGGTAAAGGAATGAGAATTTATCTTGGAACAAGATAGTTACATAACCCTATCACATCAAACAAAAATTGAACTAAAAATTCAACGCTCAAAATTTATTGCTAATGCTTATCCTTTAAGTAATCCGGAAGAAAGTTCAAATATATTAAATCAGATACGAAAAGAATATTTTGACGCCAGACACCATCCTTTTGCTTATGTTCTTTTCGAAAAAGGCAATTTCAGATATAATGACGATGGTGAACCTGCAGGCTCTTCGGGAAAACCCATCTATGATGCAATCAACAAACATGGGTTGAAAAACGTCCTTATAGTTGTTACTAGATATTTCGGTGGGATAAAACTCGGAGTCGGAGGGCTGAAAAGAGCTTATTTTAATGCGGCTGATGAATGTCTGAGAATATCGGACAAGAGACAGGTAATTTTGACAGAAAGGAAGATTATTCAATTTAATTACAGCTACATTAGTGCTGTTATGAAATTTATTGAAACGAACTTAATAACTATTGTTGAAAATAACTCAACTGATAAGGTGATTCTTGTTTGCGAAGTAAGAATAAGCTTACTTGATAAATTTAATACCGAATTATTTGATATAACTAAAGGTACAATTTTAATATATTAACTGTAGTATCATTTTAGAATAAAACATAATATTGAAAATGGGACAGAAACGTTACCATGTTAATTTTGTTGTTTTTTTACTTATGATTTTTTCCCCGTTTGGAAATCTTATTTCTCAGGATGATTCAAAGACAGAGCTCAATCCTTGGGGTAGGTTTACAATAATGATGATTACAACGGATAAGAACATTGGGATTGTTGACGGAGGTTCGAGGCTTGGATTAAAAGTCAGTAAAAAAATAAATCCCGGTATAAGAATATTCGGAGGTATTGAGTTATCAGTATTGCTCAACTCGAATGATAAATTTCTTCTCTCACCGGATAACGGGAGTTCAACGGGATTTCTTAATGTCAGTTCTTCTGATCCCGCTAATGTATTTGGGATAAGGAAAGGATTTGTCGGAGCGGATTTCAATGAATATGGTGTAGTTTCACTCGGAAAACAAACGAGCGCATACTACGAAGTTGCTTCTATTACTGATATTTCGGAAAATAATAGCGGTTATGCTTCTTATGTTTATACTCCGGACGGTACAGACGGGGGAGCAACCGGAACAGGAAGAGCGTCTAATTCAGTACTTTACAAAAATTCACTTGGCAATTTTAATGTAGCGTTAGCAGCCCAGTTTAAATTGTCTGAAGAGAAGTTTAATAGTGTATTTAATAGTATAGGCGGATCTGTGATATACAAATTACCTTTTAATATTAATTTAGGTGCAGCATTTAATAATGTTTTTCTGGATCCGAATGCGGGCAAAAGGATTCGCGGTCTTCATGGAAATCCAATATATGCAGCCGCATGTTTAAATTATTCGACAGACGATGTATTTTTAGGAGTAACATACGCTTATCAGGAAAATGGCGATATAGCGACTTCACATGATTCAACGGTTGTTTATTCAGGTTATGGTGTCGAAATTGCAGCGAAGTGGGTACCTTTCAAAAAATGGGGTATCTTAGGCGGTGTGAATTATAAACAGCCGCAGAATGTGGATGCTCTGATAAACAAGAATTTTTGCAGACTTATTTATTTTTACGGTTTGCAGTTTGAACCTGTAAAAAATTTATTGCTTTATATTGAAGGTGCAATTGACAGATCCGTTACTTCTGAAGGCGGAAGTATTCCAGACAATCTTTCATTCGGTATTAAGTTAGACTTTTAACAGATTATTTATACATTGTGTACAAAGTTGACGGAGTTGTGACGCTTTTAATCTTTACGGGTACTCCTTTTTTAATTACAAATTCGCTTAATCCGAATTTTGTTCTACCGCCCCAGTCATAGGTATAGCCCTGTCTTGTCCACGGGTAACCATCTGGGCCGTATTTGTTTATGATTTCGTTATTAAACCACTGGATGTGTGCTGTGCTAACGTTAGCAGGAAATACAGTATCACATTTGCAATCCCAGATTTCAGGGTCAGGACAGGGTCTGAACATTGTGTTTGTATCCGCCCAAACCTCAACAAACCTTGTTCTTGGTTTATCTGGCCACATACCAAGAAGTTGTTTCATTCGAAGTTCGGGATTGATTGTTTCCATAACAAAATGACCCATCATGACTTTCACGACGGGGACAACGGTGACCCACATATCACTTGCAGTGACAATTGTTGAATCAATTTTGTCGTCAAAATAAGTAGTACTTGTCCATGTTACACAAAGAACATTTGCTTGATCCCACTGAAGTTGTGTGTTTGTGTTTATAATAGACGTAAGGGTTGTATCAATTCCGCTTTTAGTCAGAGGTTTTGATGCATCAGCGATTGCATTTCGGAATTGCTGCAATAAAATTTCATTTGGGTCGGCTGAATTTGTTGTATTATCTGTGTTACAGCTAATAGAAATAATTGAAGGAAGTAATAAAAACAGAACAATTAAATTTTTCATAATATCATAAATTTAAGTTTATGGGGAATATTAGTTATGAAAAATTAACAAAATATTGTGTTATGAAAAATGGCAAAATATGGTATTGCCCTCAATTTTATAAATATATGTTTTATCAAGAGTTTTGGAATAATGGTGTGATTAGTAAAACCTGCGAAATTTTGCATTTTTAAGGGTTTATTAAGAGTACACATGTACCTAATTAAAGACTAATTAGAGACTAATTAGAGGCAAGTTATAAAGAAAAAGCAAAATTGTCGAAAATGAAAGAAGTGAGTGGTAATATGCTAAATTGAGTTGACTAAATGGAATAAAATTAGTATTTTAAAGGTTTCCAATTATTTTGTAATTTAAAAATAGATTCGATTGCCAACATTAAATCAATTAGTTCGCAAAGGACGTAAGGATAAGGTCTATAAGAGCAAGGCTCCTGCGATGGATGCATGTCCTCAGAAGAGGGGTGTATGCACTCGTGTGTACACGACCACTCCGAAGAAACCGAATTCTGCACTCAGAAAAGTAGCCAGAGTAAGGTTGACGAACGGTATCGAAGTAACTGCTTACATACCGGGTGAGGGTCACAATCTACAGGAACACTCCATAGTATTAATCCGTGGCGGAAGAGTAAAAGACCTTCCGGGCGTTAGGTATCACATCATTCGTGGTGCAATAGATACCGCTGGCGTTGCCAACAGAAAGAAGTCAAGATCAAAATACGGCGCAAAGAGAGTTAAAGAAGCAGCCGCTAAATAAATTTTCTAACATAAAATATCTTTTTTAATGAGAAGAAAAAGAGCAGAGAAAAGAATCAGAATTCCTGATTTTAAGTATAATGATATACTTGTCGGGAGATTCATAAATTCAATCATGCAGGACGGCAAAAAACTTGTCGCCCAGAAAATATTGTATAAAGCTTTTGATATTATTGAGGAAAAAACGAAAGGAAATCCTCTGGAAGTATTCAATAAAGCAGTAAACAATGTAATGCCTTCAATAGAGGTTCGTTCACGTCGAGTCGGTGGTTCAAACTACCAGATTCCTACTGAAGTTAGACCTGACAGAAGGATTGCACTTGGAATAAAATGGTTATTAACATATTCAAACGCAAGAAGTGAAAAGACAATGGCTCAGAGGCTTGCGAATGAATTAATGGCAGCTTCCGTTGGTGAAGGCAGCTCAGTGAAGAAGAAAGAGGATGTTCACAGGATGGCAGAAGCTAACAAAGCGTTTGCACATTTTAGATGGTAAATTATAAATTATAAGGAGAGGGAAATTTAAAAGATGCCTAGACAGGTACCTTTAGAAAGAACAAGAAACATTGGTATTATGGCGCACATTGACGCCGGAAAGACAACAACAACAGAAAGAATTTTGTATTATACCGGTAGGCTTCACCGAATGGGCGAAGTTCATGAGGGAGGAGCTACGATGGATTGGATGGAACAGGAAAAGGAAAGAGGTATTACAATAACATCAGCTGCAACAACATGCAGCTGGAAAAATCATAGAATTAATATTATTGATACTCCAGGGCACGTAGACTTTACAGCAGAAGTTGAGCGTTCTTTAAGAGTACTTGACGGCGCAGTTGCATTATTTTGTGCAGTAGGAGGTGTAGAACCGCAGTCAGAGACAGTATGGCGTCAGGCTGATAAATACGGAGTACCAAGAATTGCTTTTGTGAATAAGATGGACAGAACAGGTGCGGATTTCTTTCATGCGATTAATATGATGAAGGACAGACTCAAAGCAAATGCGGTTCCGATACTTTTGCCTGTGGGTCAGGGGGATATGTTTAAGGGCGTTATTGATCTTATTACAATGAAAGCGAGGATGTTTAATGAAGATACATTAGGTTCAACTTTTGAAGATATTGAAATACCATCTTCAATGACAACTCTTGCAAATGAATACAGACAGAAACTTCTTGAAGCGGTTTCTGATGTTGATGATACATTGCTGGAGAAATTTCTTGAAGGGAAAGAAATTACTGAAAAGGAAATAATCAGAGTTTTGAGAGAAGCAACTTTACAGGTTAAGATAATACCTGTACTTTGCGGATCATCGTTTAAAAATAAGGGCATTCAGAATTTACTGGATATGATAATTGAGCTTTTGCCAACTCCTTTAGACTTAAAGGAAATTACTGCTCACCATTATCATAAAGATGACCAGGTGATTAGACAAATATCGGATGAAGAAAAGTTTTCTGCATTAGCATTTAAGATTATGACTGATCCGTATGTAGGAAAGTTATGTTTCTTTAGAGTTTATTCCGGGAAAGCCGAAGCGGGAAGTTATATCTATAATTCTGTTTCGGGAAAGAAGGAAAGACTCGGCAGAATTTTACAGATGCATGCTAATCATAGAGAAGATATAAAAGAAGTATACACGGGTGATATAGCAGCAGCAGTTGGTTTGAAACATACAAAGACAGGTGATACATTGTGCACAGAAGATGACCAGATAATACTCGAGAGAATGACATTTCCAGAGCCTGTTATACAGATTGCTATCGAACCTAAAACAAAGGCTGATCAGGATAAGCTTGGTGAATCACTCTCAAAACTTTCGGATGAGGATCCAACATTCAGAGTTAGTTCTGACGAAGAAACGGGGCAGACGCTGATATCAGGAATGGGTGAACTTCATCTTGAAATAATTGTTGATAGATTAAAGAGAGAGTTTAAAGTAGATGCAAATGTTGGCAAGCCTCAGGTTGCATACAAAGAGACAATAAGGAAGAAAGTTACTCAGGAGCATAAGTTTGTTAGACAATCGGGCGGTAAAGGACAGTTTGGTCACGTATGGATAGATTTAGAACCAAATGAAAAAGGAAAAGGATTTATTTTTGAGAATAAGATAGTAGGAGGTGTAATACCAAGAGAGTACATACCTGCTGTTGAGAAAGGAATTGAAGAAGCACTGAAGAATGGCGTACTAGCAGGTTACCCAGTTGAGGACGTTAAGGTTACATTGTTTGATGGATCATATCATGATGTTGATTCGTCGGAAATGGCGTTTAAGATTGCAGGATCGATGGCTTTCAAAGAAGCAGCAAGGAAAGCAAATCCTGTATTACTTGAACCAATCATGGATGTTGAAGTAGTAACACCTGAGGATTACATGGGCTCGGTAATGGGAGATTTAAGTTCGAGAAGAGGCAGAATTGAAGGACAAAGTCAGAGAAGTGATGCACAGGTAATAAGAGCAATGGTACCACTATCCGAAATGTTCGGGTATGCAACAACATTAAGATCAATGACGCAGGGAAGAGCAATTTACACGATGCAATTCTCTCATTATGATGAAGCACCAAAATCTGTATCTGAAAAGATAATAGAAAATTACACGGGATCAAGAAAGAAATAGTTCTTTAAACAATATTGGGTCAGTTCTTTTAAGGAAGAATAGAACTCGTCGATTAGACACGGGAAAAGCTCTATAAAACCCGAACACCACTCCGCGGATAGTGTTGGAGGGTTTCCGTCCGCAAGGACAAAGCTGGGTCAGTAGCTCAGTTGGTTAGAGCGCGTGCCTTATAAGCACGAGGTGGGAGGTTCAATTCCTCCCTGACCCACAAGATTTTTTTAAAAAATTTTTATTAACTAACTTTAAATAACTTCTATATAGGAGATTAAGAGAAATGGCAAAAGAAACATATGACGTGTCGAAACCACACGTTAATATTGGAACCATCGGGCATGTTGACCACGGAAAAACCACGTTAACCGCTGCCATCACAATGTGCTTAGCAAGAAAAGGCTCAGCAAAAGTAAAGAAATTTGATGAAATTGATAAGGCACCTGAAGAAAAGGCGAGAGGTATTACGATTGCAACTGCTCACGTTGAATATCAGACAGAAAGAAGACATTATGCACACGTAGACTGTCCGGGACACGCTGACTACGTAAAAAATATGATTACCGGTGCTGCACAGATGGACGGCGCCATTCTCGTAGTGGCCGCAACAGACGGTCCTATGCCTCAAACAAGAGAGCACATCCTTCTTGCACGTCAGGTTGGTGTTCCAGCAATGGTCGTATTCTTAAACAAAGTTGACGCAGCAGACCCTGAATTACTTGAACTCGTTGAAATGGAAATCAGAGAATTACTTTCAAAGTATGAATTCCCTGGTGACGATATTCCGATAATAAGAGGTTCAGCATTAAAGGCTATGGAGGCCGGTCTTGATGATTCAATAGGTATTGATGATCCGAGATTCCAGTGTATATGGGATTTAATGGATGCAGTTGATTCTTACATTCCTGAGCCGCCGAGAGAAAACGACAAACCGTTCTTAATGTCGGTTGAAGACGTATTCTCAATCACTGGACGCGGAACAGTAGCAACGGGAAGAGTTGAAAGAGGCAGAGTAAAAGTTGGTGATGAAGTTGAATTGGTTGGACTTGGTGCACACAAGAAAACAGTTGTAACTGGTGCTGAAATGTTCAATAAAGTCTTAACCGAAGCAGTAGCAGGATATAACTGCGGACTTCTTTTAAGAGGTGTTGACAAGAAAGAAATCGAAAGAGGAATGGTACTTGCAAAAACAGGATCAGTAACTCCTCACACAGAATTCGAAGCACAGGTTTACGTATTGTCGAAAGAAGAAGGCGGAAGACATACACCTTTTTCAAACAACTACAGACCTCAGTTCTATTTCAGAACGACTGACGTAACAGGGGTTGTAACCTTACCAGAAAATGTACAGATGGTTATGCCGGGAGATAACTTAGACGGATTGAAAGTAGTTCTGATTGCACCGATAGCAATGGAAGATAAATTAAGATTTGCTATCAGAGAAGGCGGCAGAACAGTAGGTTCAGGAGTTGTTACAAAGATAATCAAATAAAATATTTTATTTCATACGAAAGAGCGGACACACCGCTCTTTCAATGTAAAAATACAAAACCATAAAAAATTGGCAACACAAAAAATCAGGATTAAATTAAAATCTTACGACCACAACCTGCTGGACAAGTGGACTGAAAGAATAATAAAGACAATCAAGCAGACAGGTGCTATTGTAAGCGGACCAATACCTTTACCGGTAAAGAAGAACGTATATACAGTACTAAGATCACCTCATGTAGACAAAAAGTCACGTGAACAGTTTGAAACACGCTCACACAAGAGACTGATTGATATTTTAAATTCTTCCAACAAGACTGTTGATGCTTTGACCAAGCTGGATCCTCCGGGTGGTGTTGACATTGAAATAAAGGTGTAAGAGTAAGATTTATTAAATAAAACTTAAACGGAAATGTTAGGTATATTAGGAAAAAAAATCGGGATGACAACATTCTTTGAGGAGACCGGTAATGCAGTTCCCTGCACAGTAATTGAAGCCGGTCCTTGCGTTGTGACACAGATAAAGACGAAAGAGAAGGATGGATATGAAGCAGTAAAAGTAGGATTTCAGACAAAGAAAGAAAAGAATGTCAACAAACCTCAAAGAAAAGGTTATCAGGATTTAAAAATAGCACCTCCTCGCTACGTGAAAGAGTTAAGGGATTATCCCATAACAGATTTAAAAGTTGGCGATGAGATAAAAGTAGATGTAGTATTTAAAATCGGCGATAAGGTAAAAGTCACAGGAACCTCAAAAGGCAAGGGATTTCAGGGTGTCATGAAAAGACACGGCTTTGGCGGTGGTGTGAGAACACACGGTCAAAGTGACAGACAGAGAGCGCCCGGATCAATCGGAGCATCATCTTATCCTTCCAGAGTTTGGAGAGGACAGAGAATGGCTGGAAGAATGGGCGGAGATCAAGTAACAGTTCGAAATCTTAAAGTTGTAAAGATAATTCCAGATTCAAACCTTATATTAATTAAAGGCGCTGTACCGGGAGCAAATTCCGGATTAGTTGAAATTTATAAAAATTAACGATGGAACTTAAAGTATTAAAAATAAACGGAACTGACAGCGGTGAAAAAGTCAATCTACCTGATGAAATATTCGGAATTGAACCCAATACACATTTAATTTATCAGGCAGTAAGAACATATTTATCGAACAGAAGACAGGGTACACACAAGACTAAAGAAAGAAAAGAAGTCAGAGGTGGCGGAAAGAAACCATACAGGCAAAAAGGTACCGGTAATGCAAGAAGAGGTACAAGTCGTTCACCAGTAATGGTTGGCGGCGGTACGATATTCGGACCTAAACCTCACAGGTATTACCTTGATATTCCTAAGAAGGCAGCAAGGCTTGCGAGAAAAAGCGCTTTAAGCTTAAAAGCAAAAGAAAATGAAATTACAGTTGTTGAGGATTTCAATTTCGAAAAGCCAAGGACAAAGGATATGATTGAAGTGGTAAAATCATTGAAACTGGACGCGGTTAAGACTCTTTTGTTAGTTTCTGAAAAAAATGAGAATCTGTATAAATCAGGCAGGAATCTTCCAAAGTTAAATGTATTGATTTCGGACCAGGCTGCAACTTATGATTTACTGAACAACAAGATGTTATTAATACAGAAGTCAGCAGTAGAGAAATTATGCAAACCTTTATTATCATAAATTAGAAAAATGAAAAGAATAATAATCAGACCGTTAATAACTGAGAAAAATACAGGTTTACAGGAAATGAGAAACCAGTATGCTTTTGAAGTTGGAATAGATGCAAATAAAATTGAAATAGCCGGTGCTGTTGAGAAGAAGTTCAAAGTACGGGTAACGAATGTAAGAACCTTGGTTATGAAGGGAAAGCTGAAATCAGCTATGACTAAAAAAGGCAAATTCTCAGGATTTAGAGCAGACAGAAAGAAAGCAATTGTTACTTTACACAAGGAAGATAAGATAGATTTAATTGGCGGAAATCCGACAGAATAATAAAATCAATATTGGGATATTTTAAGATATGAAAGATAAATAGGGATTTAGTTTCTAATGAAACTAAGTTCCTATTTTTGCAGTTTAATTAAGTGCAGATAAATTTTGCAATTTAAAAGGATATGAAATTAGGAAAACAATATACAAGCCGCGAAAATCAATCGACCGATATATATCTGAAGGAAATCAGTAAAACAACCCCATTAAGTGTTGCTGATGAAATTGACTGCGCAAAGCGAATCAAGAAAGGCGAAAAGAAAGCTTTAGACACATTAGTCAGAGCAAATCTTCGTTTTGTTGTAAGTGTCGCAAAGCAATATCAGAATCAGGGATTATCGCTGAATGACCTTATAAATGAAGGTAATCTCGGGCTGATAAAAGCAGCAAAGAAATTTGATGAAACAAGGGGCTTTAAATTTATATCGTATGCTGTATGGTGGATTAGACAATCCATATTACAGGCTTTAGCTGAACAATCAAGAGTAGTAAGACTACCTCTGAATATCGTTCAGCAAAAGAGCAAGATTTCGAAGACTATAAGCGAGCTTGAGCAAAGTAATGAGCGTGCACCAAATGTACTTGAGATTGCCGAGAAACTCGATATGAGTATTTATGAGGTTCAGGAAACTTTGAAGAATTCAAGCGGACATGTCTCAATGGACGCACCGAGCATACATGGAGAAGACACTAAGTTAATTGACATAATGCCGGATAAAGCCGAGAGGATGCCTGATCAGGGATTGTTGAAAGATTCTCTGAGGATAGAAATTGAAAGAGCATTGGATACACTTTCACAGAGGGAAAAAGAAGTTGTGAAGCTTTATTATGGTCTTGAGAAAGAGAATCCGTTAACACTGGAAGAAATAGGCGATAAGTACAAACTAACTCGAGAGCGTGTCAGACAGATAAAAGAAAAAGCAATAAGAAGGTTGAGACAGGCTTCACGAAGCAAATCACTTAAAGCTTATTTAGGTCAATAATTATTATCAGGTTTTAAGATACTGCCTTCCTGTAGCATTCAGGAAGGCAGTTTTTAATTAGGGAAAATCATTGATTTTATTGTATCGATTAAATATATTTGCCATTAGCAATTAAAAATAATATTCTAAATCTAAAAGGAATTAAGTATGCCAGTATTTGAATATAAATGCACGGAATGCAACTCGAATTATGAAGTATTTCATAAGACGAAAGAGAATGTGAAGGATGTTGTATGTCCTTCATGCAAATCAAAAAGTCATATTAAAATGATGTCAACCTTCTCATCAGTAATGTCATCGGGTAATTCTGCTGTATGTGAAGGAGGTTCGTGCGGAATGCCTTCTTATGGAGGTGGATGCGCTAATGGTTTGTGTGGCTTAAACTAAAATTCGTTTTATTATTAACAAGGGTTTGTGATACTAATCGCAAACCCTTTTTTATTTATAAGACTATTGCTATATTTACACATGAAATACATATACCTTCTTCTTATACCTGTATTAGTAATTCTGTCTTCTTGTGACAAGAATAGTATTAAAGAATCCGGAAATTCAGCTTCTGAAAATGATACGCTCACTAAATTTGTAGATGATACAATTACAATAATTGGTGTAGGTGATATTATGATGGGTACTACATATCCTTATTCTGATCTTCCTCCTAATGACGGAAAAGATTTATATAACGACGTTAAAGATATTTTACGAAATGCTGATATAACTATGGGAAACCTGGAGGGA
This sequence comes from Ignavibacteria bacterium, assembly GCA_041649015.1. Classification (NCBI taxonomy): domain Bacteria; kingdom Pseudomonadati; phylum Ignavibacteriota; class Ignavibacteria; species Ignavibacteria bacterium. The sequence continues at coordinate 319,523 of JBAZNU010000004.1, forward strand.
CCGTTCCTCAATTCAGGCGGGACTCCGAAAGAATGCGAAACCCCGGAAAGATGCTATTCATTCCGAATGCCTGAAAGATACGCAGAATATTTGTCTGATGCCGGTTTTGATTATATGAATCTGGCAAATAACCATGCATTTGACATGGGTACAAAAGGAAGAGAGGTTACTTATAATGTACTAGAAAGCAATGAAATACTTTATGCAGGAACAACAGATTACCCAACTGCCATTAAGGAAGTAAAGGGACAAAAGATTGGATTTGCAGGATTTGCACCAAACAGAGGGACGATTAACATTAACAATGAGGAATTAATAGAAAAAACGATTAAGGAGTTAAAGTCTGAATGCGATATTTTAGTTGTAATGTTTCATAGCGGTGCGGAGGGTGCCGGAGCTCAGAATATCCCGATGAGAAACGAAATTTTTCTGGGTGAGGACAGGGGAGATGTTTATGATTTTGCTCACAGCGCGATTGATTATGGTGCGGATTTAGTTTTCGGGCATGGTCCTCATGTAACGAGAGCAGTAGAAATTTACAAAGGAAAGTTTATAGCATACAGTCTCGGGAATTTCTGCACTTACGGGAAGTTTTCTTTAGCGGGTGTTCAGGGGATTGCTCCTATAATAAAAGTGTTCTTGACAAAAAAAGGAGTGTTTATTAAATCAGAAATAACATCAATAAAACAAATTAGAAGAGGTTTTCCAACGATTGATGAAAATGAGACGGCTTTGAAGACAATTATAAGACTGACCGAAAAAAACTTTGGGAAAAATGCTGTCAAATTTGATGGTAATATTGTAACTAATTCGAGCAAATGAAATTAAGTATACTTAATTCATTTCATATATAGAATACTATCTTTAAATTGAATAATATTTGTAATTCTTCTGAAAACATATAAGATGAATCAATTTTTTGCAAAGAAATCGCTTGCGATGATAAAGGAGGAAATGAAAGGCGAGAACCGATTGCGCCGTATTTTAGGTCCTCTGGCATTAACCAGTCTTGGAGTTGGTGCAATAATCGGCACGGGTATATTTGTGCTCACAGGTATTGTTGCTCATGATAAAACAGGACCTGCAATAATTGTATCATTTCTTGTGGCAGGTCTTGCGTGTGTATTTGCTGCAATGTGTTATGCAGAATTGGCATCAATGGTACCGATAGCGGGTTCAGCTTATACTTATGCATATGCAACAATGGGAGAGTTATTAGCCTGGATAATAGGCTGGGATCTTGTTCTTGAATATGCAGTGGGATCGGCATCAGTAGCACACGGGTGGTCTCATTATTTTCAGGGTTTTCTTCAAATATTTGATATAAATATTCCTTCATTGCTTTCACGAGCACCATTTGACTACAGTTTTGAAACAGGCCACCTTATTTTAACAGGGTCCATTGTTGACTTGCCCGCTGTTTTAATAACATTAATACTTACAGCAATACTAGTAAAAGGTATCCGTGAAAGTGCAGGTTTTAATACTGCAATGGTTATATTAAAAGTGGCTATAGTTTTGTTTGTAATAATAGTAGGAGCATTTTTTATAGATACAAATAACTGGGATAATTTTGCACCGTATGGATGGGGAGGAGTGAGTTTCTTTGGGAACACAGTTTGGGGAATGGTTGGAAATAATGGAGCACCGCTCGGAATGATTGCAGGTGCAGCTGTTATATTTTATGCTTATATCGGTTTTGATTCCGTTTCGACACACGCAGAAGAAGCAAAAGTACCGAGCAAAGACGTACCCAAGGGAATTATATATTCTCTGATTATCTGTACAATATTGTATGTACTCGTAGCAATTGTATTAACAGGTATGGTCCCACATGATCAGATAAATATCGATGCACCGGTTTCAGAAGCGTTTCAAAGCATTGGAATAACATGGGCAAATTTTATCATATCACTCGGAGCGATCGCGGGTATAACATCAGTATTGTTAGTTCTACTTCTCAGCCAACCAAGGATAATGCTTGCAATGGCAAGAGACGGTATGATACCTAAGAATTTTTTTGGTGCAGTGCATCAAAAATTTAAAACACCATATAAAACTACAATTTTAACAGGAATTTTTGTGAGTATTTTAACGGGTTTCTTACCGCTAAGGATATTAGCAGAATTAGTCAGTATTGGTACACTCTTTGCATTTACTATTGTCTGTACAGCAGTACTGATTATGCGTAAAACAAATCCAAATGCTGAACGACCATTTAAGGCTCCATTCTATCCAATTACACCTCTACTCGGGATGTTAATTTGTATCTTATTAATGTTTTCATTACCGCTTGAGAACTGGTGGAGACTTTTGCTTTGGCTGGGAATAGGGATGGTGATTTATTTCACTTACAGCAGAAGACATAGTATTATGAATCCAAATAACAAGCAATAGAATATGGCAGAAAAACTCTTTCTAATAGATGCGATGGCAATGATTTACCGAGCTTATTTTGCGATGATAGGCCGACCTTTGAAAGATGGAAAGGGAAATAATGTATCCGCAATTTATGGTTTTGTTAATGCAATGTTAAGAATACTTGAAGAAGAGATTCCCGATCACATAGCTGTATGTTTTGATACAGAAAAGCCAACATTTCGACATAAAGAATTTCCACAGTATAAAGCACAAAGGGCTGAGATTCCTGATGATATGCCCTGGCAAATAAATGAAGTGAAAGACATTGTAAGGCTGTACAATATTCCAATGATAGAAGTTGAAGGATTTGAAGCTGATGACATAATTGGTACGTTAGTAAAACAAGCAGAAAAAGAAGGTGTGCATAGTTATATGGTGACACCTGATAAAGATTATATGCAGCTGGTATCCGATATAAGTTTTATTTTTAGACCATCGAAAACATCAGCCGGAAGCACTAGCGGACTCGAATTCGTTGGAACAGACGGTGTAAAAGCCAAGTTTGGAGTTACACCTGACAAAGTTATAGATATACTCGGCTTAATGGGTGATTCTGCTGACAATATTCCTGGAGTTAAAGGTGTTGGTGAAAAAACAGCAATTGCTTTGATTCAAGAGTACGGCAGTATAGAAGACTTATATAAAAGTATAGAGAAGATTTCTAAGCCAAAACTGAAAGAAATACTAATCAGAGATAAAGAAAATGCTTTTCTTGCAAAAAGATTAGTTACGATTAAAACTGATGTTCCACTACATATTAATTTCCATGATCTTATAAGGAAAGAACCTGATAAATCTGCTCTTTATACAAGGTTTGAAGAGCTTAATATGAAAACGTTTGCTAGGAAATACAGTGCGGGACTTCGATTTGGAGAACCCATTGAAACGATTGAAAAAGCCGATGAGGGATCAGACAATGATTTACCATTAAGGATAACAATTCAAGGTGAGAAAATTGAGCAGAATATTCAGGAGATTAAGACAATAAAAGATGTCAAACATGATTACTATACGATTAAAAATGAAGCATCACTTGATAAGCTTGTAAAAAAATTAATTTCCGAGGAATTTGTATCATTTGACACAGAAACAACGGGACTTGATTTTAATGATGCGAAACTCGTAGGAATGTCATTTTCCTATCAAGAGAATCAGGGGTTTTATCTCCCCGTATTTGGTGAATTTGATGAAGAGGTAAGGAGTTCAAACGATTTGTTTTCTTCTGATAAAGTCAGAAAGAATATTGGAGTAGAAATTAACATTGCAATAAATAAGATAAAGCCTGTTTTAGAGAGTAGGAAAATTAAATTAATCGGTCAAAATATTAAGTTCGATTATCTGCTTATGAAAAGATACGGGGTTGAAATGAATAATATACATTTTGATACTATGGTGGGTTCATATATACTTGATGCATCCGTTGATCATAGCATGGATTCTTTATCCGAGAAATGGTTGAAATACAGACCGATTTCGATTAAGGAGTTGATAGGTAAAGGAAAAGATGAGAAAACAATGGACGAAGTTGATGTTGAACTTGTGAGCGAATATGCGTCTGAAGATGCAGATGTTACTTTACAGCTTTACCACAGAATTAATTATGAACTTGCAAAACTGAATCAAACAAAACTTTGCGAAGAAATCGAGTTTCCGCTGATAAAAGTACTTGGAGATATGGAGTTCGAGGGAATAAGTGTAGATGGAAAAGTTTTAAAAATACTGGATAAAGAGATTCAGAATTACATAGAAAAATATGAAGGAAAGATATACGATGAAGCAGGAGAGAAGTTTAATATAAATTCACCCGCTCAATTAGCAAAAATATTAACAGAAAAACTTCATTTAGGGCTTACAAAGAAAACAAAGACAGGTTACTCAACCGATTCAAGTGTATTAGAAGAACTCAGATACAAACATCCAATAGCAGCGAGCATCCTTGAATACAGAATGATGACAAAACTGAAATCGACATACATTGACGGACTTATGAAATCTATAAGTAAAAGAACGGGAAGGGTACATACTTCATTTAATCAGATAAGGGCTGCTACTGGAAGGCTTTCGAGTGTTAATCCAAATCTGCAGAACATACCTATAAGAACAGAAGCTGGAAGGAACATAAGGAAAGCATTTGTACCGAAAAATGATGAATACGAAATACTATCTGCGGATTATTCACAGATAGAGCTGAGGGTTATGGCTCATTATTCAGGGGATGAGAATTTTATAAGTGCATTTAAGAAAAACAGGGACATACATACTGAAACTGCGATGAGAGTATTTAAACTTAAATCGAAGGATGAAGTTACTCCAAATAGAAGAAGAAAAGCTAAGGAAGTTAATTTCGGGATTATATATGGAATAGGAGCATTCGGACTTGCAACAAGACTTGAAATTAAGAATTCAGAAGCTAAAGAAATCATTGACAGATATTTTACAGAGTTTCCAAAGGTTTATGAATATTTGGAAAGAACAAGAAAGTTTGCAAGAGACAATGGTTATGTAACAACTCTGAAAGGGAGAAGAAGGTATCTACCGCAAATAAACAACAACAATAATGCTGTAAGGAGTGAAGCCGAGAGAATGGCTATAAACATGCCCATTCAAGGAACAGCGGCAGACATGATAAAAATTGCTATGATTGAGATTCATAATGTATTTAAGGAGAAAAAATTTAAGTCTAAGATGCTACTGCAAGTACATGATGAACTTGTGTTTGAGGTTTATAAACCTGAAATTGAAGAAGTTAAGAAAATAGTTTTAAGGGAAATGAAAAACGCCATTAAGCTGGATGTTCCGGTCGAAGTTGAAATCGGAACGGGTAAAAACTGGTATGAGGCACATTAATTATAATACATCTGCTATTGCCTAAAATTAATTCAATATATATTGAGTGTTATGTTGCAAGAAAGTTCAAAGAGGGCTATAAGTTTTTACTGCTTAAAAGAGTTGAATGTGAAAAATTATATCCCGGAATATGGCAGATAATTACCGGTAAAATTGAGAAGAATGAAAAAGCATTCGAAACAGCATTAAGAGAAGTTAGAGAAGAATCCGGGCTCACGCCCTTCAGGCTTTTTGTTTTGCCGCATACGACGACATTTTATTCACCGCGGACAGATGAGATAAGTTTAATTCCTCTCTTCGTATGTTTAGTTAAGGGTAAGATGGTTACAATTTCAGATGAACACAGTGATTATTTGTGGTTAAATCCCAATAAGGCATCACAGAAGTTGTACTTTAAAAGCCAGAAAGAAAACGTTAAATTTATAGAACAAAACTTAAGAACAAAAGAAAGACTTAAAACATTTACTGAAATTAAAATATAGTTATGATAATAGTAACCGGAGGAGCAGGATTTATTGGAAGTGCATTGGTTTGGGCGCTCAATAAAAAAGGACGTGAAGATATTATTATTGTTGACCATTTTGGGGTAAACGACAAATTTAAGAATTTAATAGCGTTAAAATTTCTTGATGTATTTGATAAAGATGATTTTGGTCAAATGGTACATGACGGATTTCTTAAAAAGAATAAGATAGAGACTTTATATCATTTGGGAGCATGCAGTTCAACTACACAGCTTGACATGAATTTTCTATTACGTAATAATTTCGAATACACAAAATTTCTTTGCGGGCATTCATTAGAAAATAATGTTAGATTCGTTTATGCTTCGTCTGCAGCTACGTACGGCGACGGTAAACGAGGATACGATGACGAAGAGGATAAAATTGATACATTAAGACCTCTCAATCCATATGGGTATTCGAAACAGATGTTTGACCAATGGGCAAAAAGAGAAGGTTATCTTGATAGGATTGCAGGGCTTAAATATTTTAATGTTTTCGGACCAAATGAATATCATAAAGGAGATATGCAGAGTATTGTTAGCAAAGCTTACAAGCAAGTAAAGGAAACAGGCAGGATTAAATTGTTTAAATCTTATTCAAAAGAATATGGTGATGGTGAGCAAAAACGTGATTTTATATATGTTAAGGATGCTGTTGAAATGACAATATTTTTCGGTGAGAACAAAATTGTTAATGGTATATACAATGTTGGAACTGGACAAGCAAATACTTTTAATTCATTTGTCAAGCCGATATTTAAAGCTTTAAATGTGAAAGAGAATATTGAGTACTTTGAGATGCCCGAAGTATTAAAAGGACGGTATCAGGATTACACTAAGGCTAACATGAAGAAGATTAGAAATGCAGGATACGGCGGAAAATATCACAAGCTTGAAGATGCAGTGATGGATTACGTAAGTAACTATCTTAATACGGATTTTCCTTTTTTAAGTTGAGAAATCTTTGTTTTCTAATCTAATATTAATAAGAACAAAACAAAAGTATTTTAGTAATGGTAATAATTTTAGAAATATTTAATTAAAAATATGAAAAATTTCATTTCCCTAATTTCGTTTACAATTTTCGTTTTGATTACATTCAATAATTCCCTCGCTCAAAACCTGCCACATTATATGACAGAAGAAGAGCAAAGGATTTACAAAAGCTATACACCACCGGGATTTAGTACTGAAGAAACAAATCCGCCTTTTTCTCCTGTAAGGACAACTGCTGAATGGGAAGAGGTTCAGGCTATAATGGTAACATGGACATCTTACACATCCATATTAGCTCAAATTGTCGATTATGTGCAAGATGAGTGTGTGTGCGTGATTGTGTGTTCAGATTCAAATAGTGTAAAATCTCAGCTCACGTCTTACGGAGTACCTCTTGTCAATCTGCGATTTTTAATAAGGTCATTCAATTCAGTATGGTGCAGGGATTACGGTCAATGGAATGTATATACGTATGATATTGATTCACTGAAAATGGTTGACTGGGTTTATAATAGACCGAGACCTCTTGACGATCAAATACCGGTATATATAGCACAAATGTATAATACTCCGCTCCATCAGGCGATAGTATCTCCGTATGATTTTACTGCGACAGGCGGAAACTTCATGGTTGACGGGCATGGAACGGGATTTTCATCAAAACTAATATTGAATGAGAATCCGGGAAAAACTGAAGCACAAATTGATACAATAGCAAAGAAGTATATGGGACTTAGCAGGTATGTTAAGATGAATACTTTGCCGTATGACGGAATACATCACATAGATATGCACATGAAATTGCTTGATGAAGAAACTATACTTGTTGGACAGTATCCCAACGGAGTGTCGGACGGTCCGCAGATTGAGTATAACCTGAATTATGTTTTAAGTAATTTCCAAACTTGTTTCGGTAAGCCATATAAGGTAGTAAGAATACCTATGCCGCCAAGTTCATCGGGTCAGTACCCGCCTAACTCAAGTTATTATACATATACAAATTCATTGATAGTAAATAAAACTGTCATAGTACCGATATATGGATTTTCATTGGATACTACAGCATTAAGGATTTATAGGGAAGCGATGCCGGGATATAGGGTTGTAGGAATAAACTGCAGCGGAATGATTTCGGCAAGCGGTGCTGTGCACTGTATAACGAAAGAAATAGGAGTATTTGATCCACTATTTATTTCACATTCGGGTTTAAGAAACACTGACAATACGACGACTCCTTATGAGGTGAAAGCAAGTATAAAATCTAAAGCGGGTATTCAAAACGCAAAAGTTTATTGGAGGACGGATACAACTTTATCTTATACCGAATTAAATATGACCAACGCAGCAGATACTTTTAAGGCTTACATACCAGCACAATCTTTGAATAAAACGGTTTACTATTACGTATCAGCAACATCGAATAACAACAAAACAATTACAAAACCATATACCGCACCATTAGGTTATTTTAAGTTTATGGTTACAACACCGACAGCTATTAATAATGAAATAGGGAATGTAAGACAGTACAAATTATATCAGAACTATCCGAATCCGTTTAATCCTGTGACAAAGATTAAATTTGAAATTCCTAACTCGGGTTATACATCATTAATAGTATATGATGTGATGGGTCGAGAGGTTGAAAGATTATATGATAAGAAAGTAGAAGCGGGAGTCTATGAGGTTGAATTCCTTGGTTCGGAATTATCGAGCGGAATATATTTCTATAAGTTGACTTCGGGAGGATTTACGGATATAAAGAAACTCATGTTAATAAAATAGAAAATAATCGTAACTTTTACTATTTAACTAAAATAATATTATGAAGAAAATTATTTACTCATTTCTAATTGTATTAACGGTTATTGCGACCGTTTATGCTCAGCCGACACGCAGAGTTCTTTTTGAAGAAGGAACAAACGCATCATGCGGACCATGTGCTGCGAGCAATCCAATATTGATATCATGGCTTCAGAATCATCAAGCACAAGCCATATCGATAATGTACCATGCATCCTGGCCGGGAGTTGATCCAATGTATCAAGCGAATCCGACTCAGAGTACAGAAAGGATACAATACAATAACATTACGGCAGTGCCAACGTGCAATGTTGATGGTATTATTTATGATATATGGCCTTTTACATCAGCAGCTTTTGATAATGCTTTGAATACGAGGCTTGCAGTAACTCCACCACTTTCGATAGATGTTGTTGATGAGAGGATACAGGGTGATTCGATAAAATCAACTATTACACTTGTAGTAAGCACAAATTTACCTGCCGGAACTTATAAACTAAGAGTTATGGCTGTCGAGAAACTGATAACATATACAACTCCTCCGGGTTCAAATGGTGAGACTGTGTTTCATACTGTATTTAGAAGGGCTTATCCAAATACGACAGGAGTTGACATTCCAACAACAATTGGAACTTATAATTATACTTACACATACAAACGCGAGACAGCCTGGCAGGATACAAGCATTGTGACGGTAGCCTTTGTTCAAAATGATGTGAACAAAGAAGTGCTTAATGCTAATAAAGGTACATTTATGCCAACCGGAATAAATAATATATCGAATGAAGTACCGAACAAGTACAACCTTGAGCAGAATTATCCAAATCCGTTCAATCCTGTGACTAAGATTAGATTTGCTTTACCTAAATCTGGATTTACAAGTTTAAAAGTTTATGATTCCATGGGCAGGGAAGTAGCAACACGGGTATATAAACAACTTCGGGCGGGAAAGTACGAAGTAGAATTTAATGCTTCAGGTTTATCAAGCGGTGTATATTATTATAAACTACTTTCAGGTGATTATTCTGCTGTCAAGAAGTTGATGTTGATTAAATAAGCAAGAATGATAATGTAACTTACACTTGAAAATTTAACATGGTTATATTATTTTTATATTAAGATTTTATGCATCTAACTCATTTTATAAACTTATTTTTTAAGACATGAAGAAAGTATTTCTCTTTACATTAGTTCTGGCAATTGGTGTAATGGCATTCAATTTCCAGACAACACAACAATCAATGTTAAACGATATTGTCGTTCAGTTTGTATCAACAAACGCTTACGGGAATAATATTTACGTTGATAACTTCTCACTTGGAACTCAATATCAGAATGACATTGCAGTATCATCGATAAATATTCCGAAGGATTCAAGTTATTCAACCAACGGAACGAATACTTTTAAAGTATTACCTACAGTAACTTTAACAAACATAGGTACTACTTCTGCAAGTTCGTTTAATTTAGTTCTTTCAGTAGGTTCATATACTAGCACAAAGCCAGCTCCAACGATTTCATCGGGCGATAGTGCTGTAATTGAATTTGACTCAATGCAAATAGTTCCGAATACAGCGATTAATATAAAAACTTATTCTACATGGGTTGCGGACGAGAACAGATTGAATGATACATTGAAGCAATATACATTTTACATGCCGGGAGCACAACGGAAAGTAGTCTTTGAAGCATTTACCGCTTCTACATGCGGTCCTTGCGCGTCACAAAATCCATCACTTGATGCTTTTATCTCAGAGCGAATTGATTCATTGGTACCAATAAAAACACATGTATGGTGGCCGTCACCCGGAAATGACCCGATGTATACAGCTAATTCTACACAGATACAACCAAGAGTACAGACATATTACGCTGTGAATTCGGTACCTACTCTTATTGTTGACGGAATTTTTAAACAGGTAAGCGGATATTCTACTTTGAGCAATTTGTTGACACCATATACTACGAGGATGTTGAAGGGTTCGCCTTTATCGGTAAATGTTATAGATACAAAAATTGGAGACTCGATAAAGACAAACGTGACAGTAACGGTCCTTTCTCCTTTACCAGCGGGAAATTATAAACTTAGGGTTAACTCGATTTCCACGAAGGTAACTTATCCATCGCCTCCAGGTACAAATGGAGAAAGAGAATTTAAAGATGTATTCAGATTTGCATATCCCGATATGAGCGGTACAACCATACCGACGACACCAGGGACATACAACTATGAATTTATTTATAAACTTACACCTTTCGCGGGTGCAACGGATACGTCATATTACACAGCAGCATTTGTACAGAATGATGCTAACAAGGAAATCATAAATGCAGGTAAAGCACCTCATGTTGTAACTGCTGAGAGATATGTAAAGAATGTTACTCCATATGATACAAAACCAATGCCATTACCGAGTTTTGTGAATAACAACAATGAGATAATAACCGGTTCACAGACCTATTCAATAAACTCAGGTTTTAATTATGAAGTATTTGAATCAGGTTTCCCGCCGTCAGGTTGGCAGGTGATAAATCCAAATGCCGGGAGTTTAACCTGGGATGGATTTTCAGGCGCGAGCGGGCCATTATTTTCAGGAACAAGGTCAGCAAGACTTGCGTGTTACAATTACAGTGATGTCGGACATATTGATTATTTGAGATCACCTGTATTTAACAATGTAGATTTAACTGACTCAATTAGATTTAACTGGGCTCATTCTAATTACAGTGCAGCATATAATGACAGATTACAGGTGCAAGTATCAACGAACGGAGGGTCAACATTCCCATTTACGATATTTGATAAAGCCGGTACAACGTTAGCTACAGCACCCTCGACTACGAGTGCCTTCGTACCAAATGGTGACAGCCAATGGGGAAGATTTTCTGTAGCAGTAAGCAGTTTTATAGTTTCCATTCAGCAGATTGGAATAGAGACTCCGACTAAATATGCCTTAAATCAGAATTATCCAAATCCGTTTAATCCGGTTACAAATATTTCTTATATGATACCGAGGAGTTCGAAAGTATCATTAAAGGTGTATGATATAAAGGGTCAATTGATATCGACATTGTACGAAGGAAATCAGAACGCCGGAATTTACCTGACGCAGTTTGACGGTTCAAAGCTTGCGAGCGGAGTTTATTTCTATAAGCTTGAAGCTGATGATTATAAGGAAGTAAGAAAGATGTCGATGATTAAATAAGAGAATAAAAGATGATTTGATTAATGAGGGAGGGCAGAATTGCTCTCCCTTTTCTTTATGTAAATATTATTATTATAATTCATATCTTTATGATTCAGTATTGTATTGTATCGTAAAGAAAATTATTATAATTTTGATTAATTGGGTTTATAAAATATTTAATAATAAATCATGAAAAAATTCACATTAAAACTTTTTGTGTTTGCAGTTTTTGCATTAATAAGCACTGCTGCATTTTCCCAGACAACAACTCGTACGATTTTCTTTGAAGGATTTACAAGTTCAACCTGTGGACCTTGTGCACAACAAAATCCTTACATGGCAAGTTATTTAGCAACAAAGGGTGATTCAATTGTATCGGTTAAATATCACGTGGGATGGCCATCTCCCGGAAATGACCCTATGTACTTACACAATACTGTACAGAATTATGACAGGAGGTATTATTATGGAGTGAACTCAGTACCGTATACAAAGATTGAAGGATTGTATTTTACCCAATCCTATTCAAATTATTCGACATTAGATTATTATTTTAATTATCGTTTAAGCATTCCGACGCCTGTCGCGATATCGGTTGTTAATCATTTAATTCCAGGTGATTCGATTAGAGCGACGATAACAGTAACAAATCTTTCGGAATTGCCAGCCGGTAATTATTTTTTAAGAGCGATGGCATTGGAAAATAGAATTACATACAGTTCTCCTCCAGGAACAAATGGTGAAATAAGTTTCCCCCATGTTTTCAGAGCATCATATCCCACAAGTCAAGGTACATCACATCCTGTAGCAGCCGGAACGTACACTTATATAATTACATATAAATTAAATCCCGTATGGGAAACTAATAATATGCACACAATAGCTTTTGTGCAGGAAGATAATACAAAAGAGATATATAATGTAGCAGGGATTTATTCACCACCTACTGCAATTGCACCTATCTCGACTGAAATTCCAAAGGGTTTTTCAGTATCACAGAATTACCCGAATCCTTTCAATCCAAAGACAACAGTTGAGTTTTCATTACCAAAAGAAGATAATACAACATTGAAAGTATTCAGTTCATTAGGAAAAGAAGTCGGGACGTATCATTCGGGTATGACAAAGGCAGGAAAGTATAGAATAGTCATCGATGGATCTGAGTGGTCATCTGGTTTGTATTTTTATCAGATAAAGTCAGGTTCATTTTCAGAAACAAAACGTATGATGCTGGTCAAATAACAGCAGATTTTATTGGTTTTTCCTGAAGGGGAGGGCAGAATTGCTCTCCCTTTCTTTAATAATAAGATAGAAGATGTACGATTTTATAATTCACTTTTTCACTTCCGGTTTTGGAAAGGTATGATTTCCTTCTAGTAATAAATGCGTATTAATATTGACAATAAAATCTATTCTTAATATATTATTACCCATACAGGGGGTAATAATATATGTGCAGGATTAATACTTGTTATTGTAGTTCTGCATCAGTTTAGTTAGAACGATTGGTTATTGAATTATCGATTCATTCCCTATAAAAGAATAATTCTTTTAAGTAGATTTATTTTCTCGATAGAAATAATTGGCGGTAAGACTGTATTGATAAACTTGTTCGCAGGTCGAAATTAAATATGGCAAAGGAATGATACTGCTAAAATGAAAGTAAACATCAATAATGTACGAAATAATAATAGTTAAATAAAATGGTATTTGTAAAATCTTTAAACTTAAAAGTCATGAAAAAACTACTTTACATTTTTATCGCAATTCTTCTTATTTCAGTTGTTTTTACACAAAAGACCCAAGCACAAGATTCAAATAATGTACTACTTGAGCTTTGCACGGGAACATGGTGCCAGTGGTGTCCATGCGGGCATGTTATAGCAGAACAAATTTTAACACAGTATCCGAATACACTTGTGCTTGAGTATCACGGACCAGCAGGATCCGGAAATGATCCATGGACCAATTTTAACGGGAATTCAATCATTTCAGCACTTGGGTTGTCTGCATATCCCACTGGTGTTGTAGGGAGAAGAACAGGTGCAATAAGCCGAGGATCATGGTCGGGACAGGTCAGTTATCAAATCACGTTTACTCCAGATGTAAAAATTGATTTGATAAAGAATTATAATATGGGAACAAGAGAAGTTTCGGTGACCGCAAATGTAACTGCATTAAGAAATCTTGATACGACAGTGAACATAAACTTTGTGTTACTTGAAGACAAATTGATTTATTCTCAAACAGGAAACAGTTCATGCACAGGCGGATCGAATTACGTACACAAGCATGTTGTAAGAAACATGGTTAACGGTGCATTAGGGGAAGAACTAAGTTCGGGGACATGGACTGCAGGAACTGTGAAAACAAAAACGTGGAATTATATTTTACCTTCAGCGTGGGCTTCGGAGAACTGTGAAATTGGAGTATTTGCGTATTTTGTGAACGGTACATTGAATTCGAATAGTTATGTTTTGAATACGAAGAAAGCACCGGTAGAAGGAACTACCAGTATAGGAAACGAAACACAAGTTGCTGCAAACTATTCACTTGAACAGAACTATCCGAATCCTTTTAATCCGGTAACGAATATTAAATTTTCAATTCCAAAGAGCGGACAAACGTACATGAAGGTATATGATGTTCTTGGGAATGAGATAACAACATATTTCAATCAGTATTTGGATGCAGGTTCATATAATATCGTATTTGATGCTTCTAACTTATCATCGGGTATGTATTATTATAAATTAGTTTCAGATAAATTTTCTGAAACGAAGCGTATGATGCTGGTCAAATAACGGCAGAATTTAATGGTTTTTCTTGAAGGGGAGTGCAGAAATGTGCTCCCCTTTTTTAATTATATGATAATATATATACTTATTTGATATTGTTATGATAAAGTATTAGGATTTTGACAATATTTCATGATATTTTAATATCGCAGACATATCGCAGGCATATCGCAGACATATCGCAGGCATACAGAAAAAAAGGATATTTAATGGGAGAATTGCATATTTATCAATATAATGGATTTCTTAGGTTTTAATCAGAGTGGGAAAGAGGATTTGTTTTTGGGAAATTTTGGGTAGTATTAATGGATTTAAAATACGGTATATGTGCTGATAAAAATTGAAAATGGATAAAAAATTAGTGATTTTTCACTCGAAAAAGGTAATGAAATTTCGTACATTTAATGTTAGCCCTTGTAGCTCAGGTGGATAGAGCAGCAGTTTCCTAAACTGCGTGTCGGATGTTCGAGTCATCCCAAGGGCACTGTTATATGAAAAATAAGAAAAAGGCAGCTTTAGTTACTGGTTCAGTAAGGAGATTAGGCAGAGAAATTGCCATAAAACTTGCGGAGTTAAATTTTAATATAGTATTAAGTTATTTTAATTCAAGTGAAGAAGAAGTTGAGAAGACGATGAGTGAAGTAATTGAAAAGGGTGCTGAAGTATTGTGTGTTAAGTCTGACCTGAGAAAAGTTACTGATATTAAAAAGTTATTCGCTGAGGCTAAGGAAAAGTTTGAAAGACTTGATGTGTTGGTTAACAATGCAGCAATATTTGAGAGAAAAGATTTTTTGGATGTGACGGAAGAGGATTTTGATAATTTTATCGGTATGAATTTAAAGAATGCTTTTTTTTGTACACAAGAGGCAGCGAAGATGATGATTGAAAATGATGAATTACCATGCAGTATAATAAACATTTCATCTCTTGGCGGAATAGAAAACTGGAAGTCGGTGATACCTTATTCTGTTGCGAAAGCCGGACTTATAAAATTGACAAAACTTACGGCGAAAAGACTTGCTCCGGAAATATTAGTAAATTCAATAGCCCCAGGAACCATATGGATAGAAGGAGATGAGAATGCTACTGTGATAAAAACAGAAGAAGCGATGTATCCGATGAAGAGATTCGGAAAAGCAGAAGATATAAAATCAATGATAGAATATTTAGCAGTTAAAAATAAATGGACAACCGGTAATGTATTTGTGGTTGACGGAGGAAAAAGTTTATAAATGACAAAGCACGTTAAGAAATCACCGAAGGCATATAAGAATCAAGATTTCCTGAATTCACCTTCAGGTAGGACTGTGAGGCTGTTATCAGAATATTTAGAGCCATATTCGAGATTAAAAGCGAGTGATATAAAGGATACGGTGGTTTTTTTTGGGTCTGCAAGAACATTATCTGAGGAAGCAGCAAGAAAGAATCTACAAGAACTTAAGTTGAAACTTTCAAGGTTGAAAAAGCCGGGTAAGAAAATTATTAGTGATTTGAAGAAAGCGGAAGTTGATATTGAGATGTCAAGGTACTACACCGAAACAGAAGAGTTAGCTTATAGGATGACGAAGTGGTCAAAAGGTTTAGGAAAAGGGAATAAGTTTGTTATAACTTCGGGTGGAGGTCCGGGAATAATGGAAGCTGCGAACAGGGGAGCTAAACGTGCGAAAGGGCTTTCAATAGGTTTTAATATATCGTTACCTTTTGAACAATACCCAAATCCATACATAGACAAACATTTGAATTTTGAGTTTCATTACTTTTTTATGAGGAAATTCTGGTTTGCATATCTCGCGAAGGCGCTTGTTATAATGCCGGGCGGTTACGGAACGCTTGATGAACTCATGGAAATACTGACATTAGTGCAAACGATGAAGCTTAACAAGAAAATGACTATAATAATATACGGAGAAGATTTCTGGAGAAAAGTAATTAATTTCGAAGAGATGGCGAGGACGAGAATGATATCGCAAGAAGATCTGAATTTATTTAAGTTTGTGAACAGCGTTGATGAGGCATTCAATTATCTAAAGAGAGAATTAATTAAAAATTACGTTAAATAGACTGATATGCTAGTAAGTATGACAGGATACGGCAAAGCCGAAGAATTAAGAAACGGACTGAGGTACACTGTAGAGTTAAGGACTGTAAACAGCAGGTACATGGAGGTGATGCTGAAATGTCCGAAACACATATACACAAAAGAATATGAAATACGTGAAATAGTTAAGCAAAAAATATCTCGGGGAAAGGTTAGTGTATTAATAGGGGTAGATACATCAGACAGCAAAGGGATATCAGATATAATGCTTGATGAAGAGAACCTAAAGGCACAGATATTAATATTAAAGAATATAAAGAAGAAATCGGGTTCAAAGGAAAAAATAAAATTAGAGCATATACTTTCTCTATCTGATTATTATCTGAGGGAGAATGATAATGCGGTAGATGAAGAAGAGTTTAAATTTATAACTGTGTTAATAAACAAAGCAGTTGAAGACCTATTTTTAATGAAGAAAAGGGAAGGTGCATTTTTAGAGAAGGATATTTTAGAAAGAATAAATTCTATAAACTCGGAGACAAGAACGATATCAGAACTGGGGAAAGAAAGGATTGCAGAAGAGAAGAGAGTTTTTAATGAGAAGTTGAATTATTATCTTAACGACAGGAACGTTATCGATGAAAAAAGGCTGGAGTTTGAACTTGCTTTACTCACTGAAAGAATGGACATAACCGAAGAATGTGTAAGACTGAACAGTCATATTGATTTTTTCAGGGAAAATGTTAATTCAAAAGAGAATGCAGGACGGAGATTGAATTTTCTACTTCAGGAAATGAACAGGGAAATAAACACGATTGCGTCAAAGGCATCAGATGCAGTAATATCCCAAAAGGTTTCATTATTGAAAGAAGAACTTGAAAAGATACGCGAACAAATTCAAAATGTAGAGTAGATATGTTATACGTATTTTCAGCACCGTCGGGAAGCGGCAAGACAACGATAGTAAAAGAGGTACTGAAAGAATATCCAGAGTTTATGTTTTCAATCTCAGCAACTACTAGGCAGAAAAGAAAAAACGAAACAGACAAGAAAGATTATTTCTTCATAACTAAGGAAGAGTTTGAAAGCAAGATTAAGAATGATGAGTTTGTGGAATACGAACTGATATACGATAATAATTATTACGGAACGTTAAAGAGTGAAGTTGACAAATGCCTTACTTCCGGAAAGTCGATGGTTTTTGACATGGATGTGAAGGGTGCACTTTCGATAAAGAGAATTTATAAAGACAAGGCATTGTTAATATTCGTAAATCCACCTGACAAGAATACAATAATAGAAAGACTAATAAACCGAGGAACGGAAAGCGATGAATATCTCAAGAAAAGAATTGCAAGGATAGATTTTGAAATGAAGCAGAAAGACCAGTTTGATGTTGTGCTGGACAATTTTGAATTAAAAACAGCAGTAGAAGAAGCAAAAAATATTATTAAAAAATATAAAGGAATACAAAATGGCAATAACAACAGTTGATTTAGACAAATTCGAGAAAAGTGCCGAAAATATTTACGAAGCTACAGTAGTAGCTTCAAAAAGGGCAAGACAAATCAATGACGAAACCAGGATTGAAGTAAGCCAGAGACTTGAGCCTGTACTTATGAAAGAAACAGATGAAGATTCAGGAACGAATCAGGACAAGCTTAACTTATCTCTTGAGTTTGAAAAAAGGATTAAACCTACAATTCAGGCAGTTGATGAACTGATAAGTAAAAAGCTGAGCTTCAGGTACAAAGGACTAAAGTAATAATATTATATTGAACTTTGTTAAAGGGAAAGAAAATAATAGTCGGCATTAGTGCTGGTATAGCAGCATACAAGATAAACAATCTGGTTAGACTTTTCATTAAAACCGGTGCGGAAGTACGAGTGATAATGACACCATCAGCAGTAAATTTTGTTTCGCCTTTAACTCTTTCAGTACTTTCAAGAAATCCCGTCATAATAAATATGTTTCCAGAGGGAGACATGTCAAAAGTTGAAACAGTCAACGCAGGCACGTGGCATATAACAAACGGAACCTGGGCAGACATGTTTGTGCTTGCTCCGGCAACAGCAAACACGATTGCTAAAATAAATGCAGGAATATCTGATAACTTTTTACTTTCCTCAATACTTGCCGCAAGATGTCCCATTGTAGTAGTACCTACAATGGATGAAGACATGTATAACAACAAAGTAACTCAAAGAAATATTAAGTCACTGAAAAATGACGGTTACAGAATAATGCAACCTGTCGAAGGGGAGCTTGCGAGCGGAATATACGGAATGGGAAAAATGCCTGAGCCTGAGCAAATTATTGAATTTGTTGAAGAGCAGTTTTATGAAAAAGATTTAAAGGGAAAGAAAATACTCGTAACTGCCGGACCTACAAGACAGCCGATTGATGCGGTTCGTTACCTGTCGAATTACTCTTCGGGTAAGATGGGTTTCGAAATTGCGAAAGCAGCATATCTACGTGGAGCGGAAGTTGTGCTGATAACAGGACCATCTGCATTACAGCACAGGAAAGGTGTGACAAGAATTGATGTTGAAACAGGTGATGATATGCTTGATGCAGTAAAGAAGAATATGAAAGGGATAACTGCCGGGATAATGTCAGCTGCGGTCAGCGACTTCAAACCAAAGGTTGTGATGAAACATAAGATGAAGAAAGAGGAGACAGGAAAAGAGTATAATCTTGAGCTTATAAAGACGACTGATATTTTAGGTTATATGGGAAAGAATAAAAAAGGATACAGACTTGTTGGATTTGCTCTCGAGACAGATAATGGAGTAGAAAATGCAAAGAAGAAAATGAAGAATAAAAATCTTGATATGATAGTATTGAACAATCCGAATGTCGAGGGAGCGGGATTCGGTACGGACACTAATGTTGCAACGTTGATTAACAAGACAACGGTGAAGGAGCTGGCAAAGATGACGAAATTTGAGCTGGCGAATGAGATACTTGACAGTTTGTTTGGGAAGAGATAGATTATTATTTTTATAGAACGTTGATTTGTTCGGATAAGAGAATAAATTATTTCGAAGTACATTTTTTACCGCAAAGGTCGTAAAGAAGAGCAAGTAGAACAATAAATATATTAATTAAGAATATTTCTTACAGCAAAGCACAAAGATAAGTTGAAAAGAAAATTATTAGAAGATAGTATAAATTATTTGAAGTATGTTCAGGGCGAGAAGGAAATTCACATTCCCAGAGAATTACTAAAAGAGTATGACCTTGAAGTACCAGATGAGGATACTGATGTGGAAGAACTGAAAATAAAAATTGCTGTTCATAATCACGAGACTGAATATAAAGAAAAAGTTGAAAGTGAGAATATAGTGAGGGAAGGATCTCCGATGACATTACTGAGAGAAGAATGGATGGATGTAAAGAAAATCAGCGAACTGGATTCACTGATAAACAAATGTATAAAGTGCAATCTTTGCGAAACGAGAAAGAATTTTGTTTTTGGAACAGGTAGTCCGAATGCAGATGTGATGGTCATCGGTGAGGCACCGGGTGCAGACGAAGACGAGAAGGGAGAACCCTTTGTAGGCAGAGCTGGTAAGCTGCTGACAGATATATTAAAAGCTATTAATTTTTCAAGAGAAGAAGTTTTCATCTGCAATATTTTAAAATGCAGACCACCTGAAAACAGGAATCCGACTCCTGAGGAAATACTAAAATGCGAGCCGTATTTACTTAAACAAATCGAGCTTATAAAGCCAAAGTTAATTCTATGTGTAGGTACGTTTGCAGGACAGACGATGCTGAGGGTTAAAGAGACACTAGGAAGAATGAGGGGTAAAATCTACAAACTCACTTTTGGCGATATTAAAGTAAAGGCTATGGTAACTTACCACCCGGCTGCACTACTCAGAAATCCAAACTGGAAGAAACCGACATGGGAAGACGTACAATTATTCAGAAAAGAGTATGACAAGGAAAAAAATAATACAGGATAAAAAGAAGCTGGAAAGAACCGCTGAGGACTCAATGGTAGAAGTTTTTGAGGGCAAACTTCCTCCGAATGCAACTGAGCTTGAGATACAAGTGCTTGGAGCCATTATGCTTGATAGTATGGTGTTTGCAGACATAGCATCAATACTGAAGTCAGAATACCTTTACAAGACTGCACATAGAGTGATATTTTCAGCAATGGTAAACCTTGACACAAGAAACGAAGACCTTGACGCACTATCAGTAATTGAAGAACTCAAGAGGATGGGTAAGCTCGATTCTGCGGGCGGTGTAGAATACATACTTAGAATTACCGAAAGCATTGCATCTTC
This sequence comes from Ignavibacteria bacterium, assembly GCA_041649015.1. Taxonomy (NCBI): domain Bacteria; kingdom Pseudomonadati; phylum Ignavibacteriota; class Ignavibacteria; species Ignavibacteria bacterium. The sequence goes on from JBAZNU010000004.1 coordinate 340,421, forward strand.
TGCGAGTGCAAAAAGGTATGCAAGAATTATATATGAAAAATACGTACTAAGAGAGCTAATAAATATTGCAAAAGAATTACTCGATAATTGTTTTAACCCATCATCAGAACCCTATGCAATACTTGCAAATGCTTCAAAGGATATTCTTGACACATCGGAATCTTTTTCGAAGAAAAGGGTAGTTTCAGTAGAAGAAGAAATTAATAACGTACTTGAACAGTTAGGCTCGAGAAGGGGCGGAGACAAGAAGAATCTTCCGGGTGTGACGACAGGATACAAACTTCTCGACGATTTAACACTTGGTTTTCAAAAGTCAGAGCTTATTATAATTGCGGGAAGACCATCGCATGGAAAAACTGCATTGGCGCTGAACATAACGAGAAATGCGGCTCAGAGGGGTTATAAGGTTGCTTTTTTCTCTCTCGAAATGACTAAGATGGAAATTATCTCAAGGCTTATATCGGTTGAATCGAGAGTTGACGGACAGAAATTAAAAAGCGGAAGAACTTCAAACGAAGAGTGGGCAAGGGTTGTAAATTCTCTGGATAAGCTTAAAGTAAAAATGTACATCGATGATACCAGCGAGATGAATGTACTTGAGCTGAGGGCAAAAGCAAGACGCTTAAAGCATGAGCATCAAATAGACATGGTCGTAGTTGACTACCTGCAGTTGTTAAAAGGAGAAGGACAGTATGAAAGACGAGACCTTGAGGTAGCTCACGTATCAAGAAGTCTGAAGGCACTTGCAAAAGAGCTTGATATACCGGTTGTTGCAGCTGCTCAGCTAAACAGGGGGATAGAACAGAAGAAGGAAAAAAGACCTCAACTTTCGGACCTGAGAGAATCCGGTGCAATAGAACAGGATGCTGACGTAGTTATATTTATTCACAGGGAATTCTTAGTTTCACCTCCACCAAAAGATGACATGGCTAAATATGAAGAAGTAAAAAGAAGAGCAGATATAGTGATAGGAAAACAAAGGAACGGTCCTCCCGGAGACTTCAGACTTGTATTTCTCGAGGAGATAACGAGGTTCGAGGATTTGACAAAAGAACCGATTATTGGTAGTCCTTCACAGTATCAAAGGGATGCATCCGAATTCTAAGAAAGAAAACTTTTACAGTGTGATTCTGTGCGGCAACCACTCCTTCATTATCTTAGCGTTATAATTTTTATAAAATCTAATTGCATTTTTGTTCCAGTCAAGGACTGTAAATTCGAGTCTTCCGCATTTTTTACTTTTTGCAATTCTTAATAATTTATCAAATAGCATTTTACCGATTCCTTCATACCTGTATTTTTCGCTTACAAAAATATCTTCAAGGTATAAAGTTGGTTTAGCAAGAAAAGTAGAATAAGTGAAGAAATAAAAAGCATAACCAACAATCTCATTCTTTTCAACTGCAACTAGAATATTGAATAACGGCTTTGCTTTGAAGGCATCAGAGATTAAACGTTTTTGTGCCTGTTTTTCCGGTGGAGTAAGTTTCTCAAATTCGGCGAGTTCGGTTATAAGTTTTATTATGTATCTCGAATCTGATTTTTGGGCTTTACGGATATACAGATTATTATTGCGCATGTTCATTTAAGTTTAATTTGTTTGTTTGTAAATTAGTAAAATTTCAAGAATATGATAAGTATAAAAGAATTCATTATAAAGACTTTTTATTTTTGCGTGATAATAACAGCATCCGTCTTTGTTTTAAGTTCGAATTCCGTTGCGGATGACGATTATGAGATAAAAGAAGTGAAGAAGAAACTGAATAGTTTTGACGCCTCATTGGGAAATTCAGATATTTCGGAAATAATAGCAGTAGTAGGAAAATCATTTCTTGGTGTAGAATATACTGCAGGGACGCTTGACAAAGATGTAAACAATGAAAAACTTGTTATTAAGATTTCAGGGCTTGACTGTGTAACATTTGTAGAAAATGTGCTTGCCATATCAAACATTATCAAGAAAGGAACAATAAACTTTGAAAGTTATAAAAACGAACTCCAAAAGATAAGATACAGAAACGGCGAGATAAATGGTTACCCTTCAAGACTTCATTATTTTACTGACTGGATTTTCGATAATCAGGAAAAGGGACTTGTAAAGGATATTACGGAAGAAATCGGAGGTGAGCCTTACGATAAGGAAATTGACTTCATGACAACACATACAGATGCTTATAAGCAACTAAAAGGGAATGGCGATTATATAAACGAGATGCAATTAATAGAAGAAAACATGAATAAAAGAAACCTTTATTATATTAAGAAGGGTGAGGTTGATAAGTATTATGATAAGTTTCAGACAGGTGATATAGTTGCAACGACAACGAACATCGAAGGGCTTGATGTTACTCATACAGGTTTTATATTCAAAGAAGACGGAAAGACAAAGTTTATGCATGCTTCAATAACAAAGGGTGAAATAGTTATTTCAAACGAAGAACTGAAAGAATATCTTAAAATCAATAAGAAGCAAACAGGGATAATCGTCGTCAGACCGATATAAATAATGCATTACCCCGAATATATTCTTTTGTGTATCCTGTTTTATTTGATAGGTTCTGTTCCGACAGCATATCTGGTACTTAAATTCAGCCACGGAAAAAACATAATTAAAGAGGGGTCGGGAAATGTTGGAGCGCTTAATTCATACGAAGTAACAAATTCAAAATTAACAGGCGGAATAGTTTTAGCCGTTGATTTTTTAAAGGGATTTATACCGGCATTTATCTTTCTATCAGTTGCAGGTTACAGTTTAGAAACAATTCTAATTCCGATAGCACTCATTATTATCGGACATAATTTTTCTGTTTGGATTAAGTTTAAAGGTGGAAGGGGGCTTGCAACAGCAGCAGGAATATGTGCTGCGGTTGAACCATGGGCACTACTAATTTGGTGTGTTCTTTTTATGATTTCTTACGGTGTAAAACGGAATATACATATTGGAAATATTGCAGCTACGCTTTTATTACCCGTCGCATATTATATTTTGAATCCTCTAATAAATAAAGCGGTTTCTGATACAAATATTATGATAACCTTAATTATTGTGTTATCGCTTATAATACTACTTAAGCACATAAGACCGTTTCTTGCGATTATTAAATCATCAAAATCTCAAAAAAGCAAATGAATTAATATCACTTATTTTTGGTTTATTTATTTTAAATCAAATCAAATTAATTAAATTTTAAACTTATAATGAGTAAGAATCCAAGACTAAAGACAACAGATGAACTTAATGTAATGGCACGACAAATAAGACGTGATATTATAAACATGCTTTTAATATCAAAATCAGGACATTCAGGCGGGCCGCTTGGAATGACGGATATATTCACAGCCCTGTATTTCAACTTGTTAAACATAGACAATGAAAATCCTTATTTTGAAGGAAGAGATTATGTTTACCTATCAATAGGGCATATAGCCCCAGTTTGGTATGCAGCACTTGCACGCAGAGGTTATTATCCTCTTGAAGAGCTCAAGACGCTAAGAAAAGTAAACGGAAGATTGCAGGGGCATCCTGCACCTCTAAAGACTCACGGTTTGCCTGGAATTGAAATTGCATCGGGTTCTCTCGGTCAGGGACTTTCTATAGCAGTAGGAACTGCTTTAGCTTTAAAGCTGGAAAATAAACCTAACAAAGTTGTTTGCATTAACGGCGACGGCGAGCTTCAGGAAGGGCAGCTTTGGGAGGCAATAATGACAGCGGCTCATCATAAAACAGATAATCTGATTATGATTGTTGATAAGAATGACTGTCAGATTGACAACAGAGTACAGAAGGTTATGAATCTTGACCCAATGGCGGACAAGTTTAAATCATTCAATTGGGAAGTTTTTAAAATGGACGGGCACAATATGAAGGATATTCTTGATACTTTTAAAAAAGCTAAAGACGTAAAAGGTAAACCGTCAGTAATAATCGCAACAACAAAAATGGGACGCGGCGTATCATTCATGGAAGACGATTACAGATGGCATGGTGTACCGCCGAATGACGAGCAGGGTAAGATTGCTTTAACTGAATTGATAGAAACGAAGTATGGTGACTTCGTTTAGTTAGTATAATTTGATTTACATAAGAAAACGACCTGAACTCAGGTCGTTTTCTTTTTATCACACCTCAACTTTCTTAATCTATTGCCGATTTAGAGCCTAAATTTGACATTTCTCGTACTTCTAAAAATATCAATCTTCATATTTTAATTACTATTTTTTTACTGATTGAACATAACATAGTCTCCTTACTTTATACATAGTGGTATGACTATAGTACGTAAATAAGAAACCTCAATTTTTATCCATTTTCGCAGTATTTTTATGGCACGGTGTTTGTAATGTGATATGTAGACACTTAAAATTAAAATAAAAATTAAAAATAAATTGAAAGGTAACAAAATGAAAAAGTTCTTCTTAGCAATCGCAGTAGTCTTAGCATTAGTAGTCTCTAAAGACATTTTTGCTCAGCAGGTTCCCGTAACATCACAAATTAATGCAAAGGGAACAGTAATAACACACATTACAGTATCCAGTACACAGGATCTTGATTTTGGTAACGACATCGTTGCAGGTGTAGCCACAACAGTCGATAAAGGAGCCACCAATGCAGGTAAATTCCTTCTCGCAGGTCAGCCAAACAGACAGATCAGCATCGCATTCACACTGCCAACGAATTTAACAAACGAAGGCAACACAATGCCAATAACCTTCTCCACAACAGATGCAGGTTAC